>CALUKK010000021.1 GCA_944321205.1 uncultured Alistipes sp.
CCATTTTGTGGAAGGGCCCGTAAAAGTCCCGGATCATCTTCACCCAGGTGATATCGCCTTCGGCAATCCGGTCGAACTCCTTCTCGACATTGGCCGTGAAGTTGTAGTCGATGATCGGCGCAAACTGCTCCTCCAGATAGTCGTTGACCACCATGCCGATGTCTGTCGGCGAGAGTCGGTTCTTCTCTTTACCGAAGTTCTCCGAAAGGGTCTCGCGGGCGATTTTGTCCCCTTTGAGAGTCAACTGTTCGTATGGACGTTTTTGCCCCTCGCGGTTCTGTTTGACCACGTATCCGCGATTGATGATCGTCGTGATCGTCGGGGCATAGGTCGAGGGACGTCCGATTCCGAGCTCTTCGAGGCGCTTGACGAGTGATGCCTCGTTGTAGCGGGCCGGTGCCGAGGTGAAGCGTTCCGTTGCGGAGATCTGTTTGGCCTCGAGCCGATCTCCTGTTGCGAGTTTCGGAAGGCGTCCTTCACCGCTTTCCAGGGCCTGGTCGTCATCCGTTGATTCGGAGTAGAGACGCAGGAATCCGTCGAAGCGGACCACCTCACCCTGCGCCACGAACTGATGCTGCGATCCGGTCATGTCGATGGTGATCGTCGTACGATCCAGTTCGGCACAGACCATCTGCGAGGCGACCGTCCGTTTCCAGATCAGATCGTAGAGACGTTTCTCTTCGGCCGTGCCCTCGATCGTCTGGCGGTCGATGTACGAAGGGCGGATCGCTTCGTGCGCCTCCTGGGCTCCTTTGGTCTTGGTCTTGTAGTTGTACCAGCGGGAATATTTTTCGCCGTAGAGCTTGATGACCTCCTCCTTGCATTGGGCCAGCGCCTGTTGCGAGAGGTTTACGGAGTCGGTACGCATGTAGGTGATCAATCCCTGTTCGTAGAGCCGCTGTGCGACGGCCATCGTCCGCGAAACCGACATGCCCAGTTTGCGTCCTGCCTCCTGCTGGAGCGTAGAGGTTGTGAACGGCGGGGCGGGATAGCGCTGTGCGGGTTTCTCTTCCGATTTGGCAACGGTGAACGTCGCTCCAATGCAGGAGCGAAGGAATGCCTCGGCCTCTTGCGCGGTTTCGAAACGTGTCGGGAGTTCGGCCTTGAAGAGGCTCTTTTCGGGATCATCGGCGGCATGGAATTGTGCCACGACCCGGAAGTAGGGGGTCGAACGGAAGGCGATGATCTCCCGTTCGCGCTCGACGATCAGCCGCACGGCCACCGACTGTACACGTCCTGCCGAGAGCGAAGGTTTTACCTTTTTCCAGAGCACGGGAGAGAGCTCGAATCCGACGAGCCGATCCAGAATGCGGCGGGCCTGTTGGGCGTTGACCAGATTCATGTTGACCGTGCGGGGTTTCTCGATGGCCTCGAGGATGGCCCGTTTGGTGATTTCGTGGAAGACGATTCGTTTGGTCTGATCGACGGGAAGTCCCAACACCTCGGTGAGGTGCCAGGCGATGGCCTCTCCTTCGCGGTCTTCATCGGAGGCGAGCCATACGGTCTTCTCCTTGGCCAGTTTGTTGAGTTCGTCGACGACCTTTTTTTTGTCTGCGGGGATCTCGTAGATGGGTTTGAATCCCTCTTCGATATTGATGCCGAGATCCTTTTTCGCCAGATCGCGGATGTGTCCGAAGCTCGATTTGACGACGAAGTCCTTGCCGAGGAATTTCTCGATGGTCTTGGCCTTGGCCGGGGACTCGACGATAACTAAGTTGTCCTGCATGGGTTTTGGTTGATGGCTTTGTAAATGCGAAAACCTAAGCTGTGCACTTAGGTTTTGCCTGTGTTGTTTTCGGATGCTTACTTGATGAGGTTGTAGGCCAGATCGAATTGGATCGGAGCCGTGAGCGGCTCTCCCGTATCGGCGGGTGCCCCCTGGAAGATACCGAACGAATTCGTATAGAGGCTGTAGGCCTCGGGACCGATGTAGACGGTTTTGTTCTTGACGTTTTCCCAGTTGATACCCTCTTCCCAGGATTCGTAGGCCGTTTCGAAGGCGGCGGGATCCGACTCCTGAAGCGTCGGATCGGGATAATGGACCCCGGCGGCCTCCTTGGCCCGGATGTAGCTGTTCCACAGCTGTTGCAGATAGCCTGTGATATTGAGAACGTAGCATCCGCGGCTGCGGTTGATATTTCCACCGTAGGCGAGCGTGGTGCTGTAATTCTGCTCGTAGGTATAGGCGTAGTCGGAGACGGGCGTCAGCGTCTTGTAGTTGGTGTAGAGACCCAGACGGCTCGGTGCGGCATTCATCTCTTCAATCAGCTCGATCAGCGGTGATCCCGTGCCGCCCGGGGCGGGATTGGGATCGAGATCGCTCCAGTCGTAGCTGCTTCCCGTGAAGTAGATCGACATGCGGGCCTGGCTGAAGGCCAGTGTCCGGAAGTCCTTGCCCTCCTTGGCGTTCTCCTTGGCGATGACCTCCTCGAGTTCGGCGAAGAATGCATGCGTTAAGGTCATCTCGGTGATGGTGCCTCCCAATCCCTCGACCCGAAGCTGCGTAACGGGCTGTCGGCTATCCTGGGCTCCGGCCGCAGGCTCCTGGGCATTCGCCACCTCGAAGGCCACTTTCGGTTCCGAGATCTGCGAATAGTCGTGGTGTATGGAGTTCACCGAGACATTTCCGTGCGTGGCGTACGAATCGTAGAAGTAGAAGACCATGCCGATCGTATCCTTGATCAGGGAAGGGTCTCCCTCGACGCGGTTGCGTCCGTAGATCGAGAGCCCCGAAGCATCGAGCGACGTGGCGAAGATGGTTCCGGTGTTGGAGCCCTCTTGGGTCAGGGGGAATCCGGGATCGGGGGCGATGTACAGACCCGGGAACTCCTCGATGAAATATTTCAGACTGTCGTTGGTGTAGATCGTATAGTCATCCTTGTACTTGCCCTCCTGCAGCATCAGCCGCTTGATATAGGAGCGGCCCTCGTCGGTCGGCGTCATGGTGACGGCCGTCGTTGTGGAGGGGAATTTCCCTTCGCCGCCGAGCGTGAAGCGGAAGAGCGGTTTGCTCTGGTCGTAGATGCTGCGGTCGGGCGTGAATCCGAGGTAGAAGGTCGTATCTTTCTTCTCCTTCTGGGTAATATAATCGTTGCTGAGGATCTCGTATACGGCGAAATGCTGTTCGGTGAGGGTATCCTTTCCGAAACTGGTGACGCTCAGCAGAATCTGCGCCGAATCGAAGATGGGCATGTATCCGAAATAGTTCTCGGGAACGGCGTAGTAGCTGACCATCTGGGAAAGGAACCCGGCGGTACGCAATCCGAGGCTGTCGTTGATCTGTGAACCGAAATAGCCGTACGAGAGGTTCGAACTGACGATCGAATCGGTTTTGAAGAGTCTGGTTTCGACATATTTCCTGGGATTCAGGCCGTCGATTGTCACGTACCCGGCTCGCATCTGCTGGTTGTCGGGAATGAGGTTGCCGCCGAGCGTGTCGTCGACTTTGGTGCAGCTTCCGAACGTCAGAACTCCGCTCAGGGCGAAAAGCGCGAGGCGGAGTACGCAGTGACGGGCGTTATAGGATCGCTTCATAGAATCGGTTGTAATTATCGAAAAAGTCCTCTGCGTCGGGGGCCTGGTGTTCGAGCAGGGGTTTCCCGGAGTTCCGGGCCCATTCGAGCACCGCGGGGTCGACATTCTCGGATGCGACGACCACACCGTCGGCATAATGGATAACGAAACGGCAGAGATTTTCGTATGATGGGAGGTCGAGAAGATTGAGATTTTTATCTTTGACCCCCTCTCCGGCGATCTTTTCCTTGAACTGGGCGTCGAGATTTCCGGGGAATCCGTCGTTGTAGAGGGAGACGACGATCTTGACCTCGCGGAAAATCGGGTCGTCGGCGAACACCTTTTTCAGGTAGACGGGAACAACGCCGGCAAACCATCCGTGACAATGGACGATCGAGGGCGTCCAGCGGAGTTTCTTGACGGTTTCGAGCACTCCGCGGGCGAAGAAGATGGCGCGTTCGTCGTTGTCGGCGAAGAAGTTTCCGTCGGGATCGGTAAGGACGGCTTTTCGGGCGAAGTAGTCGTCGTTGTCGATGAAGTAGATCTGTACGCGGGCCGAGGGGATCGATGCGACCTTGATGATAAGTTGATGGTCGTTGTCATCGATGATGAGGTTCATGCCGGAGAGCCGGATGACCTCGTGCAGTTGATGTCTGCGTTCGTTGATACACCCGTATCGGGGCATGAAGGTACGGATTTCGTTTCCGCGCTCCTGCATGGCCTGTATCAGCTCACGGCAAAGCCGGGCCCCCTCCGTTTCGGGGAGGTAGGGGGTTATCTCCTGGCATACGTACAGAATCTTGTTCGCCATGTTTCCGGGGGTTTATACCTGCAAAGATACGAAAAAAAAATTAAAGTATGAGCATTGCGTCGCCGTAAGTCCCGAAGCGGTAGCCCTCTTCGCGGGCGACCTTGTAGGCATTCATGACGGTTTCGTAGCCCCCGAACGCCGCGACCATCATCAATTGGGTGGAGTACGGGAGGTGGAAGTTGCTGACCATGGCATTGGCGACGGTGAAGTCGTAGGGTGCGAAGATGAACTTGTTGGTCCAGCCCTCCATGGGTGTGATCATGCCGTTGGTCGAGACGGCGGTTTCGAGCGTGCGCATGACGGTCGTACCGATGGCCACGACCTTGTGTCCCGAACGTTTGGCGTTGTTGACGGCCTGGGCGGCCTCCTCCGTGACGAAGAACTGTTCGGAGTCCATTTTGTGTTTCGAGAGGTCCTCGACATCGACCGTCCGGAAGTTTCCGAGGCCCACGTGCAGGGTGACGAAGGCGCTGTCGATTCCCTTGATCTCCATGCGTTTCATCAGATGTTTGGAGAAGTGCATGCCGGCCGTCGGGGCGGCCACGGCGCCTTCGTGTTTGGCGAAGATGGTCTGGTAGCGCTCGGCGTCTTCGGGTTCGACCTTTTCGCGGACCCATTTGGGCAGCGGGGTTTCGCCCAGCGAGAAGAGGGTCTTCTTGAACTCCTCGTAGGAGCCGTCGAAGAGGAACCGCAGAGTCCGGCCGCGGGAGGTGGTGTTGTCGATGACCTCGGCCACGAGCAGGTCGTCGTCGCCGAAATAGAGCTTGTTTCCGATTCGGATTTTACGGGCCGGATCCACGAGGACATCCCACAGCCGGAGATCCCGGTTGAGCTCCCGGAGGAGGAAGATTTCGATTTCGGCACCGGTTTTCTCCTTGTTTCCGTAAAGTCGGGCGGGAAATACCTTGGTGTCGTTGAAGACGAAGAGGTCCTTTTCGTCGAAGTATTCGATGATGTCCTTGAAAATGCGGTGTTCGATGGTTCCTTTGGCTCGGTTGATGACCATCAGACGGGATTCGTCACGATTCTCGGCCGGGTATTTGGCCAACATTTCGGGCGAGAATTCGTACCCGTATTGCGATAGCTTCATAGGTAAACGCTTTTTACGTTCGGAAAATAAGACAGATTAAATCTTATACGTAAAAAAAGCTATTTTGTTTCAAGATTTTGCAGATTTTCAAGGAAATCGTCGAGCGACCAGGCATTTTCGAGGGTAAAACCGCCGCTTCGGGTTCTTCTGAGGGCTGTCAGATGGGCGCCGCTTTGCAGAGCCTCTCCGATTTCGTGAGCCAGCGAGCGGATGTAGGTCCCCTTGCTGCAGCGTACGCGAATCCGGATCTGCGGAAGGTTGCACTCCAGGAGTTCCATCTCATAGATATGGATCAGGGCCTGGCGTACGGCCACCTCCTCGCCGGCCCGGGCGAGTTCATACGCCCGGGTTCCCTCGATCTTCTTGGCCGAGTAGACGGGCGGCGTCTGCAGCCGTTCGCCGGAGAGTTCGACAAGTACGCGTTCAACTGCTTCGCGCGTGATGTGTTCCCAGGGATAGGTGTGGTCGATTTCGTGTTCGAGGTCGTAGCTGGGGGTTGTGGCTCCGAGCATGACATCGGCCACATACTCCTTCTCTTCGGCCTGCAGGGCGTCGACCATCTTCGTGGCGCGGCCGATGCAGACCAGCAGGATTCCTGTGGCCAGGGGGTCGAGCGTTCCGGCATGGCCGACCTTGATTTTTCGGTATCCGAGCTTGCGGAGCGAGAACTTGATTTTTCGCACCACATCGGTGGAGGTCCAGCGCAGGGGCTTGTCCAGAACGGCAATATAGCCCTCTTCGAAGTTGATGCCGCGCAGATCGTGGGTCAGTTTCATCAGCAGAGGTAACTTACGATGGAGACGATTCCGGCCAGTGCGCAATAGAGGGCGAACCAGATCAGACGTCCGCGTTTGACGATCTCAAGCATGAAGCGGCAGGCCAGACACCCGGTGACGAACGAGGCCAGGAATCCGGCAATGAGAGGCCCGGCCGCGACTCCGGCGGTCAGTTCACCCTTGGCGGCCTCAAGCAGCGTTTCGCCGAGGATCGGGGCCAGGACCATGAGGAACGAGAACTGGGCCACAGCCGTCTTTTTGTTGCCGAGGAGCAGTCCGGTGGCGATGGTCGATCCGGATCGGGACAGCCCGGGCATGGCGGCGCAGGCCTGTGCCACCCCGATGAGAAAGGCGTCGCGATAGGAGATGGACTCTTTGGGCCGGGGTTTTGCGTAATAGGCGAATGCAAGCAAGGCCGCCGTGAGCAGGAGCATGGCCCCGACGACCGCCAGGATATAGGGGGCATTGAGCAGGGCGTCGATCCGCTCCTTGAGCAGGAATCCGACGATGCCGATGGGGATCATCGAGACGATGATCTTGAGGATATAGGCCTGATCGTCGTTGAAGTGTCGGGAGAAGAGTCCCCGGAGGAGCTTTTGGATTTCGCGTCGGAGTACGACGATCGTACTCAGTACGGTTGCGGCGTGCAGGGCGACGTCGAACGTGAGGTTCTCTTCGAGCTGAACGCCGAGGATCTCCTTGGCGATCTGGAGATGACCGCTGCTCGACACGGGGAGGAATTCGGTGATTCCCTGGACGATTCCCAGCAGGATGGCTTGTAACGTATCCATTTTTGAAGGGTGGCGAAGGAGTTTGGGCGGGGGTGCTTATTCGAACCGTTTCATGATGGCGAAGATCTCGAAGGCGAAACCTCCGATGACGAGGATCGGGGCGAGGGTGATTCTTCGCCACGAGAACATGGCGTAGTTGAATTCGTCGGGGGAGTCGCTGCCGCCTCCGGCCATGAGGAGGAATCCGAGAAGGATGACGGCGAAACCGATTGCCAGCAGGATGTAGTTCTTGCGGGAGAGGGGCATCCGGGGATTCTCGGGGTTCTGTTCCGGCGTTCTGGAGTGATCTTTTTTCATTTAGTAGAGGTATATCTTGTTTGACTTCATGTTGACGAATTTGTTGAGGGCCACGAAGGTGAAGAGCCCGGAGATGAGCACGCCGCCGAGGATCATGCCGCCGAGGATGCCGGCGATCTTTTCGATTTCGGCGAAGGTCGTGAATTCGGGTACGGCCTCGTTCAGCCCGTAGAGGGCCAGGGCGAAGAGCAGCGAGGCGGCCACTCCGGCGATGATTCCCTGGGTGATGCTGTTCCCGAGGAACGGCTTCATGATGAACCACTTGGTTGCACCGACGAGCTTCATGGTGTTGATCAGATAGCGTTTCGAGAAGATGGCCAGGCGGATGGTGTTGCTCAGCAGAATGAGCGAGATGACGAGCAGCGCCCCGCCGAAGAGGATCAGGACGAGACGGATCTTGCTGACCGTCGCATGGAGCCGTTCGGCCACCTGTGCGGGGTATGAGACCCTTTCCACGCCGGGGATCCGTTCGATGGCGCCGATCAGGTCATCGCGCAGCGCCTGATCGGCCGAAGCGGCCGTGAGGGTCAGTTCGAAGGTGTCGAGCAGGGGATTCTCCGGGAGAACCTCCTCGAATTCCGCACCGAACATGTTGCGGAATTCGGCATCTTCGGCCTTGGATTCCCGGGAGGAGAACTCGATCGTTGCGATGAGGTCTTCGGCGTCGAGCCGTTTTTCGATTTCGGCGCGTTGTTCGTCGGAGATGTCGTTGGCGAGCTCCACGGTGACGGCGATGCTCTCCTGGAGGGTGCGTGCGACCTTCAGGGCGGCGAGCATCAGATATCCCACCGATCCCAACAGGAAGAGGACGAGCGTGATGCTGACGGTCGAAACGATATAGGAGTTTCGGACCTTTCGTTTGAGTCTTCTGTCATCCTTCATGGCTGTCACGTTTTTTCTTGCGCAGGGCGTAGACGATGGCTGCGAGGGTTCCGAGGAGGATTATTGCCGAGCAACTTCCGGTGACGGCCTCGACGGTCGTCCAGCCCGGGGCGCGGAACCTCCATTCGACGATGTGCTCTCCGGCCGGGAGCTCCATGGCCCGCAGCACGTAGTCGGCGCGGAAATAGGGGGCCTCTTTCCCGTCGACGCAGGCCTTCCACCCCTTGTCGTAGAAGATTTCGGAGAAGACGGCCACGGCCTTTTCGGGAGCGGAGTATTCGTACCGGAGGTAGTTGGGTCGATACTCCGTGAGTTCGATGTGCGGCGATGCCGAGATTTCGAGGGGCATCGGGCGGGTGATGGTCTCCCCGACCGAGGCGCGTTGGGCTTCGGCCACGACGGCCGTCGTGCGGAGGTTGACCTTTTCCAGCAGGTCGATCTCATCGCGAGCCGAGGCGGCGAAGGCGATCGAATCGACGAACCAGGCGGCCCCGAATGCCGACGTACGGCGTTGTGCCTGGGGTTGCCCGTCCTCTCCGGGGACGATCACGTAACGGGTGTTGAGCATGTCGAGCACCGCGGGATTCAGATCATTCAGATAGCGGTCGATCAGATCCTGGTAACGGGCGAGCTTGGCTCCGTGGTATCCGCCGACGGTGCGGGGGAAATAGGAGGTTGTGGCGGCGTTGAAGGGGCTGACGGTGAGGTTCAGCACGCGGTATCCGGGATCTTTGTCCTGCATGATGGCAAGATCGGCGGCCGAGGGGTTGATTTGCGTGTTCCGGGGTGCGACGAAATCCTCGGCGGAGAGGAATCTCAGATCCACGGGGACGAGATCCAGGAGCATCACCCCGGCGAGTGCGGCGATCATGACTCCTCGTTTGATCCGGTGAAGGCCCCACAGGGCGATGCACCCGGCCGCCAGCAGGATCATGACGAGAGAACGCCAGGCGTCGGCCTGCATCATGGCCTTGCGGTCCAGGGCCATGGCGTGGGCCACGGCGTCGCCCCATTCGACATCCATACCGCGGTCGATATAGGACTGGAGTCCGTTTGAGGAGAGCACCTGACGGAAGAGGTCGGCCATCTGGTCGGCACTTGCCGCGCGACCGAAATCGAAGAGGGCGCCGCCGGCCACGGCGAAGAGCAGACAGACTCCTCCGGCGATGCCGAGGGCCCAGGCAAGACCCTTCCAGAAGCGTTCGCGGGGGATCTCACCCTTCCAGATGCGCATCAGGGCCCAGGCGCCCAACAGGGGGACGGCCCACTGTACGACGACCAGAGTCATCGAGACGGTGCGGAACTTGTTGTATCCGGGGAGGTATCGGAAGGCCAGCTCCGTGAACCCCATGAAATTACGGCCCCAGGCCAGCAGCAGCATCAACAGACAGACGGCAATGACCCACCACTTGTCCCTCCCGCGGGTCCAGCAGATTCCCAGGATGGCCAGGAAGATGGCGGCGGCTCCGAGATAGGTGGGGCCTGCGGTATAGGGCTGTTCGCCCCAATAGGCGGGGAGTTGGCTGGCCCAGCTTCCGAGTGACGGGGCGCCCAGCTGTCGGCCGATGTCGGAGAGTTCCGCGGCGGTCTGCCCGTCGGCCGGGAGCGTCGTGGCGGATTCACGGCCCATGAAGTCGGGAATGAGCAGGTTGAAGCTTTCGGCCTTACCGTAGCTCCAGGCCGTGGCGTAGTCGAGGTCGAGGCCGCGGTTGTCGGATTCGGAGGCCGCGGCGAGTTCCGAGCCTCCGCGGATGGTCTCTTTGGAGTGTTGGGCCGTATACCAGAGAGGCGCGAAGTTCGATCCCAGGGCCAGCAGTCCGGCGGCGGCGAGAGCCAGTGTGCGACGGATGAAATCCGGCGTTCTCTTTTCCCGCAGGGCGACGATCCCTTCGCTGATCCAGAAGGCGGCCATGGCCACCAGGAAATAGTAGGAGATCTGGGGGTGGTTGGCGCCGATTTCGAGCGAGGTGGCCAGGGCCGTGACGACCATGCCGGCCGCGATGTTCCCCCGGAGCACCATCCAGGCCCCGCCCATCATCAACGGGGCATAGACCAGAGCCCACATCTTGGTGATGTGCCCGGCCCCGATGATCAACAGGAAGTAGGTCGAGAATCCGTATGCAAGCGCCGGGACGATTCCGACCCAGGGGTTGACGCCTCCGATGAGGAGCATGATCCAGAAGGCGGCCATGGCGAAAAAGAGAAAGGCCGCGGGCGTGTCGAGCCAGGAGACGATCTTTCCGACATAGATCTTGACGAACTGGGCGGGATAGGCGATGTTGATCAGATAGGCGGGCATTCCGCCGAACATTCCGCCGGTCCATTGCGGATCCTCTCCGGTTTGGGCCCGCATGTCGGTGATATCCTTGGACATGCCTCTGTACTGGACGACATCGTGTTGGGGGAGGACCTCTCCGCGGAACTGCGGGGCGCAATAGGTCGCTGCGGCGACAAAAAAGATCACCAGCGCCGCCAGTGTCGGGAGCAGTTTGGAGCGGTTTGCTTTGAGAAAATCCATTTCATCGAGTCTTTACCAAAGGCCAAAGGTACGAAAAAAGCGTGACAGTCCGTGTCTTGATTGGGAAAAATGACTATCTTTGCGATTATGATTACGCTTGAAAATATTCGCAAGCCTGTTACGGCGGAGCTGGCGGCGTTCGAGGAGTTTGTCGAACGACAGTTTACGGCCGAGGGTGAGTTGCTGTCCGATATGTTGCGCTATGCGCTTTCCGCGCGTGGAAAGGGGATCCGTCCGACGCTGGTGATGCTCTCCGCGGCGATGAATGCCCCGGTCAAGGGTGCCTCGACGGGACGTCGGGCGTGTCTTGCGGCGATGTTGGTCGAGATGATCCATGTGGCGTCGTTGATCCACGACGACGTGATCGACGAAGCCGACACGCGTCGGGGCCGAGCCTCCGTGAATGCCCGCTGGCAGTCGCACAAGGCCGTGATTCTGGGGGATTACATCCTGGCCCGGAACATGAGTATCGGACTGCAGAGCGGACAATTCGATCTGGTGACACACATCTGCGGTTCGATGGCGGCATTGTGCGAGGGGGAGGTTTTGCAGGACGAATGTGCGGCCAACCGGACGATGAGCCGCAAGTCCTACCTCGACATTATCTATAAGAAGACGGCGTGCCTGTTGGGCATCAGCTCCTCGGCAGGGGCTTTGGCCGTAGGGGCCACGCGGGACAAGGTGACGACGATGCGTCGTTTCGGCGAGGCTCTGGGCATGGCGTTCCAGATCCAGGACGACATTCTGGACTACACGCCGACGGCCCAGACCGGCAAACCGGCCTGCAACGACCTTCGGGAGGGCAAGATCACGCTTCCGTTGTTGCGGGTGCTCGAGGAGTCTTCCGAAGCGCGCCGCGGAGAGTTGATCGACCTGCTGTCGCATTGTCATGAGGATGACGCCGCGGTGGAGCGTTTGCGGGAGACGGTAGAGCGGGAAGGAGGTCTGCGGCATGCCGCAGAGGTGATGCAAAGCTACATATCGCGGGCTGTGGAGATGCTTGCGGACTACGGGGATTCGGCGTATCGCTCTGCGTTGGTGAACCTTTGCGCCTATGTGGCGGAGAGGGATCGATGATTTGAACTTATTAACCTAATTTATAAACCAATATGGAACAAACGCAAAAGAAAAATTACACGTTGCCCATCATCATGATGTTCGCGCTGTTTGCGATGATCTCGTTCGTGACGGGCCTCACGAACCCGCTGGGTGTCATCGTGAAGAACCAGTTCTCGGTAGCGAACTGGATGTCGCAGCTGGGCAATGCCGCCAACTTCATCGCCTATGCCTTCATGGGCCTTCCGGCGGGACTGATGCTCAAGCGCATCGGCTACAAGAAAACGGCCCTGGTGGCCGTTGCCGTGGGTTTCATCGGTGTGGGGGTTCAGTTCCTGGCCGGTGAAGCGGGCAGCTTCGGCGTCTATCTGGCCGGCGCCTTCATCTCGGGCTTCTCGATGTGTATGTTGAACACGGTTGTCAACCCGATGCTCAACACGCTGGGCGGCGGCGGCAAGAAGGGTAACCAGCTGATCCAGTTCGGTGGTTCGCTGAACTCGATTTCGGCAACGATCGTGCCGATCCTGGTAGGTTACCTGATGGGTAATGCGGCCAATGCGACGATCAGCGACGCCGCTCCCGCCCTGTTTATCGCCATGGGTATCTTTGCCGTGGTTTTCGTGGTGCTGCTGGCCGTGAAGATTCCCGAGCCGTATGCCATCCAGGAGGCCAAGGATGAGAAGAAGGACAAGTACAGCGCCATGTCGTTCCGTCACTTCGTGCTGGGGACGGTGGCCATCTTCATCTATGTCGGTGTCGAGGTCGGTATTCCGAATTTCATGAACCTCTTCCTGACGGCCTCGCCGGATGCCGCAACGAGCGGTATGGGTATGGCTGCGGCCGCCGCCGGTTCGCTGGTGGGTACCTACTGGTTCCTGATGATGGTCGGCCGACTGCTGGGCGGCATGATCGGCGGCAAGGTGTCGAGCCGCGCCCAGCTGATTGCGGTCAGCATCGTGGCTATCATCTTCGTGCTGCTGGGCATCTTCGCACCTACGTCGATCGAAGGCCGCATGCCGGTCTTTACGGGTACGGGCTTTGCGATGATCGAAGTGCCGATCGGCGTGATGTTCCTGACGTTGTGCGGACTCTGCACGTCGGTGATGTGGGGCGGTATCTTTAACCTGGCGGTCGAGGGTCTTGGCAAATACACCTCGATGGGTTCGGGTATCTTCATGATGATGGTCTGCGGCGGAGGTATTCTTCCGCTGATCCAGGGTTATGTGGCCGATATTTCGAGCTATCTGTCGAGTTACTGGGTGATCATCGCCGGTCTGGCCTATATGCTTTACTATGCGTTGATCGGTTCGAAGAACGTGAACAAGGATATTCCGGTGGACTAGCTCCTCGGAATCCGATTCGGAAAAACGGGACGCTCTCGATGGAGAGCGCCCCGTTTTTTTGAAGGGGAGGGAAGAGGGAGAAAGAGGAGAGGGAGGGGGCATGGTGTGCGAGAGGAGCCGTCTTGACGGGCGTCCCATGCCGATCCAACATGCAAAAAAAATGTCTTCCGGATCTCCGGAAGACATTTTTCTCGTGCGGTTCCCGCTTAAGTGATTATTTCTCCGTGCGGGTCATGCGCTTCTCCTTGATGCGGGCCTTCTTGCCGGTCAGATCGCGGAGATAGTAGATGCGGGCACGACGAACGACACCGATCTTGTTGACCTCGATCTTGTCGATGTGAGGGGAGTAGAGGGGGAAAATACGCTCCACACCCACGCCGTTCGAAACCTTGCGGATGGTAAACATCTTGGTTTTACCCGATCCCTTGATCTGGATCACCACGCCGCGGAAGCTCTGTACACGCTCCTTGTTTCCCTCGATGATTCGGTAGGAGACGGTGATGGTGTCTCCGGCCTTGAACGACGGTACGTCCGCATCCGTCTTGGGCCACATCTGCTCGTTGACGAGCTTGATGATTGCGTCCTTGTTCATTGTTGCAACAAAATTTTTAAGTTTCGCACTCGACATTCCCGCTGCAGCCGAGCTACCATACCGGACTTTTTCCGATAATCCTGCGGTATGAGGGGATTTCGATAAAGGATCGTGATGCGAGCGGATTCTTGTTTCCCGGATTTTTCGCTGCGTCGAGCCGCCTGTTTCCCGGTTGCCCTTTGCTGTGAGTCATCCGTTGTTTCCCGGATTTTTCGCTGCGTCGAGCTGCCTGTTTCCCGGTTGCCCTTTGCTGTGAGCCGTCCTTGTTCCCTGGATTTTTCGCTGCGTCGAGCCGCCCGTTTCCTGACCACTCCCTGCTTCGAACCATCCGTCGCTCACTCCATCCGTCGCTCACTCCACTTGCCTCTCACCCCTCCCGCGTTGCTCTACCGCCCAATGAAAGAGGTCGATATACGCCCTGTCGGGAGCGCAAAGATAAAGAGAAAAAATGAAACAACATAAGGAAAAGGTGAAAAAAGAACGATTTATTCGTACCTTTGTCTCCGCTTCCTGCCGCGGATCCCTCTCCTGCAAGAGTCCCGATAACCCCGCTGCCTGCCTCCGGACGACGGCCTTTGCCGCCTCTCCCGGAGCCGCAAGACCCCGAAGTCGCAAGTTGCCGGAACCGCAGGTCCCCGGAGCCCGATGGAATCCGAACGCCGGATCGCCGGATAGAATGAAAAGCAAGATATGGAAAACGAACGATTGATATTGGTCACGAACGATGACGGTTATGCCTCGAAAGGACTTGCCGCCGCCATCGAGGTGGCCCGGAGCTTCGGCCGGGTGGTGGCCGTGGCCCCCGAGACGCCGCAGAGCGGCATGAGCCAGGCCATCACGATGTACAATCCTCTCTATCTGCGCCGCGTGCACGCCGAGGAGAGGGTCGAAATTTATGCCTTCTCGGGAACCCCCGTGGATTGTGTGAAGATGGCTTTCGATCACCTGCTGCGCGACCGGCGGATCGATCTGGTGATTTCGGGAATCAACCACGGCTCGAATTCGGCGGTGAATATCCTTTATTCGGGAACGATGGGCGCGGCCATCGAAGGGAGTTTTTACGGGTGCCCTTCCGTGGGGCTGTCGCTCGATGATCACGGTGCCGATGCGGACTTCGAGGCGGCAACGATCTATGGCCGCCGGATCATCGCAAGGCTGTTCGCCGGAGAGATTGAACTGCCGCTGTGTCTGAATGTGAATGTTCCTGTCGGACGCCCCGAAGAGCTGCGCGGTATCCGGCTGTGCCGTCAGAACCGGGGCTTCTGGCGCGAGGAGTTCTACCGTCATGAAGATCCCCGGGGCCGCGAGTATTTCTGGCTCACGGGGGCCTTCATCAACGGTGAACCCGATGCCGAGGATACGGACGAGTGGGCCCTGCGGAACAAATATGTCTCGGTGGTTCCGGTCCAGGCCGATCTGACGGATTACGGACAGTTGCAACGACTGCGAGGTTTCTTCTCCGCGGGCTCGGCGTCCGAAGACCCGGAATCGCAAAATTAGCGGCGAAAATGTGCGGCCGATTGGCCGTAGTTTCGTATCTTTGTAGGAACACGGAAAAGATTACCGCCTATGCTCATTCGGATTCTGTTGGTTATCTCGATCGTCATACAGTGCATGGCCACGGGCTACGCGCTGCGGCTGGTCCGCACCACGAAGTACAATTCGGTGTGGATCCTCTTCATCGTGGGCTTTTCGCTGTTGTCCGTCGAGCGGTTGATTCAGCTGCTTGTGGAATCGGGTGTGGAGGTGATTTCGCGGTGGTGGTTCGCCTATCTGGGGATCGTGATTTCGGTCTGTCTCTCGATCGGGGTGATGTATGCCCACAAGCTTTTCAAATATATCGATCGGCTGAACCGTCAGCGGTCGCTGTTGAACAAGCGGATCCTTACGGCGGTGCTGCGTACCGAAGAGAAGGCCCGGTCACGCTTCTCGAAGGAGTTGCATGACGGGTTGGGTCCGCTGTTGTCGTCGGCCAAGATGTCGCTTTCGGCCCTTGCGCGCGAGGAGCACAGCCCCGAGCAGCGGGAGATCATCTCCAATACGACCTATGTGATCGATGAGGCGATCCGGTCGCTGCGGGAGATCTCGAACAACCTTTCGCCACACGTGCTCAACGACTTCGGACTGGCGCGCGGCGTGCAGAACTTCATCGACAAGAGCGCCGCGATGCACAACGTGAAGATCCGCTTCACGACAAACCTGCGCGGCGAGCGTTACGATACGGATATCGAGGTGATCCTTTACCGGGTGATCTGTGAACTGATCAACAACTCGCTCAAACATGCCGCCTGTACGGAGGTGAATCTGTCGCTGTCGCAGAATGGTCCGGAGTTGTCACTGGACTATTCGGACAACGGCCGGGGATTCAATCCGCAGGCGATGATGGATTGCGGCATGGGCCTCTCGAATATCGCATCCCGGATCAATTCGCTGGGCGGGACCTTCGACATCTCGTCGTCGAAAGGGAAGGGGATGCGTGCCGCCATCCGCGTCAATACGCAGCAGGAGCCTGCCCCCGTGAAGAGAACCCGCAAACGCCGCCGCTGAGATGGACCGCCGCATTATCCTTGTAGATGATCATTCGCTCTTCCGCAATGGACTGCGGGGGCTGCTGGATCGTTGTCCGGGGTGTCGGGTCGTGGGCGAGGCGGGAAGCGGTGAGGAGTTCCTGTCGATGATCGACCATGTGGAGGCGGATATTGTCTTCATGGACTTTGCCATGCCGGGGCTCGACGGAGCCCAGACTACCGAACGGGCTCTGGCCCGACATCCTGAACTGCGGATCATCACGTTGTCGATGTTCGGTGAGGAGAGCTACTATTCACGCATGGTGGAGGCCGGAGCCAAAGGCTTTCTGTTGAAGGATTCGGATATCGGAGATGTGCTGGAGGCCATGGATGCCGTGATGGCCGGAGGGAGTTATTTCTCGCCGCAGCTGCTTGCGTCGCTGACGGGGCGGATGCGGACCCGCGAGGATGCCCCCGACGAACAGCTCTCGTCGCGTGAACGGGAGATTCTGGTGGCCGTATGCCAGGGGCTTTCGAATCAGGAGATTGCCGATGCACTCTTCATCTCGAAGCGCACGGTGGACAAGCACCGGGCGAACATTCTCGAAAAGACGGGTTGCAAGAATACCGCCTCGCTGGTGGTTTATGCCATCCGCAACGGCATCGTGGAGCTCTGAGACCTGCTTGCATGTTCAGATCCGGAAACCTGTTTGGAGGAGCAGCCGCAAAGGCTGCTCCTTGTCGTATTTGCCGGGGCGGTTCCGGCTCAGGAGAGTGCATGATGGCACGAACCGGCGCAATGCATGGAACGGTCGGGGGCTTTGGCATTCGTCGAGGTGAGCCTCGATCCGCTGATTCCCGCCGTCAAACAGATGACGGACGGCAATGTTCCGGCTGCTTTCCGGGATCTTTTCGTTTTCCGCAAGAAGTCAAGGGGTGGGGTGCGAAACCCCGCTCGCAGAGGATCTACCTCTCAAGCCGATCTGCCGCGAACAGCGGATGCTGTCGGAGCGTAGCCTTTTATGAAACGCCTGTGGGCCGCAAGCTGGTGACCTCGACGCCGGCATCTCGCGTGTGGGGGCGTCCACACACCGGTTGGGCAGGGAGATCGCACGTGAGATGATGGAGGTGTTGCGGCCGTTGCAATGGGCCTCCGTGGGTTTCACGGCAGGGTGCATGCGGGTCTCAGAGCAGGGGCGAGAAGACCCGCATGAGCGACTCCGCCCATCGGCGGGGCCGGGGACGGTTGAACCATTCGGCCGGTGTCAGCAGATGCGAGCGGGCGGCATCGTCCTCGAAAATGGCTGCCATCCGGGCGTTGAATTCGGCGTCGTAGACGAATGCGTTGATCTCGAAGTTGTGCTCGAAGCTGCGGAAATCCATGTTGGCGGAGCCGATCACGGTGAGATCGTCATCGATGATCAGCAATTTGGAGTGCAGGAACCCCGGCGTGTAGAAGAGGATTCTGGCCCCCGCCTTCATCATGTCGTCGAGATAGGAGTGTGAGGCAAGATCGACCACCCGGGAGTCGGAGCGGGCCGGAAGCATCAGCCGTACGTCGATCCCGCCCAGCGCTGCGGTCTGCAACGCGGAGTTCAGCACCTCGGAGGGAAGGTAGTAGGGGGTTTGGATCCAGATCCGTTTGCGGGCGTTTGCCATGGCGTAGCTGTCGCCCTGGAGCAGCGTTCTCCATTTTCCGAAAGGTCCGCTCGGCACGATTTGCAGCACGTTGTCGGTGAAGTGTCGGGCTGTGGGATAATACTCCGCTCCCGTGACGCGCTGTTTGGTGGTTGCGGACCAATCGCTGAGGAACGAGGCCTGCAATCCGGCCACTCCGTTTCCTTCGATCCGGAAGTGGGTGTCGCGCCAGATCCCCCAATCGGTGCCGTAGACGTATCGGTCGGCGATATTCATGCCGCCGATGAATCCCACACGACCGTCGATGACGGCGATTTTCCGGTGGTTGCGGTAGTTGATTTTGCTGGTGAAGCGGGGGAACCGGACGTGCAGAAAGGCATGGACTTCGATGCCGTCGCGCCGAAGGGCCTCGAAGAAGGATTTTTTAACACTGCTGCTTCCCACATCATCGTAGAGAATCCGGATCCGGACCCCTTCCCGGGCTTTGGCACGCAGGGCATCGCAAAGGCGCTTCCCGGTTTGGTCGTTGCAGAAAATGTAGTATTGGAGGTGGATATGGTGCCGGGCGCGGGCGATCTCGGAGAGCAGAGCCTCCATTTTGGACTCTCCGTCGGTATAGGGGGTAATGCGGCTGCCGTAGAGGGGCACGGCGTGGATCGTGCTTTTGAGGAGTCGGGCGAGGGGTTTCCAGGTTTCGGGAATGCCGGGGCGTGTGGGGGGATCGGCCTCGACCAGCCGCATGGAGATGCGTTTGCGGGTCCGGCGGGAGATGATGCGTTGTTTGGAGAGATTCTGCCCGAAGAAGAAGTAGAAGACCAATCCGACGACCGGTGCGAAGATGAGCACGATGATCCACGGTAAGGTCTTCAGCGGATTCCGGTTATCGGTGATGATAACCAGGATGACGCTGAGGATCGTGATCGAATAGAGCGCGACAAAGAGGTATGTCAGAATCTGCTGCATACGCTGTTGCGACTTATGGATCGTATTGTCGGAGGCGGGAAATCCGGTCCGGACCTCTTTTCAGGTCGTTATCCGTTTCCGGCGTTCCGTGTTCCCGTCGTTCTCGAAGTCTCTTGCAATCGCTTCGGCCGGAGTCTTCACCTTCGCTTTTGGGAGGTGCTGCCTCTCCCCTGTTGCCAGCCTCTCCCCTATTGCCAGTCCCTCCCCTGTTGCCAGCCTCTCCCGCCGTCCGGGTTATTTCTGGCCCGGCGTGTCGGGGAATTGAATCGTATAGAGCAGGTGCTCGATACCCCGTACGTAGTTGCGCTTGCGGGGCTTGTTCAGATCCGGGGCATAGACATATCCGTCGAGGGTGATGACGCGGTTGGTCTTGGTGTCGATGGTGGTGTAGCTGACGAACGGCCCGCCCATGAAGTCTCCGTAGACATCCCAGAATCCGCGCATCTCACACCAGAGACGCCCTTCGAGCCGGAACATGCGATAGTCGGGTTCGAAGGCTTCGGAGGTGGTCATGTAGGAGCCGTCGGAGGGCCCGGGAATCAGTGCGGCGAATTTGTTCCGGGCCTTGATGAGCGCTTCGGGTGAAAGGGATTCGGGACCTTCGTAGGGGTAGGCATAGACAAAGAAACCCTGGCTGGCCGTGGGATACTCGTATCGAGCCCAGAGGAAATCGTCGGTCTGTTTGGCCAGGATGTACCCCTTGGGGACCTTCATCTCCATGCCGAACAGTTTCTGGATGGCCGCTTCGATTCCGGGGTTGTTGAAGGAGGTGTAGGCCTTGACATCCCGATCGCGCTCGGCCTGTTCGAGGACGTGCAACAGATCGCCGCGCTTCTCGGAGAGGTATTCGACGATGGAGCGGTCATCGGGGCCTTGAAGCGTGAGTACGATCTGCGGTTCGGAGGTGACGTTGTACTCTACGGCCGTCGAGGCCTCCTGCAAGGAGGGGTCGACCACCACCTTGAGGATGTTGCGGTGATCGGCGATCATGTCCTTGAATCCGCGTTCGGTGACGCGCAGCACATCGAACAGCGGCTCGTCCTGGTTCAAATAGGGCACCGGTGCGGTGAAGATGGCCCGCAAGGAGTCCCCGACCTGCCCGTTCCACTCCATCTGCGGACATACGACGATAAGTTCGTAAGGCCGTCCCTGGGCAGCCTTTTTCTTGCCCAGCGTGTTGAAAGCGTCGCATCCGACCATGGCAAGCAGCGTCAGAACGACGAATATTCCCTGGAAAAACCTTTTCATAACCGATAGCAATGAACAGAAAATCTGTACAACAAATATACAACTATTTTTCCAAAAGGCACGGAAAATGATTATTTTTGCGGACGTATGCGCTTGAAACCACCGAAAATCATCCGGCGGCTGATGCCGGACCTGATCTGGGAGATCGACGACCCGGACGGCGTTTTTCTGACCTTTGACGACGGCCCGACACCCGGTATTACGGAGTGGATTCTCTCGACCCTGGAAAAATACGACGCCAAGGCGACGTTTTTCGTCCTGGGCAAGAACGTGGAGATGTATCCCGACCTTTACCAGCGGATTCTCGACGCGGGACACAAGATCGGCAACCATACCTACTCGCATCAGAAAGGCTGGGGAATGAGCCTTGAACGCTATACGGAGGATGTTGATTTTGCCAATGACCTGTTGCACACGGAGCTGTTCCGGCCGCCCTATGCGCAGATCACGCCGGCACAGGCCCGTTTTCTGGGACAGCGCTACAAGCTGGTGATGTGGGATATCATCTCGCGGGACTACAACCGGCAGCTCTCGCCGCGCACCTGTCTGAAAAACGTGACGAAGTACCTGGCCCCCGGGGCGATCGTTGTCTTCCACGACAGCGAGAAGGCCTTCCGCAACATGCGTTACGCCCTGCCGCGGACGCTGGAGAAGATCCGCCAGTTGGGTCTTCGCTGCAAGGCGATCGAGTTGTAGGCAATCCGGACAGGAAACGGCCATGAAACGACAGCGTGCAAACCTTGTCGGGTGGGGCCCCTGTCGGTGAGCATTAGGAAATTCGGGATATTATGCGTATCTTTGCGGCCGCAAAGATCCATCGACGCGAAGAACACTTAAAAACTTACAATACTTATGGCAACAACCGCAGATATCAAGATCGGCATGTGCATCGAACTGGACGGCAAGACGTTCCAGATCGTGGATTTCCAGCATGTGAAACCCGGCAAGGGCCCGGCCTTCGTCCGTACGAAACTCAAGAACCTGGAGAACGGCCGTGTGCTGGACAACACCTTCTCGGCCGGTGCCCGTATCGAGCCGGTGCGTGTGGAGCGTCGTCCGTACCAGTTCACCTACGAGGATGACCTGGGCATGCACTTCATGCATACGGAGACCTTCGAGGAGATCATCATCGACAAGAACCTGATCAACAACTACGACCTGATGGCCGACGGACAGATCGTCGAGGTGATGTTCCATACGGAGAAGGAGACGGTTCTTTCGGCCGAACTTCCTCCGATTGTCGACATGGAGGTGACTTATACGGAGCCGGGAGTCAAGGGTGATACGGCCTCGACGAACTCCCTCAAACCGGCAACGGTCAATACGGGCGCCACGATCCGCGTGCCGCTGTTCATCAACACGGGCGACAAGATCCGCGTCGACACCCGTACGCGCGAATACTACGAGCGCATCAAGTAGGGTTTGCGGACCGCACAACAAGAAAGAGGCCTCCGACATCTGTCGGGGGCCTCTTTCTTCGTCGGTGGAGCACTCGGGCGTCGGGACCACTCGGGTTATTCCATGCCGGGGGTCTCGAACTCCCGCATGACGGTCTCCATCTTGCGTCGGATCTCCGCCGTACAGAGGTTGCCGATGCTCCCCTCGTGGGTGTGGTGCACCTCACGCGTGGGTCGGTATTCGCCGCGTTGGACGGCCATGCCCACCTGACGGTAGGCCTCGCGGAAGGGCACGCCCTGCAACACGAGGCGGTTGACATCCTCCACCGTGAAGAGGTAGTCGTACTTGCTGTCGTCGAGAATGTGGTCGTTGACCCGCACGTGGGCGAGCATGAAGTCGCACATCCGGAGCGTGCGCTTGATCTCCCCGATGGCCGGGAAGAGGATATCCTTCATCAGCTGCAGATCGCGGTGGTAGCCGACCGGGAGATTCGTGGTCAGCAGGGCGATTTCGTTCGGCAGGGATTGCAGGCGGTTGCAGCGGCCGCGCATGATCTCGAAGACGTCGGGATTCTTCTTGTGGGGCATGATGCTCGACCCGGTGGTCAGTTCGTCGGGCAGCGAGATGAATCCGAAGTTCTGGCTCATGAACAGACAGGCATCCATGGCCAGCCGTCCGATGGTGGCGGCCACGGCGGCAATGGCCGCAGCGGCGGCGCGTTCGCTCTTGCCACGGCTCATCTGGGCGGCGACGACGTTGTAGTGGAGCGTTTCGAATCCCAGCAGACGGGTTGTCATCGTGCGGTCCAGGGGGAATGACGAACCGTATCCGGCTGCCGAACCGAGCGGATTCTGGTTGGCGATGTGCCAGGCTGCCGCGAGCAGCCGCATGTCGTCGACGAGCGTCTCGGCATAGGCCCCGAACCAGAGGCCGAACGACGAGGGCATGGCGATCTGCAGATGGGTGTAGCCGGGCATCAGCACGTCACGGTAGCGCTCGCTCTGCTCCTGCAGGCGGTCGAAGACCGTGCGTACGGCGTCGGCGATCTGTCGCAGTTCGTCGCGCAGGAAGAGTTTCAGATCGACGAGCACCTGGTCGTTGCGCGAACGTCCCGAGTGGATCTTCTTGCCGACGTCGCCCAGACGGCGGGTCAGCATCAGCTCGACCTGCGAGTGGACATCCTCCGTGTCGGGTTCGATCGTGAAGCGTCCGGCCTCGATCTCGGCGGCGATCTCCTGCAGTCCGGCGGTGAGTGTTTTCAGCTCCTCGGTGGTGAGGAGACCGATCTTTTCGAGCATGGCGATATGTGCCAGCGATCCCTGGACGTCGTAACGGGCCAGCTGGAGATCCAGTTTGCGGTCGTTGCCGACCGTATACTCTTCGATCATCTTGTCGGGTTCGAAACCCTTGTCCCAAAGTTTGGTGCTGCTCATGCGTATAGTTTGGCTAATTGTTCGATGTATTGTTCATAGATGGCAAGGGCCTCGTCGATTTCGTTAATGAGGACGAATTCGTCGGCCGAATGGGAGCGGGCCGACTCGCCGGGTCCCATCTTGAGCGACGGAAAGGGCATCAGCGTCCGGTCGGAGGTCGTGGGTGAGACAAAGGTCTGCCTCCCGACGGCCCTTGCGGCGCGGACCAGCGGATGTTCGTCACCCACGGCGGCGGCACGGATGCGTGTCGAGCGGGGTACGACGTCGGAGCGCAGCGCGGCGCGGAGCTGTTCGACGACCTCCTCGTTCGAGTAGGCGTCGGTCGCGCGCACGTCGACGACAAAGCGGCACGTGTCCGGAACGACGTTGTGCTGCGTGCCGGCCTCGATCTGTGTTACGGCAATGCCGATGGGGCCAAGCAACGGCGACTCGCGGTCGAAACGAAACGAGCGCAGCCGGGCGATGTCGTCCAGTGCGATGTAGAGGGCATTGACCCCTTCGCCGCGGGCGGCATGACCGCTGCGGCCGTGGGCCGTACAGTCGAGGACGACCAGTCCGCGTTCACCCGTGGCGGCCTGCATTCCGGTGGGTTCGCCGACCAGGGCCATGTCGATCCGACCAAGAGCCGGCAACAGTGCCCGCATGCCGTGTTCGCCCATGCACTCCTCCTCGGCCGAGAGGCCCACGACGAGGTTGAAGGGTAGCTCCCGGGTGCGGAACGTGAGGAAGGTTTCGGCCAGCGTAACGACCGAGGCTCCGGCGTCGTTGCTCCCCAACCCGTAGAGCCGTCCCTGTTCGAGGGTCGGGGCATAGGGGTCGCGCGTGTAGGAGGCGGCCGGACGCACCGTGTCGTGGTGTGAGTTCAGCAGCAGCGTGGGGCGTGTGGGATCGAACCCTTCGGCCCGGGCCCAGACGTTGTTGTAGAGTCGTTCGGGCGCAGCTCCGTGCTCCGAGAGAAAAGCGAAGAGCAGATCGCCCGTGCGGGCCTCGTCACGCGATGTGGAGGGTGTTGCAATCAGTGCCTGCAGCAACTCGACGGCTTCCGTGGTTTTCAGATTCATGGTGTTCTTGAAAATGGATCACTTTCGTTTTTTTCGGATACCTCTTCCCGCAGGTTCGACAGTCAGATCTTTTTCTCTTTTCGGCTTCCCGGTTCTTATCTTCCGGCTCTGTCTCCCGATTCTTATCTCCCGGTTTCTGGCCTCCGGTTTCTGGCCTCCGGTTTTTGGCCCCCGGTTCCTGTCTCCCGGCTCGATTCCTGGCTTCTGACTCCCGGTTCCTGTCCCCCCCCCGGTGCCGGCCTGCTGGCAGACGGTCGTATCCCTCCCCAGCCGTTTAGCGGATGACGGTCCCGATGCCGTCGTTCAGACGGGCCGAGCTGCGGATCGTGACGCTGCGCACTCCCTGACTGACGGCTTTCAGGGCATTCTCCACCTTGGGGATCATTCCCTTGCTGATGGTGCCGTCGGCCTTGAGCGGTGGGTAGTTTTCGGCCGTAATCTCGGGAATCACCGACATTTCATCCTCCGGATCGCGGAGTACACCGGCCTTTTCAAAACAGAAAACCAGATCAACCGGAGCGAGAGCCGTAGCTCCGAGTGCCACGGAGGTGGCGACGCTGTCGGCATTGCAGTTGAGCAGCGTACCGTGCCCGTCGTGCATGATGGCCGAGAAGACCGGCACGAGACCATCTTCAAGCATGTTTCCGAGCAGATCGGCATTCACCCGTTCGATATCTCCGACGAATCCAAAATCGATCGGTTCGGAGGCGCGGCGGCGGGCCGTCACGATATTCCCGTCAGCTCCGGACAGGCCGAGCGCATTGCAGCCGACGGCCTGCAATCCGGCGACGATCTGTTTGTTGATAAGCCCGGCGTAGACCATTGTCACCACGTCGAGCATGCCCTTGTCGGTGATTCGTCGTCCGTCGACCATCTGGACCTTCAGTTCGAGCCGTTCGGCAAGACGTGTGGCGAGTTTTCCGCCGCCATGGACGAGGATTTTGGGGCCCTCGACCGCCGCAAACTCCCGGAGGAAGGTCTTCAGCGCCTCGGGGTTGTCGATGACGTTGCCACCGATCTTCAAGACCGTGATCTTCTTCATTGCAGCCCCTCCAGCAGACGTTTCAGAACCACCTGTGCCGAGATTTCACGGTTGGCGGCTTCGGGAATCACCAGCGAACGGGGTGATTCGATCACTTCGTCCGTGACGATCATGTTGCGCCGTACGGGCAGGCAGTGCATGAAGTAGGCGTTGTTCGTCAGCGCCATCTTCTCCGTATCGACCGTCCACGCACGGTCCCGCGAGAGGACCTTTCCGTAGTTGGGATCCGCATAGGCGGCCCAGTTTTTTGCGGAGACGCGACCGGCGCCTTCGACGGCCTCTCGCTGGTCATATTCGACGCGGGCCGAACCGACGAACTTCGGGTCGAGTTCGTACCCTTCGGGATGGGTGATGACGAAGTCGTATCCTGCGGCATTCATCCACTCGGCGAAGGAGTTGGGCACGGCCTGCGGCAGGGCGTTGGGGTGGGGCGCCCAGGTCATGACGACCTTCGGACGCTCGCTCTTCTTGTACTCTTCGATGGTGATCAGATCGGCGAAGCTCTGCAACGGGTGGCGCGTGGCGGCTTCCATCGAGAAGACCGGACGTCCCGAGTAGCGGATGAACTGTTCCAGGACCCGCTCTTCATAATCCTCGGCCTTGTCCCGGAAGCGGGCGAAGGACCTTACGCCGATCACGTCGCAATAGGATCCCATGACGGGAATGGCCTCCAGCAGGTGCTCGGCCTTGTCGCCGTCCATCACCACGCCGCGTTCGGTTTCGAGTTTCCAGGCCCCCTGGTTGACGTCGAGAACCATGACGTTCATGCCGAGGTTCATGGCGGCCTTCTGGGTCGAGAGACGCGTGCGGAGGCTCGAGTTGAAGAAGAGCATCAACAGGGTCTTGTTGCGTCCCAGTCCGGTAAACTGGAAGCGGTTTCGCTTGATCTCGAAGGCCTCGGCGACCGCCTGTTTCAAATCGCCGATATCCTGTACACAGGTGAATTTTTTCATCTCTTCAGTTGTTTTTCTTGTGGTTGCCGACCCCTCATCGGGATCCGGCGTGGAGGGCCATAGGACCCTTCTGTTTATCGGTTTCGCATCGTTTCGCGGAAGGCTTCGAGGAAGCGGTCGGCCAGTTCGCGCGTCAGGCACAGGGCCGGCAGCAGCCGGACAACCGAGGCTCCGGCTCCTCCCGTGAAGATGTGTTTCTCGAAGAGCAGCCGTTTGCGGAGCTCCGACCCTGAACCGTCGATCTCGATGCCGATCATCAATCCACGGCCGCGGACCTCCTTCAACTCGGGCATGGCGTGGAGTTCGTCGAGCAGGTGTTGTCCCACCGCGGTGGCATTCTCGACCAGACCGTCGCGTTCGATGACCTTCAGCACGGCGATGGCCGCGGCGCAGGCCAGGTGGTTGCCTCCGAAGGTGGTTCCCAACATGCCGGGACGGGCTTCGAAGTGGGGGGCGATCAGTACGCCGCCGATCGGGAAACCGTTGGCCATACCCTTGGCCGTGGTGATCAGATCGGGGCGGATGCCGGCCTGCTGGTGGGCGAAGAAGCGCCCCGTGCGTCCGTATCCCGACTGGATCTCATCGAGAATGAGTTGTGTGCCGGTCTCGGTGGCCGCTTCGCGCAGACCGCGCAGGAAGTCGTCCGTCGGGCAGTGAATGCCCGAAACACCCTGGATCCCCTCGACGATCACGGCGGCAAATTCGCGTGTCGCAAGCTTCGTGCGGGCCGCCTCGAGGTCGTTCAGCGGGGTGAACTCGACGTTGGGCGTACGGTTGAACGGGGACGAAATGGCGGGGTTGTCCGTCACGGCGACAGCTCCCGACGTGCGGCCGTGGAAGGCCCGATCGATGGCCAGGACCTTGCTGCGTCCCGTGTGGAACGAGGCAAGTTTCAGGGCGTTTTCGTTGGCTTCGGCTCCCGAGTTGCAGAGGAAGAGCCGATAGTCGTCATATCCCGACACGCGGCCGAGGCGGTGTGCCAGTTCGACCTGCAGGGAGTTCATGACCGAGTTGGAGTAGAATCCGAGTTTCCCGACCTGCTCCGAAACCGCCTTTACATAGTCGGGCTGTGCGTGGCCGATCGAGATGACGGCATGTCCGCCGTAGAGGTCGAGGTATTCGGTCCCGGCTTCGTCATAGACGAAACATCCTTTGCCCCGTACGGGTTCGATCGGATAGAGTGAATATACGTTGAATAGTTCCATGATGACAAGATCTGTTTTATGTAAACCGTTTTCGGGGTGCAGAATCCCTCGCGCAAGAATTCTTTTTCGGGAATCTCCGCGGTTGTTCGGCCGTTGGTCCCGGCACTGGCATCATCCGAGTCGGATCGCTTTCGTCGTTCGGACCCCGGTGCTGGCCCTGGCATCATCCGAGCCGGATCGCTTTCGTCGTCCGGATCCCGGTGCTGGCCCCGGCTTCATCCAAACCGGATTGCTCCCGTCATTCGGGCCCGGGTGCTGGCCCCGGCTTCGTCCAAACCGGATTGCTCCCGTCATTCGGGCCCCGGTGTTGGCCTCCGTTGTGTCCGGTTCCGGCGGCTGCTCGGCGTAGCCTTCGTCGAGTCCGGATCCGGCTCTGTTCGGCCGCCGCTCCGGTTGCCTCCTTTGTCGTCTTCGGATCCGCGTTTCTGCCTGGCCTCCTTGACCCCCCCCGATTAAAAGGCGCTGGCCTTCAGCCGCAACCCTTCGAGTTCGTCGAGCCCGAACATCAGGTTCATGTTCTGCACGGCCTGTCCCGAGGCCCCCTTCAGCAGGTTGTCGATCACCGAGACGATGTGCAGTTTCGAACCGTAGCGGGCCACCCGAACCAACGCCTTGTTGGTATTGACGACCTGTTTGAGGTCGACATCATGCTCCACGGCGTGGGTGAAGGCGGCTGTTTCGTAGTAGTCGGCGTAGAGATGCCGGGCATCGCTCTCCTCGAGCGGACAGGTGGTGTAGACGCTGGCCAGAATGCCGCGCGTGAAGTCGCCACGCATCGGCACGAAGTTGATCTCGCTTCCGAACGCGGGGTCGAGCAGTCGCAGATTGCGGCCGATCTCCTTCAGATGCTGGTGCGTGAAGGCCTTGTAGACCGAGAGGTTCGAGGCTCGCCAGCTGAAGTGGGTCGTGGCCGAGGGTTTGACCCCGGCGCCGGTCGACCCGGTGACGGCCGTAACGTGCACCTCGTCCGTGAGCAGCCCACGGGCGGCCAGCGGCAGCAGCGCCAGCTGGATGGCCGTGGCGAAGCAGCCCGGATTGGCCACGCGGCGAGCCTGACGGATCCGCTCGCGGTTCATCTCCGGCAACCCGTAGACGAAGCCTTCCGATTCGTCGCGGAAGTCCTGCGCCAGGTCAATGATCCGCAGCCCCTCGGGGAGCTTCTGCTCCGCGAGCCAGAGGCGGCTCTGACCGTGGGCCGAGCAGAGAAAGACCACGTCGACCTCCTGCAGGTCGTACTCCGCGCAGAAACGCATCGCCGTGTCACCCTCCAGTCCGCCGTGGACCTCCGTAAGGAGGTTTCCGGCGTTCGAGGAGCTGTGGACGAAGCGGATCTCCGCCTGCGGATGGTTGACCAGCAGGCGGATCAGCTCACCGGCCGTGTAGCCGGCGCCTCCGATGATTCCGACGCGGATCATTTCTTCGCCTTTTCGTTGCGTTTCTGGACGTTGTAGTAGATCTTGATCGGATTGCCGAGGATCTTCGTGAAGCCCTTCACGTCGTCGGCCGTCCAGGCCTTGTTGACCTCGCCGTATTCGCCGAAGTCGGTCTTCATCAGATCGTAGGTCGAGTCGACACCCACGAGCGTATAGTTTCTCGGGCGGAGGATCAGCTCGACGGTACCCGTGACGTTGCGCTGCGAGGAGACGAGCATCGCCTCGATGTCGCGCATGACGGGCTCCAGATACTGTGCCTCATGGAGGAACATGTCGTACCACGTGGCCACCTGATCCTTCCAGTAGATCTGCCACTTGGTGAGCGTGTGCTTTTCGAGCATCTTGTGTGCGGCGATGATCAGCATCGGCGCGGCGGCCTCGAAACCGACGCGGCCCTTGATGCCGATGATCGTGTCGCCGATATGCATGTCGCGTCCGATTCCGAACTTCGAACCGATGGCCTCCACGGCACGGATGGCCTCGACCTTGTCGGCATAGGGCTTGCCGTTGACGGCGGCCAGTTCACCCTGCTCGAAGGTGAGCTTCAGATGCTCCTCGCCCTGAGCCGTGATCTGGCTCGGATAGGCCTCCTCGGGAAGGGTCTGTTCCGAGTGGAGGGTCTCCTTGCCGCCGATCGAGGTGCCCCACAGCCCCTTGTTGATCGAGTATTCCATCTTCTTGTAGTCGGCCGTGATGCCGTGTTTGCGCAGGTAGTCGATCTCGTATTCGCGTGTCAGGGTCATGTCACGCGTCGGGGTGATGATTTCGATACCGGGGGCGAGGATCTGGAACGTCAGGTCGAAACGTACCTGATCGTTTCCGGCCCCCGTTGAACCGTGGGCTACGGCATCGGCGCCGATCTGCTTGGCGTATTCGATGATGGCGATGGCCTGGAAGATCCGCTCGGAGCTGACCGAGATGGGATAGGTGCCGTTTCGGAGGATGTTGCCGAAGACCATGTAGCGGATGCTCTTCTCGTAATACTCCTGCTCGATGTCGAGAGTGACGTGTTTCACGGCGCCGAGTTCCATGGCGCGTTTTTCGATACGGGCGAGCTCCTCCTTCGAGAAACCGCCCGTATTGGCGATGGCCGTGTAGACGTCGTAACCCTTCTCTTCGGAGAGGTATTTTGCACAGAACGAGGTGTCGAGACCTCCGCTGAATGCCAGCACTACTTTTTTCTTATCCATGGTCGTTGTATTTTTTTGTTTTTACTTCAGATGAAAGATCTTTTTGAACTTGTTCTTCACGAACATGACATAGGGGGCCAGGCGGGACTGCTTCTTGGGCGGCTCCTTGGCCGGGTCGTAGAGCATTCCTGTACAGAGACACATCCGGCGGTTGTTGCGCTGGAGAATGTCGTAGTTGCAGCACCCTTCGCAACCCTTCCAGAACTCTTCGTCTTCGGTGAGTTCGGAGAAGGTCACGGGGACGTATCCCATGCGGGAGTTCAGTTTCATGACTGGCAGCGACGTGGTGATACTGAATAACTTCGCATACGGGAATCGTCGTCGGGCCAGCTCGAAGGTTCGTCGTTTGATCTGCTCCGCGAGTCCCATGTGTCGGTACTCGGGGTCGACGATCAGTCCCGAGGTGGCGACAAAGTCGCCGTGGCCCCAGCACTCGATGTAGCTGAACCCGACCAGTTTTTCACCGTCCAGCGCCACGACGGCCTTGCCACCGGTCATTTTTGCTGCGATGTATTCGGGTGATCGCTTGGCGATTCCCGTTCCCCGCTGCAAGGCGGACTCGTAGATCAGCTGGCAGATACGCGGAGCGTAGTGCGCATGCGACGAGTCGGCAAATACGACGCTGATTGACTTGTTATTCATTTATCGTAAAGTGGATAAAAAATGAAAGGTTTCAGTAATTATGTGAGGGTCAGTTGATACGATAGGCTTTCTGTACGCCCTTTATTCGCAGGATCTGGTGGATCAGCGTGTCGACGACGCCCGTTCCGGGCACCTCGACCGAAACCGTTCCGGCGATACAGCCGTTTCCGGCCGAGGCGAAGTTGATCGATCGGATGTTGAGTTTCAGATCGCGGATGATCACCTCGGTGATGTGGTTGGCCATGCCGGTGGTGTCGGCGGCGACGATGCGGATCGAGACGCGGAAGGCACCCTCGGCCGACTGTCGCCAGCGGGCCTCGACCACCCGATAGGGGTAGTTTTCGCGCATGCGCTTGGCGTTGGGGCAGTCGCAGCGGTGGATCGTGATGCCGGAGTTGATCGTTACGAAGCCGAAGATCTCGTCTCCCTTGATGGGGTTGCAGCACTTGGCCAGCTTGTACTGGATCTTTGACAGATCGTCGTCGATGACCAGGGCATCCTGGGGTGCCGTCTTCTCCTGGGCGGCGTGCAGGGCGGCCTTCTGGCGTTCGACCTCGGCGGCCGCGGCGCGGCGCTCCTCTTCGGCTTCGCCCGAGAGGTGGCGGGTCAACAGCTCCTTGATGGTTCCGAAGTCGAGCTTCTGGGTGGCGACCAGTCCGTAAACCTCCGTTCCGAGACGCAGCTTGAAATGTCGGGCCAGGTAAGCCACCGCCTCGTCGATCGTGATCGGCAGTTTCCAGTTCTTGAGTTTGCGCTCGAGCTCTTCGCGGCCCATGCGCGTATGTTTGGCCTGCTCCTCGCGCAGGAAGGACTTGATCTTGTTGCGGGCCTTCGAGGTGACGACGAACGAGAGCCAGTCGGATTTCGGGGTCTGGTTCTTCTGGGTCTGGATCTCGACGATGTCGCCGTTTTTCAGCGGCTCGCGGATCGACACGGCGCGGTTGTTGACCTTTCCGCCGACGCATGTCGAGCCGAGCGAGGTGTGAATGTCGAAGGCGAAGTCGAGCAGCGTGGCCCCTTCGGGCAGTTTGCGCAGGTCACCGTTGGGTGTGAAGACGAAGATCTCGCCCGAGGCGGGTTTGGCATCGAAACGCTGGGCCAGGGCATGAGTGGTGTCCTCCATCAGCTCGCGCAGACGGCTCAACCACATTTCGCTGGTCTGGGCGCCCTGTCCGACCCCCTTGTATCGCCAGTGTGCGGCAATACCGCGTTCGGCCACCTCGTCCATGCGTTCGGTGCGGATCTGCACCTCGACCCAGCGGCCTTCGGCCGAGACGGTCGTGTGCAGCGACTCGTATCCGTTCGACTTGGGGATCGAGATCCAGTCGCGCATGCGGTTGGGGTTGGGCGTATAGAAGTCCGTGACGATCGAGTAGACGGTCCAGCAGAGGGGTTTCTCCTGTTCGCGCGGGCAGTCGATGATGATGCGGATGGCGAAGATGTCGTAAACGCCCTCGAACGGAACATGCTGCTTCTGCATCTTGTTCCAGATGGAGAAGATCGACTTGGTGCGGCTTTTGATGTGGTACTTGATACCGAGCCGGTTGAGTCGCTGCTCGATCGGAACGATGAAGCGGGCAATGAAGGCCTTGCGTTCATCGGCACTCTCCTCGAGTTTGGTGACGATATGCTCGTAGTCCTTCGGTTCGAGGTATTTCAGGGCGATGTCCTCCAGTTCGCTCTTGATCGAGTAGAGACCCAGTTTGTGGGCGATCTGTGCATAGAGGTTCATCGACTCCCAGCTCTTCTTGCGCCACTTTTCGCGGGGGAAGATCTCGAGCGAACGCATCACCTCAAGGCGGTCGGCCAGTTTGATGAGGATCACGCGGGGATCTTCCGAGTAGCTGACGATCAGATCCCGGAAGTTGTCGGCCTGCTCCTTGGCGACCTTGAGCTTGAGTTCGGAGATGTTCGACAGGCCCATGGTGATCCCGACGACCTGCTCTCCGAAACGTTCGCGGATGTCGTTCGTCAGAGCCAGGAACTCCTCGTCGGAGAGTTGTTTGTGGGCGATACGCACGACATCGTGGAGGATCGACGAGAGGGTGGAGTTCCGGCCGAGTCCCACTTCGGAGATCACGATCTCGGCAACGGCAACGCCATGACCGATCAGCGGGGAGCCGTCATAACGTACGAGACCGTCGAGTTTGCCCTGGGCATACTCGAGCGCTTCATCGACCAGACGCTGAGTCTGTTCCGAGAAGTTCGTCCGCACGAGCGTGCGGAGATGTTCGTAACGTGAGAGGTCCATCTTGCTCAACCTTGCTTAACCGGATAACCTTGCTGGCAAAGATATGAAAAAAAATTATAAATTTGACACGTTGAATCAATTGGTTGAGTCATGGGATCAAAAAAAGGAATTTACCTTCCGACGACGGGTGAGGAGGTGGCCAATGCGGTGACACACGGGGTGATGTCGTTGGCGACGCTTTTGCTGCTGCCTTTTGCGGCGGTCTGGGCCTATGTACACGATCCGGACGGCGTGTTGGCGTCGGTCTCGGTTTCCGTCTTCGTGATATCGATTTTTCTGATGTTCCTGGCCTCGACGCTCTACCATTCGATGAATCCGCAGTCGCGGCACAAGGAGGTTTTCCACATTCTGGATCACATTTTCATCTACGTGGCCATTGCCGGGAGCTATACGCCCATTGCCTTGTCGGTGATCGGGGGCTGGCAAGGGGTTCTGATCACCATTCTGCAATGGATGATGGTGCTTTTCGGCGTCTTTTACAAATCGTTGTCGCGGCGGTCGATTCCGGCCGTGAGTCTGACGATTTATCTGGTGATGGGGTGGACGATCGTCTTTTTCCTGCCGATGTTCATCCGCCATGCCACGCCGCAACTCTTGTGGTTGATAGCTGCGGGCGGGGTACTCTATACGCTGGGGGCGTGGTTCTATGCCCGCAAGGGGTTTCGTTACCACCACATGGTCTGGCACCTGTTGATCAATCTGGCGGTGGTCTGCCACTTCATCGGCATCGTCTTCTACCTCTACTGACGCTTGTTCCGGTTATGGATCCCGACGGGCTTTGCGCTTTGTGACGAATTCACCTCTGATGAAAAAGTCTTCTGGAAAAGCCTCCGGATGCTGAAAAAGCCTCCGGGACTGTTCGTCCGAAGGCTTTGTGCAGGAGATCCCGTCTTCCTTTTTTGTCTTTATCCCGTATTTTACCTCCTTTTGGGCATACTTCTTTCTCAGAGGCATCTTCTTTTCTCGGCGGGCTTTCCCTCTCTCTCAGGGTCTTGCTCTTTTCCCACCCTTTCTCTGCTCTTCGCTCTTTTTCTGTTCCTCTTTCTCTCCTCTTCAGGCCGGCCTCCCGCTCACTCGGGCCCCGGGTCAGTGCTTGTAGACCACGTAGATGTGGTCTTCGGGAAGCGCGTAACGCTGTCGCTCCTCGTCGGAGAGTGAGGCGGCGTAGTCGATATCGGCGGCCTCGAATCCCGCCTCGCGCAGCCGCTCGACGTAGTCCTGACCGTAGATGCGCCGATGGTCGTACTGTCCGAAGATGCGCGTGCGCTCGTCGGGATCGGTGATCGAGTCGTCCTCGAAGGTCTGTTCATAGTCGCGGTCGACGGGCGAGAGAAGGATTCCCCAACCTCCGGGTTTCAGAATGCGGTGCAGTTCGCGCAGCGCCTTGCGGTCGTCGGCCACATGCTCCAGAATGTGGTTGCAGAGGATGACCTCCACCGAATTGTCGGCCAGCGGGATCTGCTGTACGTCGAAATGCAGGTCGGCCAGCGGGCTTTCGAGGTCGGCCGTTACATACTGTCCCGGGTGTCCGGCGAAGTGGGGCTTCAGATGGCGCATGATGCAGACCTCGGGGGCGATATGCAGCGTGCGCGGGAAGGCGGTCAGCAGATCGGTCTCGCGCGTCAGATAGAGCCACAGCAGACGGTGACGCTCCAGCGAGAGACACCGCGGGCAGAGGGCGTTCGGGCGCGAGGTGACGGAGCCGTAGGGGAGGAAACGACGGTATTTCGACCCGCACAGCGGACACTCCACGCCTCGTCCGCGGTAGAATAACCCCATCACGGGTACGGCCCACGAAGCCACGCGTTGCAACACGGGTCGTGGAATGTGGTTCAGCGACCAGCGGATCAGCCGTTTCATGCCTCGAGGATTTTGTTCACCTCCTCTTCGGCCTTGAGCAGGCGGGCCTTGCAGAGGGCGATCAGTTCCGAGGCTCGTTTCACCTCGGCGGCCAGACTGTCGACATCCATCTCTTCGCTGCGGAAGCGGCCGAGGATGCGTTCGATCTCGGCCAGAGCCTCCGTGTAGCTGGGTTCCTCTTGTTGTTTCTTTGCCATATCGTTGGTGCCGGATCTCCGGCGTCTGTGTTTAGTGTCGTTTGGTTTGTTTGAGCGGCCGCCTTCCGAGAGCCGTTCCCTGCGACCGTCTGTCGGGCGCCTTTCGCTGCCGCCTTCCGGGCGTCGTTCCCTGCGACCGTCTGTCGGGCACCTTTCGCTGCCGCCTTCCGGACGTCATTCCCTGGGGCCGCCTGCCGGGTTTCTCTTTTCCTGTCGCCTGCCGTCTGGCCTCCATTTCTGTTACCCCCCCCCTCCTTCCTGTCGCCTTCTCCGGCTATTTTCCGGCTGCCTCGACCGGGAACCGTCCGTCCGCCACCTCGACCTCCAGCCGCTCTCCGGCCGTCACCTGCCCGACCGAGCGGATCGCCTCTCCGCGGCTTCTCACTACGGCAAATCCCATGCGAAGAATGTGTCTCGGCGAACGACTTTCGACCAATTCTGCAGCGGTGGTCATGCGCTGCTGCTCCTGTCGGAGAAAGGCCCCGACGGCCTGTCGGAAGGCCTCGCTGCGGCTCTCCAGCTCCAGCCGACGCTGGCGGATGAGTCCCGCCGGCAGGTGGCGCAGATCGCCCGCCATCTCCTCGAGCCGCAGCTGCTGTGCGCGGGTCAGCCGCAGCACGCCGTCGTGCAGCTGCAGGGCGGCATTGTCAAGCCAGCCCTCGATCCCTGCCATCCGTTCGACAAGCCATCCGGCGACGGCCGTCGGGGTTTTCAGCGAGGTGTGGGCCACCATGTCGGCGACGCTCGTATCCTTGTCGTGACCGATGCCCGTCACCACCGGCAGGGGAAACTGTGCCACATGCGAACAGAGCCGATAGGCATTGAAACAGTTCAGGTCGCTGCGTGATCCACCGCCGCGGATCATCACCACGACATCGAACTCCTCCAGACGATCGGCCACGCGGCACAACGCTTCGATGATTGACTCTTCGGCGGCTTCGCCCTGCATGAAGGCGTCGAAGAGTTCCACCTCGAAGCGGTAGGGACTCTTTTCGAGCTCTTTGCGGAAATCCTGGTACCCGGCGGCTTGGGCGCTTGATACAACGGCGATGCGCTGTATGACGGGAGGCAACGGTACTTCGCGGTTCATCTCCCAGACGCCGTCCTGCTGCAATTGTGCAATGGTCTGCTGGCGCTGCCGTTCCAGATCGCCCAGGGTGAACGACGGGTCGAGGTCCGTAATCTGCAGCGAAAAACCGTACAACTCGTGGTATGAGACCAGCACCTTGGCCAGAATCTTCAGTCCGGGCGCGAGACGTTGCCCGGTTTCGGCCTCGAAGTATCCCGAGATTCGGGAATATTGCGAGCGCCAGATGACGGCGCGGGCCTGGGCTGTCGGAACCCCGTTATCCCCTCCCTTTTCGACCAGTTCGAGGTAGCAATGTCCCGAATAGTTGACCTTCAGATCCGCGATCTCGGCACTCACCCACAGGGGCAGAGCGAACTGCCCTTCGAGTACCGACTTGACACGGCGCTGAAGCTCGCGCAGGGTCATATGTTGGATTTCATTCATCGTTTCGTTTCAGCATCATCCGAGGAGGATTCCGATCGTGAGCAGCGCTCCGAAGAGCATGATGTTGCGGGCCGTCTCTCCGAGGCAGATGTTCAGTTGGTCGCCGTGGTCGATGCGGACCATCTTGCGCCACGTGGCCACGTGCCCCACCAGATAGACCAGCGGCAACAGGGCGGCCCACGTGCGGCCTCCGGCCAGCAGCGTGAGGCAGAGAATGACGGCCGCGGCGCCCAGTGCGAAGTAGCTCCAGCTGCCGAAGCGGGCCCCGAGTGCGACGACGATCGTGCGTTTGTGGCAGCGGGCATCCTCCTCACGGTCGCGGAAGTTGTTGATCATCAGCATAGTGTCAATGACCAGGCCGCAGGCTAGCGCCGTGACGATGACCTCCCATGTCCACGCACCGGTCAGCACGTAGTAGGTGAAGCCCACGGGCACGAGTCCGAAGAAGAGAATGACAGCCACGTCACCCAACCCGTGATAGGCCAGGGGCCACGGTCCTGCGGTGTAGAAGTAGGCGAAGACGACACAGGCCACCCCGATTGCAACCAGCTCCCAGCCGCCCCAGGCCAGCATGTCGTGGTGCAGGGCCCACGTAAGGATGCCGATTCCGGCGGCCGCCGAGGCCAGCGTGAAGCCGGCGATGCCGGCCTTCATGGCGCGCAGGGTGATGAATCCCTTGGCGAAGGCGCGGTCGGGACCCAGCCGGTCAGGCTGGTCGGCCCCCTTGAGGAAGTCCCAGAGGTCGTTGACCAGATTGGCCGTACATTGCATCAGCAGGGCGAAGACGAGGCACAGCAGCGCCGGTAGCGCATGGAACGATCCGTCGGTCCACGCGAGCGCCGAGCCCACGAGAATCAGGATGACGGCATTGCCGAGGCTGTAGGGGCGGATGGCAACGATCCATGCCCGGAAGGAGTTGGTTTTCATGTTTCTCCGATTTTTTTGAGGTTTGATGTTGAAATGCGGGTTCGGGCCATCGGCCCTTTTCTCTCTCTGCGGTTCTTTTCTCTCTCTGCTCGCGTTTCGACATGGACCCCCGGGCCCTTGTCGCCTCGATGTTTATGTTGTCTCCGGTTCTGTATCCCATTCAGTCCGAACTCGCTGCTTGGTCCGGAGCCTCCGTCCGGCCCCTCTCCGGTCAACGGTAGACCAGCTCTACGCGCCGCGGCATCGGACGCCCCTCGGGAAGCTGGATGCTCAAGATACCTTCGCTCTCGATCGCCTTTCCGTTTTTGAGGGCCGGTTGCCACCGTGGCGACTCCTCGACGGCCTTCAGCACCCGGCGTTTGAGCCGGTTGTCGGTCGATTCCAGCGTATCGTCGATCCGGATGGTTCCGTCCGTATTGATCGTGTAGCGCAATACGACGCGTGCTACCGGTTCGTCTTCCTCCCAACGGACCTGACGGGCGATATAGCTTCCGAAGGTGGTGTCGGCGGGGAATTTCGCCGGTTCGTCGTATCGCAACGTGATGAGCATGACTCCATGCATGGCCCGCTCTCCATAGCGGGCGATCGTCTCCTCGTCGGCCGGCAGCATCTCGACGTGTTCGATCTCCTCGGGCGGGATGGTGCGGATCTGCTCGACCACCTTCCCGTTGACGATGTAGAGCGGGGCGGGTTTCGGCGTCGCGGCACGGGCCGAAAGTGCGATGCAGACTCCGCACAGGAGTCCTATGACGGTTCGTTTCATCATGCGGAATAGGGTTTTCTCCCAGAAAACGTCGTCCTGCCCCCGGATATTGTCTCTAAAGTTCGCTCTCCTTCAGGCGCTCGGCGTTCTCGGCCACGATCAGATGGTCAATGCAGTCCTGGATATCACCGTCCATGAAGGCTGCCAGATTGTAGATCGTATAGTTGATCCGGTGGTCGGTGATTCGTCCCTGGGGATAGTTGTAGGTGCGGATCTTGGCCGAACGGTCTCCCGTGGAGACCATTGTCTTGCGCTTCGAGGCGATCTCGTCGAGGTATTTCGAATATTCGAGGTTGAAGACACGCGTGCGCAACTCCTCGAAGGCCTTGTCGAAATTCTTGAGCTGCGACTTCTGGTCCTGGCACTGTACGACGATACCCGTCGGGATGTGCGTCAGGCGGATGGCCGAATAGGTGGTGTTGACCGACTGTCCGCCAGGACCCGAGGCGCAGAAGATGTCCTTGCGGATGTCGTTCATCGAGATCTCGACATCGAACTCCTCGGCTTCGGGCAGCACGGCCACCGAGGCGGCCGACGTGTGGACACGACCCTGGGTTTCGGTCTGCGGGACACGCTGTACGCGGTGTACGCCCGATTCGTATTTGAGTGTTCCGTAGACATTTTGTCCCGTGACCTTCATGACCACCTCCTTGTAACCGCCTGCGGCACCCTCCGAAAAGGAGGTGATTTCGTATTTCCAGCCCTTCGATTCGATGTACTTGGTATACATGCGCAACAGGTCGCCGGCAAAGAGTGCCGCCTCGTCGCCGCCCGTTCCTCCGCGGATCTCCATGATGGCATTCTTCGAATCCTGGGGATCCTTCGGGATCAGGAGCAGCTTGATCTCCTCCTCGAGCTGGGCGATCTGCGGTTCGAGCTCCGCGATCATCTCCCGGGCCATTTCGCGCATCTCCTCGTCCTTGTCGTTGGCGTAGGTATCCTTGGCCTCGGTGAGGTTGGCCAGGGCCGTGCGGTAGCGTTCCGAGGTCTCGATGATGGGTTCGAGCTCCTTGTACTCCTTGTTGAGCTGCACGAACTGCTTGACATCGGCGATCACCTCGGGGTCTGTGAGTTTCTGCCCGATCTCCTCGTACTTGAGCTTCAGCCCGTCGAGGCGGGTCAATATGGTGTTGTCTGCCATGGATGTTTGTAATTTGGTGACAAAGATACGGAATAATCGGGAAACGACAAGGCCCCCGCTGAAAATCACACGGCGGACACCCCTCCTTCCGAGAGACGCCCGCCGTGCGTGTTTAAACGGTGCCGGCTACTTTTCGAAGGTCTTCAGCCAGTCGAGCAGAGCCTTTTGCCAGTCGGCCTTGTAGCGGAAGTTGTCGTGAAAACCCCATCCGTGACCGCCTGTCGGGTAGATGTGCATCGAGGCCCGGATCCCCTGCTCCTTCAGGGCGTTGTAGTAGCGGGTGCTGCTGACCGGAGGAACGGTCTTGTCGTCGTCGGAGAGCAGCAGCAGGGCCGGAGGCGTCTGTGCCGACACGCGGTTCTCGAGCGAATAGCGAGCGTCGGTCTCTGCCGTACGGTTGGCCTTGCCTATCAGATTGTTGAATGATCCCTGGTGCCCGGGGTCCGCCGTGATGACCGGATAGAAGAGAACCGAGAAGTCGGGACGTACGGAGCCCATCGTCGAGGCATAGGCCGCCAGGTGTCCGCCGGCCGAAAAGCCCATGATGCCGACCCTCTCGCCGTGGCAGATTCCAGCCCCCGGAACGTCGCCCCGCAGCAGTCGCAGGGCCTGTTCGGCATCCTCGAGCGGAACCTCCGGATGGCCGTTGGGCATGCGGTACTTGAGCACGGCGGCCGAGATGCCGTTTGCGGCGAGCCACTGCGCCATCTGGAAACCTTCGTGATCGATGGCCAGCCGGGCGTAGCCGCCTCCCGGGCAAATCACAACGCTCAGACCCGTCGGGGCATGGCGGGCGGTGTCGGCCGGATAGAGGTAGAGTTCGGCCGTCGAAACGTTGCCCAGCCGATAGGGTTCCGACTCCTCTTCGGGCGTGGTGATTGCGTTGCTGTGGGGAGCCGAGGCGTTGTCCCAGATACGGACCGTGGCGCTTTGGCCATAGTCCTGTGCCGATAACGAGGTTGTCATAAGCAAAAATGACAGGGTAAACGAGATGATTCGGTTCATAAGGTTCGGGTTTGTTGGTTCGTAACGTTATGCTGTTTCCTGGAATTCACGGCCTCTTGGAGCAGGATCTCCTGCGGGCGGCAACAGTTCCGGGACACAGGCAAGGCGGGCCACTTGCGGGGTCGCGATGCTTGTGAGGTGAGACACATGCGGGACCGGGTCATTGCGGGTCGAGTCACATGCGGGATCGGGTCGCGATGCTTGTGAGTCCGGGATACATGCCGGGCCGGGACTTCTGCGGAGCCGAAGCGCTTCCGGCCGGTGATTCAGATCACGATGTTGATGATCTTGCTCGGGACGACGATCACCTTCTTCGGCGTCTTGCCCTCGATCCACTTCTGGGCCTCGGGCGCCGTGACGACATCGGCCTGAATCTCGGACGGAGTCATCGAGGTGGCATACTCCTTCTTGAAGCGCAGTTTGCCGTTGACCGATACCGGGTATTCGAACGAGCTCTGCACGAGGTACTTCTCGTCGTAGGTCGGGTAGTGCGCGTCGCATACCGAGCCGCTCTTTCCGAGAGCCTCCCAGAGTTCCTCGGCGATGTGCGGGGCGAAGGGGGTGATCAGCACCACCAGCGGTTCGAGAATCGCCCGCTTCGAGCAGTCGCCCAGTTCGTTGAGGCAGATCATGAAGGCGGCCACCGAGGTGTTGAATGAGAAGTTTTCGATATCTTCGCTCACCTTCTTGATCGTCTTGTGCAGCGTGCGCAGCTCCTTTTCGGTCGGCTGCTCGTCCGTCACGCAAAGGCCGTCGCGGTTATAGAAGAGCCGCCAGAAGCGGCGCAGGAACTTGTGTACGCCGTCGATGCCGTTCGTGTCCCAGGGTTTCGACTGCTCGAGCGGTCCGAGGAACATCTCGTACATGCGCAGCGTGTCGGCGCCGTAGGTGTCGACGATGTAGTCGGGGTTGACGACATTGTACATCGACTTCGACATCTTCTCGATGGCCCAGCCGCAGATGTACTTTCCATCCTCGAGGATGAACTCCGCATCGTGGAATTCCGGACGCCAGGCCCGGAATGCATCGAGATCGAGCACGTCGTTGCGGACGATGTTCACGTCGACATGAATCTCCTGCGTCTCATACTGGTCACGCAGTCCGAGCGAAACGAACTTGTTGGTCCCCACGACGCGGTAGACGAAGTTCGAACGGCCCTGGATCATGCCCTGGTTGACGAGTTTCTTGAAGGGCTCCTCCTCGCAGACGCAGCCCAGATCATAGAGGAACATGTTCCAGAAGCGCGAGTACATCAGGTGCCCCGTGGCGTGCTCGATGCCGCCGACGTAGAGGTCGACATTGCGCCAGTATTCGTCGGCCTCCCGGCTGACGAGCGCCCGGTCGTTGTGGGGATCCATGTAGCGCAGGTAGTAGGCCGACGAACCGGCGAATCCCGGCATGGTCGAGAGTTCGTAGGGGTAGCCCTCGGGGGTCTGCCACCCCTTGACGCGGGTCAGCGGCGGTTCTCCCTGCTCCGTGGGGCCGAAGTTCTCGATCGGCGGCAACTCCAGGGGGAGCTTGTCCATCGGCAGCGGATAGGCCGTGTTGTCCTTGTAGTAGATCGGGAAGGGCTCGCCCCAGTAGCGCTGGCGCGAGAAGATGGCGTCACGCAGCCGGTAGTTGACCCGTTTTTTGCCCAGACCGCGGCGCTCGACCTCGCGGAACATCACCTGGATGGCCTCCTTGACGTCCATGCCGTTGAGGAAGTCCGAGTTGATCAACTTGCCCGATTTGGCGTCATAGGACTCCTTCTCGACGTCGCCGCCCTCGACCACGGGGATGATCTCCAGCCCGAAGTGACGGGCAAAGGCCCAGTCGCGCGAGTCGTGGGCCGGAACGGCCATGATGGCCCCGGTGCCGTATCCGGCCAGCACGTAGTCCGAGACATAGATCGGAATGGCACGTCCCGTGAAGGGGTTGATGGCGCAGGAGCCCGTCGCCACGCCGCTCACGCGTTTCGTGTCGGCGATGCGGTCACGCTCCGAACGCTTCTTCGTCTCGGCGAGATAGGCCTCGACGGCGGCGCGGTTTTCCTCGGTGGTCAACTCTCCGACCCATTCGTGCTCGGGGGCGATGACCATGAACGTCACGCCGAAGATCGTGTCGGGACGGGTCGTGAAGATCTCCAGTTTTTTCTCGGAACCCTGGATGTCGAAGAATACCTGGGCACCCTCCGAGCGGCCGATCCAGTTGCGCTGGATCTCCTTGAGCGAGTCGCTCCACTGGAGCTTGTCCAGCCCGTTGAGCATCCGTTGGGCGTAGGCCGTCACGCGCAGCAGCCACTGCTTCATGCGCTTCTGCTCGACGGGATAGCCGCCGCGCACCGACAGCCCGTCGTGCACTTCGTCGTTGGCCAGGACCGTCCCGAGTTTCGGACACCAGTTGACCATCGTGTCGGCCCGGAAGGCCAGACGGTAGTTCTGCAACACCTGTTCGCGATGTTTTTCGTCCCACGAGTTCCATTCGTCGGCCGTGAAGTGCAGCTCCTGGGTGCAGGCGACATCGAGGCCCTCGGTTCCGGAGTTGGCGAAGGCCGCCTTGAGCTCTTCGATCGGACGGGCCTGCTGCCGGCGGTTGTCGTAGTAGTGGGAGAACATCTCCAGAAAGGCCCATTGCGTCCACTTGTAGTAGGAGGGATCGCACGTGCGCACCTCGCGGTCCCAATCGAACGAGAAGCCGATCTTGTCCAGCTGTTCGCGGTAACGGGCGATGTTCTGTTCGGTGGTTACGGCGGGGTGCTGGCCCGTCTGGATGGCGTACTGCTCGGCGGGCAGGCCGAAGGCGTCGTAACCCATCGGGTGCAGGACGTTGAAGCCCTTCAGCCGTTTGTAGCGCGAGTAGATGTCCGAGGCGATGTAGCCCAGCGGGTGCCCGACATGCAGACCGGCTCCCGAGGGGTAGGGGAACATGTCCAGGACGTAGAATTTCGGACGCGAAGGATCCGTCTCCACCTTGTAGGTTTTCCGTTCACGCCAGCGCTGTTGCCATTTCGGCTCGATCTCCTTGAAATTGTATTCCATATCTTGTGTCCGTTTGTTTTCGATTTTTCGGACAAAAATACGAAAAGTTTTTCAGATTGAACCCTTTTCGGAGATTCTTTGCGGCGAAGGGAAGCCTGCAACGGCTTTGATGGCGCATAAAGACACGGCACGACCCCGAAAGGCCGTGTCGTCGTGCACCGGCATCCGGCCGCCGGAGCCGGGACGTGGAGCGTCGCCCTTCGGAGGACGGAGGGCAAAACACTTTGCGGAAGCTATTCGCCGGTCGAGTCGTCGTAGCTCGGCACGACGTACATCGCATAGGCCTCGCCGCGCCCCAGTTCATAGAGGATCTCGCTGCCTTTCCAGACCGTGGCGTGGCGACCGCTCCCGAAGCGTGTCCCTGCGGTGAACACATCCTCGCCCCACGCTGCGATTGCATAGGGTATGCTGCCGGCGGCCGTACCGTTCGACAGCGTGTAGAGCTGGGTGCCGTTCTGCCAGACAACACCTTGCTCCTCGGAGTTCGTTGCGGTGTAATAGCCGGCCGTATAGAGGGTTCCGTCGGTCATCCACAGCGACATGGCTTCGGCCGATGAACTGCCGTCGGTCAGCGAGTAGAGTAGTTTGTCATTGCTCCAGACGGTAGCCGTTTCACCCGACGATCCGGCGGCGTAGAGCGTGTCGTCCGCGAGAAAGAGCTCGCGAATGTCGCCCGGAGTCGTGCCGTCGGTGAGCGTCTGATAGGCGTCGGCATTCTTCCAGATCTGGGCCACCTGCTGCGTGCTGCCCGTCTGCAGATCCCCGGCGACATACAGATCCGTACCCGAGAGCAGCAGGGTCCGTGCCTGGGAGTTCGCCGGAGAGACCGAATAGTTATAGAGCACGTTGCCGTTCTGCCAGAGGGTGGCGGTCAATGCTCCGTTGACCGTGGCACTGCCGGCGGCATAGATGTCGCTGCCCGATACGGCAACGGAGTAGGCATAGGAGTTGCTGCCGGTTGTACCGAGGGTGTATTTCAATGCATCGTTCTCCCAGAGCACCGCGACGATATGGCCGTCCGTCTGCTCTTCGTAGCCGGCGATGTAGAGCGTCCCGTTGTCGATGCAGAGTCCGTATGCCCAGGCGTTTGACGTGCCGTCGGAGAGCGCATACAGCTCCGTACCGTTCTTCCAGACCGTGGCCACGGCCTTTGATTCGACGGTTTTGTAGCCGGCCGTATAGATGTCGTAGGAGGAGGGTTGCGGAGTCGGCGGCACAGGGGTGGGGCCGGAGGTGTCGGAGGAGTCGTCCGAACCGCACGAAGTGTTCCAGCACAGGGCCGCCAGCAGCGGCACGAAGAGTGTGAGCATGGTCTGTTTCATGATGTTTTTACGGTTTGTGTTTCGGAATGGCCGCGGCGGTTCCGCAGCCATTCCGAAAGGAGCAAAGTCCGTGCCGGCCACTCCTCTCCGGCTGTTGCGGATGCCGGGCGAAGGGCGGGCGGCATCCGCCAGCAGAAAAAAAGACGCAGCCGGATGGCTGCGTCGCGGGTTGGTCGTAGGTGTGTCAGACCGGGATTCGGACTATTCGTAAATGATTCGGGTCGTTGCGGGAACCGACATCAGGATATTGGCATCCTTGTGTGCCTGTAACATGCGCAACTCCTTCAGCGAGTTCATCTCGATGGCGTAGAGTTGTGTAAGTTTCGGATTCTTCGTCACGTCGAGAGTCTCGATCTGGTTGGTGAAGTTCGGCATCATGTTGATGTAAAGGAATTCGAGTTCCGGGTTGTGGCTTACGTCGAGGGCCGTGAGCCGGTTGCCCTGCACGAAAAGATACCGCAGTTTCGGATTGTGGGACAAGTCGATCGACGTCAGGGCATTGTTGTTGCAGTTGAGGGTCTCCAACTCGGGAAGGCTGCTCACATTGAGGGCTGTCAGTTTTCCGTACATCAGGTCCAGATCTTTCAGCCGGGTGTTGCGGCTCAAATCGACCGACGTGAATTCGCACATGGTGCAGGAGAGCTTTTCGAGTCCGGTGAAGTTTTCGATTCCGCTCAGGGAGGTGATGCCGGTGAGTGTCTTGTCCGTATTGGCGTCGAGCGTCAACGTCTTCACCGAAGCGGCTTCGTCGTTTGTGAGTACGCCGTCGCCGTTGGTGTCATACTGGCTCGTGCAATAGTCTCCGAAGGTCGGGTCCTCGAATGTCACGGGAAGGGAACCCCCCCCCTGCTCTTTGTTGCATCCTGCGGCCAGAATGGTCAGGGAAAGCAACAGAAATAATCTTTTCATAAGCGGGAAATTAGTGGGAAATTTTTGCTGTCAGCGTCTCGTTTTCTGGCAAATATAGGTTTTTCTTTTCTATTCTGCAAGACTGCACGGGCGTTGTCGGGAGAGAGCCGCGTTTGGAGAGAGCGGCGGGCCTGGAGCGGGGATTTCCCTTGCATGTCCGTTCCTGTTCGCGGGGTTTCCTGCGGCGCTTTTAAGCGGATGATGAACAGACGATTATCGGAATGTGTATAGGTGTTTGTATATAGTTTTCAGGAAATCATCAATAAAAAGAATAGATAGTGGGGCAAAAACGGCGAAAAACCCGAAAAAAGATGGTCTTATATATTGTATTTCCAAAAAAATGCGTACCTTTGCAGTCCATTTTGGACAATGGAAATAGATTTTTTAACCATTAAAGGACAGTTTTTACAATGCCAACTATTCAACAGTTAGTGAGAAACGGCCGTCTGTCGCTCGAGGACAAATCCAAGTCTCCGGCACTGGCCGCTTGTCCCCAGCGCCGTGGCGTCTGCACGCGTGTGTACACCACGACCCCCAAGAAGCCTAACTCGGCTATGCGTAAGGTGGCTCGTGTGCGTCTGACCAACGGCAAGGAGGTCAATGCCTACATTCCGGGCGAAGGCCACAACCTGCAGGAGCACTCCATCGTACTGGTTCGCGGCGGACGTGTGAAGGACCTTCCGGGTGTACGTTATCACCTGGTTCGCGGAGCCCTCGATTCGGCCGGTGTCGACGGACGTCGCCAGCGTCGTTCGAAATATGGAGCCAAACGGCCCAAGGCAGGCAAGTAAACCCCGAAACTCTCACTTGAGAAACAATCTTTAGACAACAGTAAATAGCAATGAGAAAAGCTAAGCCAAGAAAGCGAATTCTACTTCCGGATCCGAAGTTCGGAGACGTGGCCGTGACCCGTTTCGTGAACAACCTCATGCTGGATGGTAAGAAGAGTATTGCCTACACGA
>CALUKK010000022.1 GCA_944321205.1 uncultured Alistipes sp.
GAGCCTCGGCCATGACCGAACTGGTCAATCAGTATGCCGAACTGGCCGCCGGCAAGGAGCCGACGGTCGAGAAGTTCGCCTTCCAGCTGGCCTACAACGTCATTCCGCATATCGACGTCTTCACCGAAAACGACTATACGAAGGAGGAGATGAAGATGTTCAACGAGACACGCAAGATCATGCATTCCGATATTCGGGTTTCGGCCACCTGCGTACGTGTCCCCGTCATGCGGGCGCATTCGGAGAGCATTTGGCTGGAAACCGAACGCCCGGTGTCGGTCGAGGAGGCCCGCGAGGCCTTTTCGAAGGCCAAAGGGGTGGTCTTGATGGATGATCCGGCCAATAAGGTCTATCCGATGCCGTTGTTCATCGCCGGAAAGGATCCCGTCTATGTGGGGCGTATCCGCAAGGATCTGACCTCGGACAAGGGGTTGGCCTTCTGGTGCGTGAGCGACCAGATCAAGAAGGGCGCGGCGCTCAATGCCGTACAGATCCTCGAAACCCTCCTTTGACTCATCTTCCGCGGAGGCGGAATCCCGAAGGGAGTCATTCTCCCTTCCCGTCGGATGCGGGAAAACCCCTGCTTCGGAGATTCCGGGGCAGGGGTTTTCTCGGAGATCCGCAGCGGTTCCTGCGGAGAATCCGTGTCTATTTGACGGGTAACTCCCAGTCGTCGGTCCGGAACGACGGGGCGGGAATCCCGAACGTGTTGAAGAGCGAGGCCTCGGCATAGTTGCGGAAGGCATACCGTACGGCCACCGGCTTCTGAACCTCGTCGCTGAAGACGATCAGCCGATTTTTCCGGCTGTCGATCTTCGCCTGGGCGGGATGGAAGATCCGGTCGGCTCCGGCAATCTCGAATCCTGTGAATTCTCGGCTTCGAGGAGCCAGCGTACTGTTGCCGGTACGGAAGGTCAGAAACGCCCGGTTTCCCTCGACGCTCATCGATTCATAGATCGGGGCATTGGGCTCGAAGCCCTTCATGCCGTAGTCGTTGACCAGCGCCAGCCAGGCCAGACGCTGTCCTACCTGCGCCTTTTGGTCCGGATGGATGCAGTTCTCGCTGCCGATATCCATCGTGACGGCCATGCCGCTTGCGGGTATCTCCTTCAGATTGTGCATCTGTGCCTCGCGCAACAGGGCCGAACCTCCCGTAAGATCGGAATTTCCGTAGCTGTAAGGAGCGATCTGGACGTAGTAGAACGGCAGTTCGCCCTGTCCCCAGCGTTCGCGAAGCATCCGGACGAAGGCCGGCATCAATTGTTGATATTGGGTCGGTTTCAGCCGGTTTGCCTCTCCCTGGTACCAGAGAAATCCCCGAATCGTGTAGGGCACGAGCGGTGCGATCATCGCGTTGTAGAGCATGCAGGGACGGCTCTGAGGGCGTTCGATCGGGTCGGTCCCGTCGAGGAACGAGAGGTCGAACTCCCGGAATGCCGAGAGGGTCGGCCGATCCATCCACGCTTCGACGGCCGTGCCGCCCCAGCAGGTAATGATGATCCCCACGGGGACCTCGAGAGCCTGTTGGAGATTGCGGGCGAAATAGTAGGCCGTGGCGCTGGTTCCGGCTACGGCCTCGGGAGTATTCTGCAGCCATTGGGCCGAGCATGTCTCCTGGGGTGTGCGTGCCGTGGCACGTTTTACCGTGCAGATCCGGATCGGGGTTGAGGCCTTGGCTCCGACGATCACCTCCGTACAACCCGTAACGGGCTGGTTGTTGAAGCCCCGCATCGGCATCTCCATGTTGGATTGTCCGGAGCAGAGCCACACCTCGCCGATCAACACTTCGCGAAGTGTCAGCCGTTCACCGTCGCTCAGTTCGATCGTATAGGGGCCTCCGGCCTCCGGGGTCGGAACGGCCGCCTGCCAGCGTCCGTCCCCGTCGGCGGTTGTCGTGACGGGGCGTGAGCTCCACGACGGATGGATCGTCACCTTTTTTCCGGGAGTTGCGGTGCCCCAGAAACGGGCCTCGGACTGTTGTTGAAGCACCATGTTGTCGCCGAAAGGTGCCGGCAGGACGATTTTTGCCTGCAGGCTGAAGGCCGTACCCAGAACGGCCAGTGTCAAAAGAAGTTTTTTCATGTCGGGTTATCTGTTTTTGGTAAGTTCGACGGAACGGAGCCGACGGCCGAAGATTCGCGCTCCGGGTGATAGCCCGGCATGCGGATCATCCGGGAGTGCCGTAAGGAGATCGGTTGGGGTCGCGCGATCAGCCATTGTCCAAAATAAAGCAAAAAAATCGGGATCCGGAGCATCTCGGGCACTCTATTTGCCGGGAAAGATTCCGGGCCGCGGTCCCGAAAAACGAAACACGATGATTCTGTTCTTGATTCTTACCACTTTTTTTACGATGACGACAACGACCGATACCTTGTCGGGAGCAGCCTTTGCCGTACAGGCGCTGCCCTACGATTACGGAGCCCTTGCTCCCTATCTTTCGGAGGAGACGATGCGTTACCACCATGACAAGCATTACGCAGGATATGTCTCCAAACTCAACGAACTGCTCCTCGATTCGCCCCTGTCCGGGCAACCCATCGAGGACATCATTCTCTCGGCCGACGGCCCGCTCTACAACAATGCGGCCCAGGCCTGGAACCATGAACTCTTTTTCGAACAGCTCTCTCCGCATCCCCGCCGGGATCCGTCGGCGGCGCTTGTTGAGGCCATTGACCGGGATTTCGGATCCCTGGAGGCTCTTCAGACGCAGATGAACCGGGCTGCCGCCGGACTTTTCGGTTCGGGATGGGTGTGGCTCGCCTCCGACCGCGACGGGCATCTGTCGATCCTCAGCGAATCGAATGCCGGGAATCCGATCCGGCGGGGATTGATTCCGCTCCTGGGGATCGATGTCTGGGAGCATGCCTATTACATCGATTACCGCAACCGGCGGGCCGATGCCGTAGCGGCACTCTGGAACGTCATCGACTGGGGCGAAGTGAGCCGGCGGTATGCGTTGCGGCAATAGGCCCCCGCTCTCTACGCTTCATCGCTTTCTGACAAAACACCCTCGTCATTTCCGACGAGGGTGTTCTGTCTTCTCCGTATGGAGCCGGAATCAGAAGTAATAGTTGAATCCGATCGTTGCGCCGAGATTCAGGCCGAGCGAGAAGTTCCGATCCGAGACCTTGTCGTCGCCCTCTTTGGCGATGTTGGTACGGTAGCCCAGACTGCCGGCATTGAACATGATGCCGATGTGGTCGGCCGGCCGGAACTCGAAGTTGAGCAGGTTGAGTCCCACCTGGAACATCGTCACATTCGTCTCCGTAACCTCCGTGTCGCTGATCTCCGACTTGTTCTTGCCGAATCCCACGCCGACGTAGAAGCGGGGAACGTAGTAGAACTTCTCACCCAGCGAGATGTAGTAGCTGGCCATCGGGCGGATGATGAAGAGTCCGCTCTTGTTGAAGAGCTGATCGCCGTTGACGGAGGTGTTGTTCGGATCCTTGGTGAAGGAGTATCCGATGGCGCCGCCGACCGAAAGCTTGTCGATCACGAAGTAGTGGAACTGGGGCAGAATCTCGAAGCTGCTGCCGGTCTTCAGGGTTGTGGTGGTCGAGGCTGCGGTAGCCTTCGTGCTGGAGGCGTTCCAGGACAAAGATCCCGAAACAAGCATGTCACCGCCCTCCTGGGCGCTCAGTGCGGAGGTCATGCCGACCAATGCGAAACAGAGAAACAGTTTCTTCATAAGACGTAAGGTTTTGAGTTGGATGTAGTTTGTTTACAGTTTATCCAAAGATACGATTCTTTTTGCATAGATGGGTGAAAAATCGGATCTTTTTTACAGTTGTCAACCCAAAAGTCCTTTTTTTGTTCGGATCAACACCGTTTCTGTGGCGAAAAAACGACTTTTTAAAATTTTTTTGCTTCGGGAATTGTGTTTTCTGCGCGAAAGAGCGTATCTTCGCAGCGCGAAATGCCGCTGATCCGATGGTGGAGAGAATTCAATACTTGCTGATTCTGTTGCTCTTCGTGCTGACGGGGAGTCTGGAAGGTGTCTCTTTTCAGGAAGAGTCCCGCGAGGTGCAATCCTTTCTGATCCCCTCTGCGGAGTCCGAAACCTCCGAGGTCGTTCGCAATCAACTCTCCGTCTGGATCCATACCGGCGATTTCATGGCGGAAACTCCGGTTACATGTTTGGTCCACAAAGCCGTCGTACGACAACGTGCTGCGGTGCGCAGTGCCGTGGAGAGCGCTTTCGGTATCCGTATCGCCTCGAACCTCCGGGAGGACGTCTCTTCCGGAGATGCGGTGGATCGCTACGTCTTTTCGCTTGAACGTATCCTGATTTGACAGCTCCCGGGAGTTCCGTGCCGTTGCTGTTTGCGGTCTCTCTGCGGCCGGGCTTGCGGCGCGTCTTCCGAACCTGTTCCGATCCGGCGGATGTCGAAACCCCGGATCGCGGCAACCGTCGAATCCATAAATTAAAAATAGATATATGTATTTCACGCTATTGGTGGTCGTCATTCTTACGGCCATTGCGCTGGTTGCAGTTGCGTTGGGCATTGCCCGCGCCATCTCGCCGCGCTCGTACAACCCCCAGAAGGGCGAGGCCTACGAGTGCGGTATTCCGACGCGCGGACGTTCGTGGATGCAGTTCAAGGTGGGCTACTACCTCTTTGCCATCCTCTTCCTGATGTTCGACGTCGAGACGGTCTTCCTCTTCTCGTGGGCCGTCGTGGTGCAGGATCTCGGAACCTACGGGCTGGTGAGTATCCTGTTCTTCCTGGTCGTATTGATTTTGGGCCTGGCCTATGCCTGGCGGAAAGGAGCCTTGGAATGGAAGTAAAGAAACCCTGCATCAAGTCGATGAAGTACGAAGACTTCAACGACAACGAGTACATCGAATCGATGATCCGCGAATTGCGCGAAAACGGTACGAACGTCGTGGTGGGCTGTCTGGACGAGGTGATCGAGTGGGGCCGCAGCAACAGCCTCTGGCCGCTGACCTTCGCCACGAGCTGCTGCGGTATCGAGTTCATGGCCGTGGGCGCCGCGCGCTACGATTTTGCCCGCTTCGGGTTTGAAGTGGCCCGGGCCTCCCCGCGTCAGGCCGACTTCATCATGGTAGCCGGTACGATCACCCACAAGATGGCCCCGGTTCTCAAACGCCTCTACGACCAGATGGCCGATCCGAAATATGTCATTGCCACGGGCGGCTGTGCCATCAGCGGCGGTCCGTTCAAGAAGTCGTACCACGTGGTCAACGGTGTGGACAAGATCCTGCCGGTGGATGTCTACATCCCGGGTTGTCCGCCGCGTCCCGAGGCGATGCTCTACGGATTGATGCAGTTGCAGCGCAAGGTCAAGGTGCAGCGCTTTTTCGGAGACGTGAACCGTCAGATCAGCCAGAAGGAGTATGAGGAGCTCATGCGCCGCGACCTGACGGCCGAAAAGAACGAACTGAACGTTGAAGTTGGAGATTCGAAACATGAACAGTAATCTGAAAGATAAAATCACGGCGTGGGAACCCGCGGCCGTGTGGACGGAGAACGGCGACGGAATGTTCACCGTGCCCTCCGAGCGGTTCCACGACCTGGCCAAGCGTCTCCATCGCGAGGGCTTCGATTTCCTGCGCAGCCTCACCGGCATGGACTGGGGTGAGGAGGGCTTCGGCGTGGTCTACCACCTGGAGGCGACGGCCACGGGTGAGAATGTCGTTCTGCGGACGCTCACGGCGGATCGTGAAAATCCGGTGCTGCCTTCGGTCTGCGACCTCTGGAAGGCGGCCGAACTCAACGAGCGTGAGGCGTATGACTATTTCGGCATCCGCTTCCTGAACCACCCCGACATGCGGCGTCTCTATCTGCGCGACGACTGGGTGGGGTACCCCCTGCGCAAGGACTACGATCCGTCGCTCAACCCGCTGCGCATGAGCAACGAGGTCTCGAAGGACAGCACGGCCTCCTACGAGCTGATGCCCGACGGCAGCATCATCCGCCAGCGCAACGTTCTCTTCGACGAGGGGGAGTATGTCATCAACATCGGTCCCCAACACCCTGCCACCCACGGTGTGCTGCGTTTCCGCGTTTCGCTCGAGGGTGAGATCATCCGCAAGCTGGATGCCCACTGCGGCTACATCCACCGCGGCATCGAGAAGATGTGCGAGGAGCTGACCTATCCGCAGACACTGGCCCTGACGGACCGTCTCGATTACCTCGGGGCTTCGCAGAACCGCCATGCGCTGTGCATGTGCATCGAGAAGGGGTTGGGTGTCGAGGTCCCGGAGCGCGTGCAGTACATCCGTACGATCATGGACGAGTTGCAGCGGATCGATTCCCACCTGCTCTTCTTCTCCTGCCTGTGTATGGACATGGGCGCCCTGACGGCCTTCTTCTACGGCTTCCGCGATCGTGAAAAGGTCCTCGACATCCTCGAGCAGACCACCGGCGGACGTCTGATCCAGACCTACAATACGATCGGCGGCGTGCAGGCCGACATCCATCCGGAGTTTGTCCGTAAAACCAAGGAGTTCATCGCCTACATGCGTCCGAAGCTGCGCGAGTACCACGAGGTCTTCACGGGCAATGTCATCGCCCAGGAGCGTCTGAAGGGTACGGGCGTGCTGACGCGTCGCGATGCCATCTCGTTCGGCGCCACGGGCGGAACGGGACGTGCCTCGGGTTGGGCCTGTGACGTGCGCAAGCGCCACCCCTATGCCGCCTACGACAAGGTGCAGTTCAACGAGGTGCTCTTCACCGAGGGCGACTGCTTCGCCCGCTACATGGTCCGCATGCGCGAGATCGAGGAGAGCATGAACATCATCGAACAGCTCATCGACAACATTCCCGAGGGGGACTACCAGTTGAAGATGAAGCCCGTGATCCGCATCCCCGAGGGTAGCTACTACGCCGCCGTCGAAGGAAGCCGCGGGGAGTTTGGCGTCTTCATCGAGAGCCGCGGCGACAAGTACCCCTACCGCATGAAGTTCCGCTCGACGGGTCTTCCGCTGGTGGCCTGCCTGGATACCATCTCGCGGGGTGCGAAGATCGCCGACCTGATCGCCATCGGCGGTACGCTGGACTATGTGGTGCCCGATATTGACCGTTAAACGCAAAACCCGAAGCTATGTTTGATTTCAGCATAATTACGAGCTGGGTCCACGGACTCTTGACGTCGTGGATGCCCGAGGGCCTGGCGATCTTCCTCGAATGCGTGATCGTCGGCGTCTGCCTGCTGTTGATGTATGCCGTGATCGCCATCGTGATGATCTTCATGGAGCGCAAGGTCTGTGCGGCCTTTCAGTGTCGTCTGGGCCCGATGCGCGTGGGTCCGTGGGGCACGGTGCAGGTCTTCTGCGACGTCATCAAGATGTTGACCAAGGAGATCATTACCATCCGCCATTCGGACCGTTTCCTCTACAACCTGGCCCCCTACGTTGTCATTCTGGCCTCGGTGCTGGCCTTTGCCTGCCTGCCCGTGTCGCGGGGTCTGGAGATCCTCGACTTCAACGTCGGCGTCTTCTTCCTGATGGCCGCCTCGTCGATCGGCGTGGTGGGTATCCTGCTGGCGGGCTGGAGCTCGAACAACAAGTATTCGCTCATCGGTGCCATGCGTAGCGGTGCGCAGATGATCTCCTACGAGCTGTCGATCGGATTGTCGATCCTCACGATCGTCGTGCTGACCGATACGATGCAGTTCTCCGAGATCGTCGAGCGGCAGGCCGACGGATGGTTCATCTTCAAGGGCCACATTCCGGCGCTGATCGCCTTCGTGATCTACCTGATCGCCGGCAACGCCGAGGTCAACCGCGGGCCGTTCGACCTGCCGGAGGCCGAATCGGAGCTGACGGCCGGTTACCACACCGAGTATTCGGGCATGCACTTCGGTCTGTTCTACGTGGCGGAGTTCGTCAATCTGTTCATCATCTCGGGCGTGGCGGCCACGATCTTCCTCGGAGGGTGGATGCCGCTGCACATCCCCGGCTGGGAGGGCTTCAACACGGCGATGGATTACATTCCGGGCTTTGTGTGGTTCTTTGCCAAGGCCTTCTTCGTGGTGTGGCTGCTGATGTGGATCAAGTGGACCTTCCCGCGGCTGCGTATCGACCAGATCCTGACCCTGGAGTGGAAATACCTCGTGCCGATCGGACTGGTGAACCTGCTGCTGATGGTCATTGTCGTCGTATTCAAACTGCATTTCTGATTATGAGCTATATCAAAGGACTTTTCCACGGCCTGGGAACCCTCGCCACGGGTATGAAAGTCACCTTCCGGGAGTTCTTTACGCCGAAGGTCACGGAGCAGTACCCCGAAAACCGGGCCACACTGAAGATGTACGACCGCTATTGCGGCGAACTGACCATGCCGCACGACGCCCAGGGGCACAACAAGTGCATCGCCTGCGGGCTGTGCCAGACGAACTGCCCGAACGGTACGATCCGTCTGACGACCGAGATGGTCACCGACCCCGAGACGGGCAAGACGAAAAAACGCCTGGTGCGCTATGAATACGACCTGGGATCGTGCATGTTCTGCCACCTGTGCGTGAACGGCTGCCCGACGGGCGCCATCCGTTTCACCACGAACTTCGAACATGCGGTCTTCACCCGGGAAAAACTCGTCAAACAACTCAATCGCTAAGCCATGGAGATAACTCTCGAACTGATCGTTTTCATCATTCTGGCCCTCTTCATCTGTGTGAGTGCCATCCTGGCCGCGACGACCAAGCGTATTCTGCGTGCCGCCACCTACCTGCTCTTCGTGCTCTTCGGCACGGCGGGCCTCTACTTCCAGCTCAACTACTCGTTTCTGGGTGCCGTACAGCTGCTGATCTACGCCGGCGGCATCACGGTGCTCTACGTCTTCTCGATCCTGCTGACGTCGAGCGAGGGTGACAAGGCCCCCGAACTGAAAAGCTACAAATTCATCGCGGGTCTGGTTGCCACGCTTCTGAGCCTTGGCATCTGTCTTTGGGTGATGCTGCGCCACGACTTCCTGCCGCAGCACTTCGAACACGGCGAACTCAACGTGCGGACCATCGGTCACGCGTTGATGAGTGCCGACAAATACGGTTACGTGCTGCCCTTCGAGGTCATCAGCGTGCTGCTGCTGGCCTGCATCGTCGGGGGTATCATGATCGCCCGCAAACGTTAAAAAAGTACGGCTATGATCAAAATGGAATATTATCTCGTCGTCTCCACGATCCTGATGTTCGTGGGCATCTACGGCTTCGTCACGCGTCGCAATCTGCTGGCGATGCTGATCTCCGTGGAGTTGATCCTCAATTCGGTGGATATCAACTTTGTGGTTTTCAACCGTTTTCTCTTTCCGGAGCAGCTGGAGGGCTTCTTCTTTACGCTCTTTGCCATCGGTGTGAGTGCCGCGGAGACCGCCGTGGCCATCGCCATCATCATCAACATCTACCGCAACATCCGCAACATCGAGGTCAAGAACCTGCGGGAGATGAAGTGGTAAACCCCGAGTACGCAAGCTTATGGAATATACGATTCTGATCCTGTTGCTGCCCTTTGTGAGTTTCCTCTTCCTGGGACTCGCGGGCATGAAACTCCGGCCCGTGGTGGCAGGGGCCATCGGTACGGCGGTACTGGCCGTGGTGGCCGTGCTGAGCTACACGACGGCCTGGGAGTATTTCTCGGCCGGACGCGACGCCGCCGGACTCTATCCGACGCTCATGCCGTGGAATACGGTCTGGCTCCCCATCTCGGGTGATCTGCACATCGACCTGGGGATCCTGCTCGACCCGATCTCGGTGATGATGCTCGTGGTGATCTCCACCGTGTCGCTCATGGTCCACATCTACTCGTTCGGCTACATGAAGGGCGAGCGGGGTTTCCAGCGCTACTATGCCTTCCTGTCGTTGTTCACGATGAGCATGATGGGGCTGGTCGTGGCCACGAACATCTTCCAGATGTATCTCTTCTGGGAGTTGGTGGGTGTCAGCTCCTACCTGCTGATCGGCTTCTACTACACGAAACCCGAGGCGATCGCCGCCTCGAAGAAGGCCTTCATCGTGACGCGTTTCGCCGACCTGGGCTTCCTGATCGGCATCCTCGTCCACGGTTACTACGCCGGGACCTTTACCTTCACGCCCGCGGCCACGACGCTGGCCGCCGGGGTGATGATCCCGCTGGCGCTGGGGCTGATGTTCATCGGCGGTGCGGGCAAGAGCGCCATGTTCCCGCTGCACATCTGGCTGCCCGATGCCATGGAGGGCCCGACGCCCGTCTCGGCGCTGATCCATGCCGCGACGATGGTCGTGGCGGGAGTCTACCTCGTGGCGCGGATGTTCCCGCTCTTCATCGGTTACGCCCCCGAGGTGCTGCACTGGACGGCCTACATCGGCGCCTTCACGGCGTTGTACGCCGCCGTGGTTGCCTGCGTGCAGAGCGACATCAAGCGCGTGCTGGCCTTCAGTACCATTTCGCAGATCGGCTTCATGATCGTGGCGCTGGGCGTCTGCACGTCGAACGACCCCCATACGGGCGGCCTGGGCTACATGGCCTCGATGTTCCACCTCTTCACCCACGCGATGTTCAAGGCGCTGCTGTTCCTGGGCGCCGGTGCCATCATCCACGCCGTACACTCGAACGAGATGTCGACGATGGGCGGCCTGCGCAAGTACATGCCCCTGACGCACATCACGTTCCTCGTGGCCTGTCTGGCCATCGCCGGAATCTGGCCCTTCAGCGGCTTCTTCTCCAAGGATGAGATCCTCACGGCCTGCTTCTCGTTCAGCCCCGTGATGGGGTGGGTGATGACGGCCATCGCGGGTCTGACGGCCTTCTACATGTTCCGCCTCTACTACGGCATCTTCTGGGGTCGCGAGAACCGCGAACTCCACGCCGAGCATACGCCCCACGAGGCCCCCTTCACGATGACGCTTCCGTTGCTGATTCTGGCTGCGGTGACCTGCGTGGCGGGCTTCATCCCCTTCGGACAGTTTGTCTCGGCGGACGGCCTCCCCTATACGATCCACATCGACGGCAGCGTGGCGACGCTGAGTCTCTGCGTGGCTGTGGTGGCCATCGCGCTGGCCACGTGGATGTATGCCCGGGAGAAGCAGCCCGTGGCCGACCGGCTGGCCGAGCGCTTCAGCGGTCTGCACCGGGCGGCCTACCACCGCTTCTACATCGACGAGGTGTACCAGTTCATCACCCACCGCGTGATCTTCGCCTGCATCTCGACACCGATCGCCTGGTTCGACCGCCACGTGGTCGACGGCTTCCTCAATCTGCTGGCCACGGCCACGAACGGCGCCTCCTGCCTGATCCGCCAGATGCAGAGCGGCAGTGTGCAGCGTTACTGTATCTGGTTCCTGGGCGGCGCTCTGGGACTGACGATCCTGATCCTTTTCATCTGCTAATCGGAACGTATTATGAATATCTTATCCCTGTTTCCTGCCGTGCCTCTGGTGATGATGCTGGGGTTGTGGCTCTCGAAGTCGCGGCGGCAGATCCATGCTGTGATGGTCGTGGGATCCTCGGTGCTGCTGGCGCTGGCCGTGTGGCTCGTTTTCCACTACCTCGGCCTGCGCGAGGCGGGTGAAACGGCCCAGATGCTCCTTACCAAGAGCGTCATGTGGTATGCCCCGCTTCATATCCACTACGCCGTGGGTGTCGACGGCATCTCGGTGGCCATGCTGCTGTTGTCGGCCATCATCGTCTTCACGGGAACCTTCGCCTCGTGGCAGATGCAAAAGGACGTGAAGGCCTATTTCCTCTGGTTCTGTCTGCTGAGTGTCGGCGTCTTCGGATTCTTCATCTCGGTTGACCTCTTCACGATGTTCATGTTCTACGAGGTGGCGCTGATCCCGATGTACCTCTTGATCGGCGTCTGGGGCAGCGGCCGCAAGGAGTATTCGGCCATGAAGCTGACACTGATGCTCATGGGCGGTTCGGCCCTGCTGCTGATCGGCATCCTGGGCATCTATTTCGGCGCCGGCGCCACGACGATGAACGTACAGGAGATTGCCGCTCTGCACAACATCCCCGTCCAGCTGCAGCGGATCTGGTTCCCGCTGGTCTTCGTGGGATTCGGCGTGCTGGGGGCCCTGTTCCCCTTCCACACGTGGAGCCCCGACGGTCATGCCTCGGCCCCGACGGCCGTCTCGATGCTTCACGCCGGCGTGCTGATGAAGCTCGGAGGCTACGGCTGTTTCCGCGTGGCGATGTATCTGCTGCCCGAGGCGGCACACGAACTGAGCTGGATCTTCATCATTCTGACAACCATCTCGGTGGTCTACGGCGCCTTCTCGGCCTGCGTGCAGACCGATCTGAAGTACATCAACGCCTATTCGTCCGTTTCGCACTGCGGTCTGGTGCTCTTCGCCATCCTGATGATGAACACCACGGCCTCGACGGGTGCCATCCTGCAGATGCTGAGCCACGGTCTGATGACGGCCCTCTTCTTCGCCCTGATCGGCATGATCTACGGCCGCACGCATACGCGTGACGTGCGTCAGCTGAGCGGTCTGATGAAGGTGATGCCCTTCCTGGCCGTAGGTTATGTGATCGCCGGTCTTGCGAACCTCGGTTTACCGGGTCTGAGCGGCTTCGTGGCCGAGATGACGATCTTCAACGGCGCCTTCATGAACGACGATACGTTCCACCGCGTGGTGACCGTCATCGCCTGCACGTCGATCGTCATTACGGCAGTCTATATCCTGCGTGTTGTCGGGAAGATCCTCTACGGCACGTGCGAAAATCCCGAACATCTGAAACTCTCCGACGCCACGTGGGACGAGCGCTTTGCGGTCATCTGCCTCATTGTCGCCATCGCCGGCATGGGACTCGCCCCGCTGTGGGTGAGCGACATGATCCGCGGCAGCGTCTCGGAACTCATTGCACACATCTTGAGCTAAAGCGACTATGGATTACACATCGATATTACCGCTGATGCGGGCCGAACTGACCCTCACGGCAATCCTTGTCCTCGTGTTTCTTTACGACCTGATCGCGGGACGCCGCGGCCACCACTACTTTTCGGCCGTGACGTGCGGACTGCTGGTCGTACAGGTTCTCGTCAACCTCGTCCCGGGACCCGAAGGGGAGCTCTTCGGGGGGATGTTCCACACGACGCCGATGGGCGGAGTGGTGAAGAGTATCCTGGCGATCGGTGCTCTCCTTGTATGTCTGCAGGCCGATCAGTGGCTGCAACGCGAGGATACTCGTCACAAGCAGGGCGAATTCTACATCCTGACCCTTTCGACGCTGTTGGGCATGTACTTCATGATCTCCGCGGGGCATTTCCTGATGTTCTTCATCGGTCTGGAGCTGGCTTCGGTACCGATGGCCTGCCTGGTGGCCTTCGACAAGTACAAGCACTATTCGGCCGAGGCCGGAGCGAAATACATTCTCTGTGCGCTGTTTTCGAGCGGACTGATGCTTTTCGGCGTTTCGTTTCTTTACGGTACGACCGGTACCCTCTATTTCGACGACATGCCGGCCCGTCTGACCGGTTCGCCCCTGGAGATTCTGTCGATGGTCTTCTTCTTCTCGGGACTGGGTTTCAAGATCTCGCTCGTGCCCTTCCACCTCTGGACGGCCGATGCCTATCAGGGGGCTCCGACGACCGTCACCTCCTATCTTTCGGTGGTTTCGAAGGCGGCGGCGGCCTTCGTGCTCTTCACGACGCTGGTCAAGGTCTTCGCCCCGATGGTCGAGCAGTGGCAGACGCTGCTGTGGATCGTCACGGTCCTGAGCATCACCGTCGCCAACCTCTTCGCCATCCGGCAAAGGGATCTGAAACGCTTCATGGCCTTCTCGTCGATCTCGCAGGCCGGCTACATCATGCTGGCCGTCATCGGCGGCAGTTCGCTGGGCATGACGTCGCTGGTCTTCTACGTGCTGGTCTACATGGTTGCCAATCTGGCGGTTTTCGGCGTGCTGTCGACCGTCGAGCAACACTCCGGAGGCCGGGTTTCGCTGGAGGATTACAACGGCTTCTACCATACCAATCCGAAGTTGGCCGTGATGATGATGCTGGCGCTCTTCTCCTTGGCCGGCATTCCGCCCTTTGCGGGCTTCTTCTCGAAATTCTTCGTCTTCACGGCGGCCTTTGAGTCGGGTTTCTACCTGCTGGTCTTCATCGCCCTGCTCAATACGGTCATCTCGCTCTACTACTACCTGCTGATCGTCAAGGCGATGTTCATTACACCGTCGGATGCCCCGATCGCGACGTTCCGCACGGACTCTTATACGCGTCTGAGTCTGGCGTTGTGCATGGCCGGGGTGCTTTTGCTGGGCGTTGTGAGTGCCGTTTACGACGGAATTCATCTTTTCGCTTTCGGACTCTGATCCGGGGGCAACCCATACAAAAAAGAGGTGCGGTCCGCAGGTCGCACCTCTTTTTTTGTCGGAGAGGTAGGGGGGGAATTTTTGTGAAATTTAACCTATTTTTGCCGCACGAAACCGCTTGACAGTATGCTGTTTTCCCTTCTACGACGGATCTCCGTCCGACAGATCCTGGTGGCCGGATGCCTGGTGACCCTGCTTTATGCGCTCTTCAGTCGGGGCGTCTATCACTCCGACGAACATTACCAGATTCTGGAGTATGCCCACATGAAGCTCTTCGGAACACCGACGGTCGACCACCTGTCCTGGGAATATCCGTCACAGATGCGTCCGGGCATACAACCCTTCGTGGCATGGGCGCTTTGTCGCGGACTGGTGGCGGCCGGGATCTGGTCGCCCTATCTGGCCGTGACGCTGTTGCAGTTGTTGAGCGGGCTGCTGTCGGTTGTCGTGTTGGGGTTCTTCTACCGCACGATACGCGGGACCCTGACCTCGGAATCTCAACGCAAATGGTTCCTGCTGACGGGACTCTGTCTCTGGTTCATGGCCTACCTTCACGTCCATTTCAACGCCGAGATGCTCTCGGGCAATCTGCTTCTGCTGTTGGTGGCCCTGACGATCCGTTACTGCCCCGCTGCTGCGGAGGGCTCTGGCACGGACGGTTGCCGACACCCGCACGAGCACGACTTTCGTCGGGGCGTCATATTGGGAGCGGTCGCCGGAGCGCTCTTCATCGTTCGCTATCAGATGGGCTTCGCCCTGTTGGGATACGGCATCTGGCTTCTGGTTTATGCCCGTCGCTGGCGTCTCTACGCCGGCATGATCCCGGGAGTCGTCGGGATGCTTCTGCTCGGTCTTTGGGCCGACCACTGGCTCTACGGCGAATGGACCTTCACCCCGTGGAACTATCTGCGTGAAAATATCCTCCAAGGCCGGATGGATCAATTCCGGCATAGACCCTGGTGGTACTATCTGACGGCTCCGGTGCTTGATGGCGGCATCTTCTTCGGACTGTTGGCGCTGGTCTCCACGCTCGGTTTCTTCTGGCGCCATCCGCGACATGTCGTGACCTGGATGCTCGTTCCCTTTCTGTTGGTGCACTTCTTTCTGGCACACAAGGAGATCCGTTTCTTCTTTCCGGTATTGTTCCTTGTACCGTGGTTTCTCGTGGAGTTGTTTCGCGGTGCCGGATCCCGTTTTGCACGGCGCGAGCGACGCTGGATGGTGGGTTTTCTGGCGGTGTTGAATCTCGGAGCCATGACCTACAATCTGACGCAGACAACCCCGGATATCTATTTCTATCGGGTGATGCGCGGCCAGTGCCGGGGAAAGGGTCGGGTCGTGGCGTTGAATCTGGCTGCGGAATCTACCTATTACAGCCGGATGCCGGACATCGCGGGAGGGCGTCGTGTGATCGAAGCCCGCTTCTACATGCCCGACAATCTGGAGAATCTGCATTGTACGACCCCGGAGGAGCTGGAGCGTACGGCTCGCCGTCTGGCTGCCGAAGGCTGCCGGGTGCTGATCCTCTCCGCGGATCCCGATCTGGCGGACAAATCTCCGCTCCGGTTGCGCAAAATCGTCTGGAGCCCCTATCCCGCCTGGGTGGTGCGTTATTTCAACTTCAACGACTGGACCCGCTATGCGGTCCGTTCGAAAAACATCTACGAATTGGAACCGTCGGCCGGGATGACCGATGTCGCAGCTCTCCCCTCCGCCGATTCGGACCTGGCCGCGTGGTGCTGTTCGAGAGCCAGCAGCTGCTCCTTGATGCCGATTCCTGCGGCATATCCCGTCATTTTGCCGTCATAGCCGATGACCCGGTGACAGGGGATCAGAATGCCGATCGGATTGCGGTTGTTGGCCATGCCTACGGCCCGGAATGCGAGATTGTGTCCGATCTGTTCGGCAATCTGCTTGTAGGTGCGGGTCTGGCCGTAGGGAATGGTCCGTAATGCCTGCCAGACCTTCTCCTGGAAGGCCGAGCCCCGGGGAGCAAGCGGCAGCGAGAAACACTGCCTGTGTCCGCTGAAATATTCCCGGAGCTCCTTTGCCGCCTGTCGCAGCAGCGGGGTAGCCTCCTCTTCGGAGAGAGGTTTCGAATCGGCGGGAATCTCCTTCCCGAAGCGGAGCCCGACAATGGCGCTCTCCGAGGCCGTGAGAATCACGGGTCCGACGGGCGTGGCGAGTTGCAGGGAGCTGTTCATAGATTTTCCAGCGTGTAGTTGATCATCTTTTGTCGGACGTGTCCCGAAGCATCGGGCAGCATCGAGTGATTCTGGTCGGGGTAGACCATCATGTCGTATTGCTTGCCGGCGCGGTTCAGCGCACGGGTCATCTCCACGGTGTTCTGGAAGTGGACGTTGTCATCGGCCGTGCCGTGGATGATCAGCAGACGGGTTCTCTTGTCGTCCAGCATCTGGGCGAAATGGATCGGCGAATACTTGTCGTAACCGTCGGCGTTGAGTTGCGGGAGGTTATTGTAGATCTCGGTGTAGATCGTGTCGTAGTAGCGCCACGAGGTGACCGGTGCCACGGCTATCGCCATGCGGAACAGACCGTGTCCTTTCAGGGCGCAGCTCAGAGCCATGAATCCGCCGTAGGACCATCCGTAGATGCCGATGCGAGCCGGATCGATCCAGGGCTGTGCGGCCATGTAGCGGGCCAGCGAGAGCTGGTCCTCGACCTCCAGCGCCCCGAGCCGGCCATAGGTCTGTTTCTTGAACTTTTCGCCCCGGAAGCCGGTTCCGCGGCCGTCGGCGCAAACCACGACATATCCTTTTTCAACCAGGGCATCCTCCCAGTCCATCGACCAGCGGTCGACGACCTGTTGCGATCCGGGACCGGAGTATTGGGTCAGCAGAACGGGATAACGTCTGGCCGGATCGAAACCGCGGGGCAGGATCCGATAGGCATTGAGCGTGTCGCCGCGTTCGGTCGTGAAGCGGAAGAACTCCTTGACGGGCTGCTGCCGGGCCGCGAGTTCGCCGTTCAGAGCCCGGCTGTCGGCCAGCGTGCGGATCGGCGTCCCGGAAGCATCGCACACCTCCGTGCGGTTGGGTGTCGAGGCGTTCGAGAAGGTCGTGATGAAGTATTTCATCCCCTTGCTCGGCGAGACCGTGTAGTAGCCCTCGCCTTGTGTCAGGCGTTGTTTGTCGCTTCCGTCGAGTCGGATGCTGTAAAGGTTGCGACGCAGCGGCGAGGTCTCGGTCGAGAGGTACCAGACGCGTTTTCCGTCGCTTCCGACGACATCGGTCACTTCCCAGGCTCCGCGGGTGACCTGTTCGAGCAACCCCCGGCGCAGGCTGTAAAGATAGAGATGCATGTATCCCGTGTGGCTCTCCTGCCGGACGAGAAAACGATCCCGGTCGACAAAGGTCACGGTCTTGTCGTCGACCCGTTCGACGTATTGCTGCGTGCGCTCTTCGTAGACCGTGCGCTGGGCTCCGTGCGGTTCGCAGACCACCATCTCGAAGGTGTTCTGACGGCGGTTCAGCCGGAAATACCACGGACGTCCGTCTGGCGTCCAGCCGATGCGGGGGATGTACTGGTCGCTTTCGGGTCCGGTATCGAGGCGTTTCCGCTCCCCGGTATCGAGGTTGGCGATCCATAACTCGACCACCGAATTGACCTCTCCGGCCTTGGGATATTTGAACGAATAGGCCTGATTGTAGAGTTTGCCGTCGAAGCGCATCATCTCCATGAGCGGAACCTGGCTTTCGTCGAAGCGAAGATAGGCCAGCTGTTTCCCGTCGGGTGAGAAGGCATAGGCCTTCGTGATGCCGAACTCCTCCTCGTAGACCCAATCCGTGGTGCCGTTGATCACCTCGTTCCAGCGGCCGTCGTCGGTGATCCGCCGGGTCTGCTGCGAGGCGATGTCATAGAGGTAGAGGTCGTTGCGGTCGGAGTAGACGATGCGGAGCCCGTCGGGCGAGAAGCTGGCGTCGCGCGGAGCCTCGGCCTCGCGTAAAACCGGAACCACCCGTCCGTCGCGGATGAGCGTGTAGCTCGTGGTGTAGGAGTGACGATAGATGGGATGACGCCCCGAGGCAATGAGAATCATGCTTTCATCGGGTGAGAGCGTGTAATCCGAGATCGCAAGATTCGGTGCGGGGACCGGAAGCAGGCTCTCGCCTGCACTCGCCGTCGTGTATGCGTGGCGGCGTATATCGTTGTTTTCCAGTGTGGTGTAGTGTTCTCCGTCGTTCATCGAACGGATACCCCGCACCGTCTCGTTCATGCCTTTCAAACGGGCGATTTCGGCATATTCCATTCCGGTTGTTCCGGCCGTGAGCGGGCCGTTTGTCAACAGGAGCGCCGCGCCAAACAGCCTTGTCGCCTGTCGTTGCACGCTCCGTATTCTTTTGTGTTCCATGGTCTCTGGGCTCGGGTTGTTCCCTTCCGGCACTCTCGCGGGGTCCGGAGGTGCGGGTTGTCAGATATCCTCGACGTCGAAATCGTATCCCAGGCGTTTGCCCGTGACGAACTTCGAGTTGTCCATCTTCGTATTGAACTGGTCGACCGTCACGCGTTTGTTCTCCTCGTAGGGCGGCATCAGCAGGTCGAAGTTGAGCGAGAAGGCGATGGCCGCCTCCAGCACGTCAACCAGCGCGTCCCGGTCGATCTCCTTCTTTCCGAAGCTCATGGCACGCATCGAGGTCTGCTGCTTTCCCTCGACGAAGTAGCGGCGTTCGCGGTTGATGAAGATCCGCCCGATGAGATAGCCCTCGTCGGCGTTGCGGTTGAACTTGAACGAATCGGAGAGGAAGTTGTAGATGTTGATCAGCCCGCAATAGGAGTTCTCCTGGTCAGCTTGTACGTAGGGGTTCTGCCAGATGAGGTGGTTGGCGTCGAATTCGAAGACGTCGGTGTGCATCTGGAAGATCAGCAGGTCGTTGGCCACCTGCAGCTGGGCCTCGAACTTGCCGCGGTCGCGGTATTCGAGCCGTACGCGGCGATCGAGTTTGCCGTCCAGTTCGTCGTCCATCTCCGCGGCGATTTCGAGCAGCGTCTCCTTCAGCAGGTTGAAGGCGGAGAACGTATTGTCGAAGACCTTCTGTTTGAGATTCGATTTACGGATGATCGTGTCGAGAATCTTGGCTCTCAAGGGGGTTGTTTCCATATGGTATGGTGCTGTGTCGTTGGTTTTCGGGATTTCCGCGGCGGAGATTATTGGATTCGCAGTTGTCGTCCGGTTTCAAGCCGCTCGCCGGGTTTGAGGTGGTTGAGGCGTTCGATCGAACGGGTGCGGATGGCGTAGGACTGTCCCACGGCATAGGCCGTTTCGCCCGGACGGCAGATGTGGTGCCGGGCATTGCCCTCCCAGCGCTTCTTCTTGCGCTCGATGTAGACCACCTCGCCGATCATCGGCTGCGCCTGCTTGTCCTTCAGGTCGTTGAAGCGCCGCAGATTGCGTGCCGAGATGCGGAATTTGCGGGCGATGTTTTCGAAGGTGTCGTTCTCCTTCGCCGTGACGTAGTGCACGCCGTTGGTCATGTAGACGTTGTAGCCCTCGTGGGCATTGATCGTCACGCGGTAGTTGTCCGGGTCGACGGCCGCCTCGGTGCGGGCGATCTGCTCGACGCTCGACTGCGAGGAGAACCACTCCTCGGGGTTGCGCTCCAGTCCGAAACGCGTGGCATAGAGCCGCTCGCCGTCGGGACGGTCCAGCAAGTAGAGCTGGCTCTCCTCGATGATGCGGATCAGCCGCTGGGCATAGTCCGGGGCCGCGGCGTAGCCGGCAGCCTTCAGTCCGCGGGCCCAGCTCTTGTAGTCGTCCGAGGCATAGGCGAACAGCGAGTCGTAGCGCGGTTGCGAGTCGAGGAACTCGGCATGGTCCTCATAGGATGCCTCGACCGAAGGGTAGGCCCGGAAGCATTCGCCCTTGGCATCATCGTCGTGGTAGACACGCTCGCCCGTCCAGCCCGTCTTGCACTTGATGCCGAAGTGGTTGTTGGATTTCATCGCCAGGAGGCTGTTGCCGCAGTCCGACTCGAGGATTCCCTGGGCCATGGTGATGCTGGCGGGGATTCCGTAGCGTTCCATGTGGGCCACGGCGATGTGCATGTATCGGTCGATATACTCTTCGCGGGTCTGGCGCACCTGGGCCTTCAGGGAAAGGGTGAGGCCCAGGAGGATTCCGACGAGGAGTATTGCTTTTCTGGAAATATTCATTATCTTTGTTTGATGATTACCGACAAAGGTATAATTTTCCGCGGAAAATAGCAATAATCCCATAAAACCGAACCTATGTTTACCGAAAACGCGAACCGCATCTTCAACCGTTCCATCGAGGATTACCACCGCTGGGACGATGTGGATCACCCGATCGAGAACCCCTTCGAGGCGGGGACGATCGACCACCTGCTCTACCACAAGAACTGGATCGATACCGTGCAGTGGCACCTGGAGGACATCATCCGCGACCCGGCGATCGATCCCGTGGAGGCGTTGAAGATCAAGCGGCGCATCGACAAGTCGAATCAGGACCGTACGGACATGGTGGAGTATGTGGACTCCTACCTGCTGGACAAGTATAAGGATGTTCGTCCGGCGGCCGATGCGCGGCTCAACACGGAGACTCCGGCGTGGGCCATCGACCGGCTGTCGATCCTGGCGCTGAAGATCTACCACATGGCTCGGGAGACCGAACGTACGGATGTCGACCAGGCACACCGCGACGCATGCCGCCGCAAGCTCGACGTGCTGCTGACCCAGCAGGTCGACCTTTCGCGGGCCATCGAGGAGCTGATCGAGGATATCGAGGCGGGGCGCAAGTACATGAAGACCTACAAGCAGATGAAGATGTACAACGATCCGTCGCTGAATCCCGTGCTCTATGGCCAGAAAAAGTAGTTGCCGGGATCCGAAGACCGGAATGCACCCGGCGGAGCGGCCGCACGGCGGCCGCACGGCGGACAGACAATTGCCGCAACACCTGCTGGTGCTGCGCACCTCGGCCATGGGAGACGTGGCGATGCTGCCCCATGCCCTGCGGGCCTTGTGTGCGGCCTGTCCCGACCTGCATGTCACGGTGGCGACGCAAGGGCTCTTCCGTCCCTTTTTCGAAGGACTTCCGGTCGACATTCTGGAGGTCGATACGAAGGGAAAGCATCACTCCCTGCGGGGCATGTGGCGCCTGGCGGCCGAGGCTCGCCGTCGGGGGGTGGATGCCGTAGCCGATGTGCACGACGTGTTGCGATCGCAGGCTTTTCGCCTGTCGATGCGTCTGCACGGCATCCCGACGGCCCATATCGACAAGGACCGGGCCGGGAAGCGTCGCTTCATCCGTTGCGGAGGCCGCGGCATGGAACCCCTGCGTCATACCGTGCTGCGCTATTGCGATGTCTTCCGGCGGCTGGGCTTCACGTTCGATGATCCTTCGCCGGCACCGCGCCGCATCCTCGAAAATCCCTTCGGCGAGAAGCAGGGTCGCTGGGTGGGCTTCGCACCCTTCTCCGCCCATCGGGGCAAGACCTATCCCGAAGCACAGTCCCGGGAACTGGTCCGGCTCCTTTCCGAACGTTTTGACCGGGTCTTTATCCATAGCGGAGGAGGCGCCGAGCGGGCATTTGCCGAAGAGATGGAGCGGACGTATCCCAATGTGACGGCCCTCGCGGGCAAGGTCCGGCTGGCCGGAGAGCTGGCTCTCGTCTCGAATCTCGATTGTGTGGTGGCGATGGATTCGCTGGTCATGCACCTCGGGGCACTGGTCGGTACGCCGGTGGTCTCGGTTTGGGGCGCCACCCATCCCGGGCTGGGATTCCTGGGATTCGGCGCTCCGGAGGCGGGAATCGTCCAGGCCGATTGCGACTGCCGCCCCTGTTCGGTCTTCGGCAACAAGCCCTGCCGCTTCGGGGACTGGCACTGTCTGACGGCCATCACGCCCCAATCCGTGGCCGATCGGGTCGAACAACTGATCGGCCGGTCGTAGACTTTCGCGGGGGGGGAGAAGAGAGAAACGGGTAGATTTTAAGGAGAGAAGGAGCGAAAACTATAAAAAATCCCGTTGCAGCGTGCTGCAACGGGATTTTTTCGTGGATGGAATACCTTCGGACTACCGTACAACGGCGGCGGTGTCGGTCTTGTCGCTTTCGGATGCGGCGGTATCGCCGGCTCCGGCCTCTTCAGTCTCCTCGGGGGCCTCTGCGGGCATCTCGGAGTCCGTGACCTTGGTGAAGGAGATCTCCGTCCCTTCGATTGTCATCTGATAACGGCCTTCGGCATCCTTCGAGATGATGCCCGTCTGCGAGAAGTCGAAACTCTGGCCGTTGCCCACACTCCGCCCCTTGAGCAGGATCTTCCCGGCTTCGTCGAGCAGCTCCCAGCCCGTGTAGAGCAGCGTGGCCGAGTTGATCGAGACGGCTTCACCCTCGACACGGATCTCGATCCCCATCGAGAATTCGGGCTTCTCGTCGTTGTAGAACATCCACCGGCCGACGGCTTCGGCATAGGTGGGATTCGTGGAGACCTTGATGGCCTTGGCCTCCTGATCCAGTTGCCCCTTGTACTCCACGACAACCGGAGCTCCCACGAGTAATCCGTAGGCTTCGCTGCGGTCGGCCTCCGCCGTCGAGAACGTATAGGTCGCGGACGACTGGTCCTGGACCGTCACGGTATTCATCGTGGCATCGGTAATGAAGCCCGTGAAGGTCCTGGGCTCCTGCTCGCCACAGGCCGTAGCGCCGATCAGCGCCGCCGCGGCTATCCACATGCTTTTTTTCATGGTTTCGGACGTTTTGAATTCCGGCTGCAAAAATAGTGAAAATTCCCGATTGTGTTCCGTCCGAGGGATTTATCGTTTCCCGGAGCGGATGTATTCATCGATGGATCGGGCTGCGGTGCGCCCGGCGCCCATGGCCAGGATCACTGTGGCGGCTCCCGTTACGGCGTCACCTCCGGCAAAGACCCCTTTGCGGGTCGTGACTCCGTGTTCGTCGGCCGTGATGCAGCCGCGGCGCGAAGTTTCGAGTCCTTCGGTCGTTGAGGCCAGCAGGGGGTTGGGTGAGGTTCCCAGGGCCATGATCACCACGTCACAGTCGATCTCGAACTCCGACCCGGGCTTGACTACCGGCGAGCGGCGTCCGCTCTCGTCGGGCTCGCCCAGCTCCATCTCCACGCAGCGGATTCCCCTGACCCAGCCGCGTTCATCGCCCAGCACCTCCGTGGGGTTGGTCAGCATCCGGAACCGGATCCCCTCCTCGCGGGCGTGGTGCACCTCCTCGGCCCGGGCCGGGAGCTCCTTTTCCGAACGACGGTAGACGATCGTGGCGTCGGCGCCCAGCCGTTTGGCCGTGCGCACGGCATCCATCGCCACGTTGCCGCCGCCCACGACCACGACGCGCTGTCCGACATAGATCGGCGTATCGTATTCGGCATCATAGGCATGCATCAGATTGGCCCGGGTCAGGAATTCGTTGGCCGAGACCACGCCGTTGAGGTTCTCGCCCGGAATGCCCATGAAGCGGGGCAGTCCGGCTCCCGATCCGATGAAGACGGCCTCATACCCCTCTTCCTCCATCAGCGAATCGATCGTCACGGTGCGACCCACGATCACGTCGGTCTCGATCTCTACACCCAGGGCCTTCACCTCGTCGATCTCGCGGGCCACGATGCGCTGCTTCGGCAGCCGGAATTCCGGAATGCCGTAGACCAGTACGCCGCCCGCCTCGTGCAACGCCTCGAAGATCTTCACTTCGTAACCCATCCGTGCCAGGTCGCTGGCGCAGGCCAGGCCTGCGGGGCCGCTGCCGATGATGGCCACCTTGTGACCGTTGCGTGCGGCCGGAGCCTGCGGGGCCGCGCCGTGTTCGAGTTTCCAGTCACCGACGAACCGCTCCAGCTTGCCGATGGCTACCGCTTCGCCCTTGATGCCGAGGATGCACGACCCCTCGCATTGCGTCTCCTGCGGGCAGACGCGTCCGCAGATCGAGGGCAGCGAGCTGTCCCGGGCGATGATGTCGGCCGCCTCCTGCAGCTGTCCTTCGTGCAGGGCCTGGATAAAGTCCGGAATGTGGATGCCCACGGGGCAGGCCTCCACGCAGCGGGGTTTCTTGCAGTGCAGACAGCGTGACGCCTCAAGCATCGCCTCCTGCTGATCGTAGCCGTAGCAGACCTCTTCGAAGTTGGTCGCACGGATTGCCGGATCCTGTTCGCGCACCGGCACGCGCGGTATCTTGTTCGCCATAGTCTCTCTGTCTATTATTTGTCCAATCCGATTCTGCATACGTGTCCGGCCTCGCGTTCGGCCTCGATGGCCGCGGCGCGCTGCTCCTGGGAGCGATACATCCCCTGACGGCGCATCGCCTCGTCGAAATCGACCTCATGGCCGTCGAACTCCGGGCCGTCGACACACGTAAAGCGTGTCCGGCCGCCCACCGTCACGCGGCAGGCCCCGCACATGCCCGTACCGTCGACCATCAGCGCATTGAGCGAAACGGTGGTCTTCAGGGCGTACTTGCGCGTGGTCAGGGCCACGAACTTCATCATGATCATCGGGCCGATGGCCACACACTCGTCGTAGTGTTCGCCGCGCTTCTCGACCAGCTCCTCGATCAGACCGGTGACCATCCCCTTGAATCCCTCCGAACCGTCGTCCGTGGCGATGTAGAGGTGGTCGGCCACCTGGCGCATGGCGTCGGTGTAGATCAGCATGCGGCTGCTTTTGGCGCCGATGATCACGTCGGCCCGCACGCCGTGTTCTTTCAGCCACTTCACCTGCGGATAGATCGGGGCCGTGCCGACTCCTCCGGCCACGAAGAGGTAGCGACGCCGGCGCAATTCGTCGAGCGGAGCGTGCACGAATTCCGAGGGGCGGCCCAGCGGTCCGGCAAAGTCGGCCAGAGCCTCTCCCTGTTCCAGGGCGCAGATCTTGTGTGTCGAGGCTCCGATGGCCTGGGTGACGATGGTGACGCTGCCCTCGGCGGCGTCGAAGTCGGAGATCGTGAGCGGAATGCGCTCGCTGTGCGAATCGGCCCGTACGATGACGAACTGCCCGGGTTGCGCCGCATGGGCAACGCGCGGGGCATGGATCTTCATCAGCCAGATGCCTTCGGCGAGGAGTCTTTTTTCAAGAATGGGATACATAAGGGTTTGTCGATGTTTGGTGTGTCACTCTTCAATGATGGCCGTGACCCGGATTCTGCGCATGGGGCGTACGGGATCGTTGGTCACGATGATCAGGTGTTCGCTCATCACACCGTAATCCTGTGCGGAGGGATCCATCCTGACTTCGGCCCGGAAAGAGCCTCCCGGCGCGATCCGGATTCCGGGGGTGAGCGTCGTGGAGATGTTTCCCATCCCCTCGACGGCGCGGACGATGAGTTCGGCCGAACCGGTATTCGAAAGCGTGAAGGAGCGCCGGCACAGGGGCCCGGTGTGTTTTACGACGCCGAATTTAAGGATATTTTCCGAATATTCGCTGCGCGGACGCGCTTTTTCGTCCATCTCCGGGAGCGGATCCACAACGATGCCGTGCGTGACGAGCGTGGTTCCGTTGCTGAGGTTGTCGACCGTCACCTCCAGGGCATCGCGGACCGTGCCGTAACGGGGCTGGTCGGCGGGGATGAAATACGTCACGTTGATGGCGCCCCGTTGTCCGGCTTCGATGCGTGTCGGAGCCTCGATGCGGAGTGCTCCGCTGCCATTCACCGGCCGCAATGCGAGACGGATCGGATGGTCGGAGGTGTTGACATACCCGAAAGAGCCCTGGACGGGGATTCCGACATGTATATAGGCAAAGGCGTTGAGCGTTGTCGTCAGCCGCAGTCCGCCTCCGGCATCTATGGGATAGAGCTCTTCGATGCTCTTCGGGCGCGGGGTGACGTTCCCGTGGACGGTGAGCGTGGCAACCTTTTTCCGTTCGCTCGAATAGACGCCCAGCTCCTTGCTGAAGACTCCCGGACGGTTGGCCGGATCGTAGGTGACGGTGATTTCGGTCTTCTGGCCCGGCAGGATCGGGCGCTTTGAAAAACGGGGGGCGGTACAGCCGCAGGTGGTGACGACATCGAGAATCACCAGGGGCTTGTCGCCGCGGTTCTCGCCCGTGAAGGTGTGGCTCACGGGACCGTCGACTTCGCGGATCTCTCCGAAGTTCCACGAGGAGGGCTCGAAAACCAGAGTCCCCTGGGCGTATCCTGCGAGGCCGCATAACAGCAACAAAATGAGTGGTATGATCTGTTTTTTCATGGTTGATTTCCGATGGTGCGGTTTTGCAAAGATACTTTTTTTGCAAAAAAAACGGATGAAAATTTTGCAGGAATGAATTTTTGCTATACATTTGCACCACGAAAACGGTAAAACCGGATCGACTGCCTGAATAGCTCAGTTGGTTAGAGCACATGACTGTTAATCATGGGGTCCTAGGTTCAAGTCCTTGTTCAGGC
>CALUKK010000023.1 GCA_944321205.1 uncultured Alistipes sp.
AAGATGCAGATGACGCTCACGATCGGTAAGGGTCGTGGCTATGTTCCCGCCGAGGAGAACACGCCGGCCGACTGTGAGTTCGGAACCCTCCCGATCGACTCGATCTTCACGCCGATCAAGAACGTGAAGTATTCGATCGAGAACTACCGTGTCGAGCAGAAGACCGACTACGAGAAGCTGAATTTGGAAATTACTACCGACGGGTCGATTCACCCCAAAGAGGCACTCAAAGAGGCCGCGAAGATTCTCATCCAGCACTTCATGCTCTTCTCGGACGAGAAGATCACCGTCAACATGGAGGACACGAACGGTGCTGAAGAGTTCGACGAGGATGTGCTCCACATGCGTCAGCTTCTGAAGACGAAGCTTTCGGATCAGGACCTCAGTGTCCGTGCGTTGAACTGCCTGAAGGCTGCCGACGTGGATACGGTGGGAGATCTCGTGAAGCTCAACCGCAACGACCTGCTGAAGTTCCGCAATTTCGGCAAGAAGTCGCTGACGGAGCTCGACGAACTGTTGGCCTCCTTGAACCTGAAGTTCGGAATGGACGTATCAATCTACAAACTTGACAAAGATTAATTAAATGAGACACAATAAGAATTACAACCACCTGGGCCGTCAGGCAGGTCATCGCAAGGCGTTGCTGTCGAATCTGGCATCGTCGCTGATCCTGCACAAGCGCATCGAAACCACCGTTGCCAAGGCCAAGGCCGTACGGATGTTCGTAGAGCCTCTTGTCACCAAGTCGAAGGAGGACACGACCCACTCGCGCCGTATCGTATTCTCGTACCTGAAGCAGAAGGAGGCCGTAACGGAACTGTTCCGGACGATTGCACCGAAGATCGCCGAGCGTCCGGGCGGTTACACCCGTATTCTGAAGACCGGGTTCCGTCTGGGCGATGCTGCCGACATGTGCATCATCGAGTTCGTGGACTTCAACGAGGCCTATACGCTGGGTATCACGCCGGCTGCCGCTACGGAGGCGAAGCCCAAGACGCGCCGTTCGCGCAAGAGCGCAGCGAAGAAGACCGATGCCGTAGAGGATGCCACGGTTGTTGAAGGCGGCGAGCCCAAGAAGGCCGCGCCGAAGGCTCCGAAAGCTCCGAAGGCCACGAGTGCCAAGACGGCTGCCCCGAAGGCTGCCAAGAAGACCAACGTGGGCAAAAAGATGTAATCCCGCGCAGGGAGCGCAATTCGAGGGGAGGGGAGCCGGAGTAAAGCAGAGAAAAAACGGGCCTGTCCCGCGGTCTCCGCAACTCACTTTCGAATTCTGTTCCAGACTGCGGATCAAAATTCCCGAAGAGGTGTCCAAACGGGCCTCTCTTCGGGAATTTTTTATTTGTCAAGATGTAGTCAGCCTCAACGACAGCCCGACGATTGCCTCATCGGGAGCGAAAATGCCAGTCTGTCTTGAAAAGGATTCCAATGCCGGTTTGCCCCTGAGGCCGACGACGTGCTGATCTCCGCCGGGAAGAGAGACAACTCGGAGGGGGCGATCCACGGTCAGCGGGGGACGGGTCTTGATGCGGGATTGATCGGGACGCTCTGCAAGCGGGTTTGAACCCTTTGTGGGGGTGCTTTGGTGAAATATTTGCAGAAAAATCGTCGGGTGCCGAGCGATTTTAGATTCCATTCAGAATCCTGCCCGACCTTTGTATCGAGATCAGAAAACAAAGTTTAACCGATAAAAATTGTAAACCATGAAAAAGTTCTTTTTAGCAGCTGCTCTTCTTTTCGCCGGAATCACCGCCTCGCAGGCTGACAACAACGATCGTCCGATTACGCTCGACAAACTGCCCGCTGCGGCCCAGAACTTCCTGAAGAGCCACTTCTCGGATTTGACACTGGCCTATGCCATCGAGGAGCCCCAGTACATCGGTTCGGAGTATGAGGTGACCTACACCGACCGTACCGAGGTGGAGTTTGACTCCAAGGGCGAGTGGACCACGGTGGATCGCAAGTATGCCGCCGTTCCCGCCTCGATCGTCCCGAAGCAGATCAGTGACTATGTTGCCAAGACTTTCGCCGGACAGATGATCTACAAGATCGACCGTGACCGCTACACCTGGGAGGTTGAGCTCTCGAACGGGCTGGAGGTCAAATTTGACAAGGATTTCCGAGTGATCGGCATTGATGACTGATTGGCGATTAACGCCGTGAGAATTGCGTGAATTTGTCCAAGCGGGGAGTACCTTGCAACCGGACGATTCTCGTGAAGATAAAAAACGGACTCTTCCCTTGGGAAAGAGTCCGTTTTTTGTTTGGCGCGGAAATCGGGGCCCGGGTCTTGACGGTTCTGCCCTGCCTGTCCCTTCCGCCCACGGTGCGGGTTTTGCGAATCACGTGATGGTTTCCACGACTCTGCGGGCTTTGCCCGGCTCCCACATCGTATGCGTGTTTTTACCCGGCTGCCGCATTTCAGCGAGTCTTTGCCTGCCTTCGGATGGTTGCCCTGTCAACTTCAGCCGTCGCTCGGTTGACCCTTTCCGTTGTTTCTCTATTTGTTGAAGTGGTAGAGGAAGATGACCGTGGCATCCATGGCCGTCTTCGGACAGTCGCGGATCTCGAGCGAAACCTTGATCTCGGCCTTGGCAATGCCCCGCAGGTTGGTGATCGACTCCAGCGTGGCGCGCAGCCGGATCTCGCTGCCGACCGTTACCGCCTGGTTGAAGCGCAGCTTTTCGATGCCGTAGTTGACCAGCATCTTCACATTCTGCACCTCGACCACCTGTCCCCAAAGATAGGGGAGCAATGACAGCGTCAGGTAGCCATGCGCGATGGTTGTCTTGTAGGGGCTTTCGGTTCGGGCCCGCTCGGGATCGACGTGGATCCACTGGTGGTCCAGCGTGGCGTCGGCAAAGAGGTTGATCTGCTCCTGAGTGATTTTCAGGTAGTCCGAAACGCCCAGCTCCTGACCCGTATGGCTGGCAAATTCGTCGAAATTGTGGATAATCAGTTTGCTCATGGTCGTGTATTTCTGTTTCAAGCAAAGATACGAAAACTTTTTCGGGAAAGAACTTTGCGGGGCCCGGAATGTGAGTTTTTGAACAGGCGCAGCGCGATTTTTACATCAGCCTTGTATCGGTCCGTGGCGGATCGGGGTAGCCCCCCGGTTGCCCGGAGCGGCTTGGCAGCGGTTTGGCCACGACAAGGGTAGCTTCTGTCGCGATGTGGCTCCATGATACGAAAAAAGGAGTGTCCGATCCGATTGGTCGGACACTCCTTTTCGTGGGGGAGATATTCGGATTTACTCTTCCGGTGCTCCGGGAGGGATCCCGGTGCTCCGTCATTCCGGTGTCCCCGGGTCTCGGCACTCCGGTGTTTGGGTGTCCCGTCATTCCGGCTTCCCGTCATCCCGGCCTCCCGTCATCCCGGCCTCCCGTCATCCCGGCCTCCGTACTTCCCGGCGTTCCGGCCCGTACAGGCGAACCGTGGTGTCCGGATTTCACTTGCCCTCCCCCTCTCCTGTCGGAGAATTATTTCTGGAATCCCTTGCCGATGGCCAGGAAGTCGGCAGCCTTCAGGGCGGCACCGCCGATCAGACCTCCGTCAACATCCTCCTTGGCGAAGATTTCAGCGGCGTTGGCCGGTTTGCATGAGCCTCCGTAGAGGATCGGGCACTCGGCAGCTGCGGCCCCGAACTTCTCGGCCAGCACCTTGCGGATGTAGGCGTGGATCTCCTGTGCCTGGTCAGCCGTGGCGGTCTTGCCCGTACCGATGGCCCAAACGGGCTCGTAGGCGATGACGAGGTTCTTGAACTGCTCCTCGGTGAGGTTGTAGACCACCTCCTCGATCTGAGCCTTCACCACGTCGAAGTGTTTGCCGGCCTCACGCTCCTCGAGGTTCTCACCCACGCAGTAGATCGGGGTCAGTCCGTTGGCATAGGCCTGCTCCATCTTCTTGTTGAGCGTTGCGGAGGTCTCGCCATAGTATTGGCGGCGCTCCGAGTGTCCGAGGATGACGTATTTGCATCCTAGGGCCGCGATCATCGAGGCTGCAACCTCACCCGTGTAGGCACCCTTGGCCTCGGCGGCGCAGTTCTGGGCGCCGAGTTCGATATCCGAACCCTTGAGGGCCTCGGCCACCATCGAGAGGTGGGTGAAGGGCGGGCAGACGATGAAGTTCACGCACGAGCATACCTCGCCGCGTCCTGCTACGACGCCTTTTGCCAGTTCGACTCCTTCGGCCGGAAGCGTATTCATCTTCCAGTTGCCGGCTACGATTTTCTTTCTCATAACGGTATTGTTTTGTTAAAAGTTCCTGTTTCGTTCCTGGTGTGTGGGGCGGGGGCCCGGGCTATTCGGCCGAGCACCACGCCTTGACCTCCTCCATCGAGGGGGCTTTCAGCCCGAGTTTGTTCTTCTTGTTGAAGCCGCACAGGTCGTTGAAGAACTTGCCCGGGGCAAGTTTGCGCAGCGAATCGACGGTCAGGTAGCCCATCTTCTGGATCACCGGCACCCACTCCTCGGGGACGCCGATGGCCGTATAGGCCTCGACGGGATCCGTGGCGGCCCTCTTCTCGGGGCGCATCTGCGGGAAGAACAGCACGTCCTGAACCGAGCTCTGGCCCGTCATGAACATCGCCAGACGGTCGATGCCCATGCCCATGCCCGAGCAGGTCGGCATGCCGTACTCCAGGGCGCGGACGAAGTCCATGTCGATGAACATCGCCTCGTCGTCGCCCTTCTCCGAGAGGTGCAGCTGCTCCTGGAAACGCTCCAGCTGATCGATCGGGTCGTTGAGCTCCGAGTAGGCGTTACAGAGCTCCTTGCCGTTGACGAAGAGTTCGAAACGTTCGGTGAGATCCTTGTTGTCGCGGTGGCGCTTGCACAGCGGCGACATCTCGATCGGGTAGTCGCAGACGAAGGTCGGCTGGATGAGGTCGCCCTCGCAGTACTGGCCGAAGATGGCGTCGATCAGCTTGCCCTTGCCCATCGTGTCGTCGATCTCGACGTTGAGACGCTGGCAGGCTTCGCGCAGCTGCTCCTCCGTCTGACCGGTGATGTCGTAGCCGGTCTTCTCGCGGATGGCGTCGGTCATCGTCACACGGCGGAACGGCGCCTTGAAGGAGATCTGACGGCCGTCGATCTCAAGCTCCGTCGTGCCGTTGACG
>CALUKK010000024.1 GCA_944321205.1 uncultured Alistipes sp.
CCGTCACACGGCACGAGGGGCACTTCGCCGGCACCTCCTCCGTATGGCCGCAGTAGTGGCAGACCAGCTTCCGGCCGCTCTTGTGGTAGGTCAGCGTCACGTTGCAGTTCGGGCAGCGCGCCGTCCATCCACACTCCGTACACTCGACATAGGGCGAAAAACCACGCCGGTTCTGAAACAGCATCACCTGCTCACCCCGATCGAGCGTCTCACGGATCTTGTCCAGCAGCAGTTTGTTGAAGTGAGCGTGACGTTCGCCCCGGCGGGCCGCACGCAGCGTGTCCGAAACATAGATCACAGGCAGTTGCGCCGTCCCGTAGCGTTCGGTCAGCTCCGCACGTCCGTACTTGCCCGATGCGGCATTCGACCACGTCTCCAACGAGGGCGTGGCGCTCCCGAGCAGCGTGCGGCCCCCGGTCAGCCGCGCCATCACCACGGAACAATCCCGGGCATTGTAGCGGGGAGCCGGATCCACCTGTTTGTAACTCGTATCGTGCTCCTCGTCGACGACGATCAGCTGCAGGTGCTTCAGCGGCAGAAAGATCGACGACCGCACCCCCACGACGAATTCACCCCCCTGCGATCGGCTCAGGCGCAGGTAGGTCTCCGTACGACGGCGGTTCGTGAGTTTCGAATGGTAGGCCGTCACGCGGCTCCCGAAGATCCGCTCCATGCGTTCGATCAGCTGGGCCGTCAGTGCAATCTCCGGGACCAGCAACAACACGTCGCCACCCCGCGCCAACACCCCGGCAATCAGATGAATATAGATCTCGGTCTTTCCCGAACCGGTGATTCCCTGCAACAGGGCCGTGCTTTTTCCGGCGGCGAACTGCTCCCGCAGGGCATCGAGCGCCCGGCGCTGGTGAGGGGTCAACTCCGGCAGGCGGAAGGTCGAACCGCCCCGTTCGACCGTACGTTCGTGCCGCACGCTGCGCACGTATCCCTTGCGTTCGAGGGTTTGCAGAACCCCGTAATCGGCCCGCAAAAGCCGTCGGGCGATCTCACCCGTCGAAATGCGCGTCTCATCCCCCGCCGAGGCGATCTCGAGCAACGCTTCGTATTGACGCGGAGCCCGCCGCTCGAGACGTTCGCAGATCTCGTGAAAGGTTCTCTCGTCATGCAGCTCCGGGGCCAGGGAGACATAACTCTCCTGCCGGGGTCGGAACTCCTCCCCGGCAAACTCCTCTTCGGTATCGCCCGACGGCTTCATCAACGTGGGCAGCGCCACACGCATCACCTCCCCGACCGAGCACAGATAATACGAGGCGATCCACTCCCACAGGTCCCGTTGCGGAGCCGAAAGAAGCGGTTCGTCATAGAGAATGCGTTCGATGGATTTGATATGCGGGAAATCGGGACGACGGTCGTGCAGCCGCCAGACGATCCCCGTATAGAACCTGTTCTGCCGTCCGAACCGTACGGCAACGGCCTGACCCTCCCGAACCGTCAGCCCCTCGGGCACCGCGAACGTATAGGCCGGCTGTGCCAGCGGGACAACTATGTCGGCATAAAGGGACATCAGTCCTTGCTGATGGCCTGGAAGCCCTTGCCGTAGACGCCCATCACCGAACCCACGGTCATGAAGGCATCCGGATCGATCTTCTTGACGAATTTCAGGATCATCGAGGTCTCACGCTTGCGGCAGACCACCATCACCATCTTCGTCTGCTCCTTGGAATACCAGCCCTGCGAATCGACAAGCGTCACACCCCGGTGGATATTCCGGGCGATGGCATCGGCCATCTTCTCGTAGTCGTGCGTAATGATCAACACCTGGCTTGACTGCTGGTTTCCGGCCATGATCATATCCACCGTATAACCCACCACGGCCGTCAGCACGTATCCGTAAATGATGGCGCTCACGCCCTTGCCCACGAGCAACGACGAGGCGATGATGACGAAATCCGAATAGATCAGGATCTTGCCGTAGCTGATCGTGCGGTACTTGTTGATGATCATCGCCACGATGTCCGTACCGCCCGTCGAACCGCCCTGCGAAAAACACAGCGCAATACCCGCACCGGCCAGAATACCGCCCATGACGATCGACAGCAGATTGTCGATTCCCAGGAAGTTCCCTTCGGGAAGCACATCCTGCCAGAAGTTCATGCCCAGGGAGATGATCAGCACGCAGAAGATCGTCTTGACGCCGAAGTTCCACCCCACGATGAACCCCGCGACGAGCAGCAGCACGGCATTGATGACAAAGACCATCGTACCGATCTGTACGTGTATGCCGATGTTTTCGAGCCCCGTACACACCACGAGCGAGAGTCCCGCGGCACCGCCGCCCATACCGTTGGCCGGAAGCACACAGCCGATCCACCCGAACGAGTACATCATCATGCCGCAAAACATCAGGAAATACTCCTTGAAGGTTTTCAGCACCAAATCCAGCGTAATCTTATTTTTCATGGACCTTGTTTTATTCCTGGACGGGGATCATCCCGCCTCCGTCAGACGCCACATGTCGTGCACGGAAGCGGGCTCTTCTACCGGGATCCGGTCTCTTCCCTGTCGTCACTTTCCACAAAAGTAGTAAAAATTTCGCCTTGATACGCATTCCGCAGCGCCAATCTTTTTTCGAGCATCGCAAGGAGCTGTTCGTTGCGCACCAGCCCCCAGCTGCGGCCGTAATGGTAGCGCGGCGGGGCCTCCGAGGCAAAGCGTTCGACGACCAGATCGGGGCGCAGGCGCCGCAGGATCTCCACAAAGAGATCGAGGTATTCGTCGAGCGTCCAGAAACGGAAGCGTTCGGGGTGGGCGTCGTACTCGGCAGCCATCGGTGTTCCGCGGAAGACCTGCAACTGGTGGAACTTCACCGTCGTAAGCGGCAGGGCATTGATCCGGGCCGTCTGTTCGAGGAGCATTTCGTCCGTCTCGCCCGGAAGCCCCAGGATGAAGTGGCCCCCGACGGAGAGTCCCCGCTCGGCCGTCATCCGCACGGCCCGCTCGGCCGCAGCGAAATCATGCCCGCGGTTCACGGCCCGCAACGTCGCATCCCGGGTCGATTCGATGCCGTACTCCACGGCCACATAATGGTCCCGGGAGAGTTCGGCCAGATAATCGAGTTTCTCTCCGTCGACGCAATCCGGGCGCGTGCCGATAACGAGGCCCACGACGTCGGGATGCCGCAGTGCTTCGCCGTAGAGCGCCTTGAGCCGCTCGAGCGGCGCATAGGTATTCGAATAGGACTGGAAATAGACCAGGTAATGTTGCGCCGTACGGTAGCGGTTGCGGTGGAACTCGATTCCCTCGTCGATCTGCTGCGTAACGCTCTTGGCCGAAGAACAGTACGACGGCGTAAAGGCGCCGTTGATACAGAAGGTACAACCGCCCCGTCCGACCCGTCCGTCGCGATTCGGGCACGTAAAGCCCGCATCCACCGAGAGCTTCTGCACCCGGCCGCCGAACCGCCGGCGGAAATAACCCGCATAGGAGTTGAACCGCCGACCGTCTCCCCAAGGATAGATCATTGCCTGTGTTTTCCGGAGTTCATCGTTCTACAACCCCCAGTCCTTGGGATCATAGGTATCCTTCGGGGCGTTCGGGACGTTGGCAAAGAAGGTGAAGCCCGTCATCTTCTCCAGTTCGTCAATCGAAATCAACATCGACCTGTTCGGGGTGGTATATTTCTGGCTGCTGTTATGACGAACGAGAAAGGCCACACACTGCAATTCGTCCCGCGAACAGTTAACAACCCATTTTCCCTCATTTCCATGCTTCACCTGCAACAGCGCCTTATAATAATGGGTCGGAATCACCGTTCCGCTTGCTTTCGTATCCGTATTCTCCCAATAGCACCCCACAACCTGATAGAGCGTATCGGCCTCCTTGGTGCACCACAGACCATCCACGTATGCTTCCAGGTTGTTCCAGACCCCTTGTCCCTGATTGAATCCAGATTGGAGTTGGGGTGCGATATTCGAGAGATAGAAGACCTGTTTGTTGGTGGAGACACTTACCGTTCGGTCACTCGATCCGAGCAAGTGCCCCCGGGTATAACCGGTCCGTTTTTCAATCTGACTGCATCCGAGACCCGCCAGAACCGGATCCTGCTTATAGGCATCATTACGTCCGGAATTTCCTTTGTAACTGAGATGCATCGGAGCGGCCACCCATACCGGACACTCATACTCCTTGCTGTAACATACCGAGAAGTTGCGAATTTTCCCGGCATCCGCGCGCATGTGGTACGCGTAGTAATAGTCACCCGGCTTATTCACCTCAACGGGCAGCTCCGCCCAGCCCGAATACCTGGTCAGACCCGGTGACGGGACATCACCGCCATCCCCGCCGCTCTCGGAGGCCGAGGTCGTGAAACGCCCCGAATCGCTCGCATAGGTCTCCCCCTGCCACTCGGCACAGAGCCGGAATTCGTACTCCGTCGAGGCGCTCAGCCCCGTCAGCAGCACGCTCTTACTACCCGTGCCGGAAGTGACCGGCTCCTGCGTATAGCTGCCGCCCGAAACCGGACGATATTCGAAGCAGAGCGTATAGGAGGAGGTCGCCTCCTCGAAGGTGAAGCCGCAATTCAGCATCGCACTCGACGCCGTAACATCCGACGCCCAGGGAGTCCCGAAGGCCGGTTTTTCCGGATCGGCTTCGGGCAACGAACCGCCCTCTCCGGTCTGGAACGAAACCCCCACGCTCTGCATCTGTCCGGCACCCAGATCCGCATAGGCATAGGCGACATAGACCGTCTTCGGGGCAAGACCGCTCAACGTCGCGTGCAGGGTCGAGCCGTCAACCGTAACTCCCGAAGCCTTCTTGAACTCCACGACACCCTCGCCCACAACCGGAGCATAGGAGAATCCCGCATTCGAGGCGTTCAGCACGCCGGGACCGAACTGCGTCTGGCAACTCATCTCCACCGTCGTACCGTTCACCACGCACTGCGGGGTCGAAAACCACTTGTTCCCCTCCTCCGTCTTGTCGCAGGAGATGAAGCAGGCCACAACACCTGCAAGCAAACCTGTAAAAATTCGTCTCATAAAGTAAAAATAGATCTCTACAAAATCGGGGATACCCAATGGCTCCCCGGGAAAAATCATCGTTTATCGAAAATTCCAGTCCGACCGTACGAACGTCTCCTTCGGAGCATTCGGAACATTGACAAAGAACCGGAGACCGGTCTTCTCCTCGATGTCCGACACTGCAACCATGCAATCCGAAGGCTTGCCTCCCGAATAGGGACGGTTCTCGAACCAGAAGCCCACGCACTTCAGTTCGTCGGGCTCCAGCTCCTGCACCGGCCGGCCCGTTTTGCCCGTCTTCGAGCGCAGCAGCACCCGGAAGAAGTGGCTCGGAACCGTGCATTTCCGGTTATTGCGGTCCGTCACCGAGGCCGCGAGTTCTCCATACACGCCCGAAACCACATAGAGCGTATCGACATCGCTGATATTGTTCCAGCAATCGGCCTCGAGCGACGACCACACCCCGCCGTTGAAGCTGTTCTGCCACTGCGGCGCCACATTCGTCACGTAGAAGGTCTGCACGTTGGCCGCATAGTTCACCGTACGGTCTTCCGAGGCCAGCAGGTGGCCCCGCGAATAGCTGTCACCCTGCTTGCCTCCGGACTCTTGCAGATACGAGCCCTTGGTCAAGGCCGGCTGGATCGACTGCGGAACCTCGGGATCGTAAGCCCACTTGTCGGTACGTTTCTGCGAGCCCCGGTAGCACTCGTGCAGCGGGAAGGCCGCCCACATGCCGACCCGCCCGTCCCGGCTGTAACAGATCGAGTAGTTGCGGCCGCCGGGCAGCCCGTCACAGAAGTGTGCCGCATAGAAAAGATCCTCCGAATCGGGATCCACGGCCGGCAGTTCCGCCCAACCCGTATAACGCGACAGATCCTGACTCTGCAAAGTCGATCCGTCATCGGGCCAGGGCCATCCGGAGTCCTCCGAATCGCCCCCGCAGGAGGCGAATCCGACAGCAAGACTCCCCATTATCCACAGCAAAAGCATCGTCTTCTTCATCATAAGGCGGTTATTCTTTGTTTTTGGAATCGATCCAGATCGTCACGGGGCCATCGTTGACCAGTTCGACCTGCATGTCGGCCCCGAACACCCCCGTGGCAACCGTCCGACCGGTCAATTCGCCGACCCGGGCAGCAAAACGCTCATAAAGCGGTCGCGAAATCGCCTCCGGGGCGGCCTTGATATAACTCGGCCGGTTGCCCTTGCGCGTCGAGGCCATCAGTGTGAACTGACTCACCACCAGCACCTCGCCTCCGGTCTGCACGACGTCGAGATTCATCACGCCCCGGTCGTCGTCGAAGATCCGCAGCCGCACGAGCTTCCCGGCCAGGTATTCGAGATCCTCTTCGCCATCGTCGTTTCCGACTCCGACAAGTACCAGCAGACCCGCTCCGATGCGGGAGTGGAGCCGGCCGCCGATCGTCACGGAGGCTTGTTTGACACGTTGAATGAGCAGTCGCATGTTTTTTCGGGTTTTCGGAGTGTTTTTGCAGACAGGGTTCTTGGAGGAGGGGTTCTCCGGCCAACGGAGTTTTCCGGCAGACGGATTCCCCGGGGAACGGAGCCTCAGGCAGGCTTTCGGGCAGGCGTCAGAGATTCTCGAAAGAGGCCCACAGATTGTCTCCCGCCGGAACGGGAGCCGTCACCGAGATCCTTTCATGCCGTACCGGATGTTCGAACTCCACCCGGCGCGAATGAAGCGAAATTCCTCCGCCCGGCAGCGAACGTCGCGCTCCATACTTCAGATCCCCGCGGATCGGGCATCCGATCTTCGAGAGCTGGGCCCGGATCTGGTGGTGACGCCCCGTGAGCAGCTCGATCTCCACAAGCGTATAGTTACGGCCGCGGCCCCGCGTCTCGTAGCGCAGTCGCGCCTCCTTGGCATCCCCCTTCGGAGCATCGTAGGCCCGCGAACGGTTGGTCCTTCCGTCCCGCTGGATGTAGTGGTGCAACTCCCCCTCCGCGGGATCGGGCGTCGTCTCGGTCAGTGCCCAGTAGATCTTGTGGATCTGCCCCTGGCGCAGCATCTCGTTCAATCGCGTGAGGGCCTTCGAGGTCTTGGCGAAGAGCACCGCACCGCTTACCGGTCGGTCGATGCGGTGGACAACCCCCAGAAACACGGCGCCCGGTTTGGCGTCACGCTCCTTGAGGAAAGCCTTGATCTGATCCTCCAGGGCACTCTCGCCCGAGGGGTCCGGCTGCACGAGGTCTCCGGCATGTTTGTTCACCACCAGCAGATGGTTGTCTTCGTAGAGTATGTCGTTCGGGTTGAACATCTTTCCGTCACAATACAAAGGTAAAGGGCAGGAGCTTTGCAGCCTCGTCGACCACCGACGCCGAACCGTTGCCGCTCATGATGACCCGGATGGGGCTTCCCTGACGCCGCTCGACGTCGACGAGCACCTGCCGGCACTGTCCGCAGGGGTAACATTCGCGTTCGGAAGGGTCGGAGGCGATGGCCAACGCCTCGATCGGATCGTCGGCATGGTTGGCCTCGGCATAAAAAAGCAACGTCCGCTCGGCGCACAGTCCCGCCGGAAACACCTCGCTTTCGGAGTTGCTGCCATGCAGAATCCGGCCGCTGCGCAGCCGTGCCGCAGCCCCCACCCGGAACTTCGAATAGGGGGCATAGGATCTTTCCGTGGCCCGTTCGGCCTCGGCGACCAACCTGCGATCCGCGTCGGAGAGCTCCGACAGCGCCGCATAATGTTCGTAATCGAAACTGAACCGTTTTTCCATAACGCTCCTTTTTTACAGAGGTGAACCACAAAGTTAGAAAATATTTCCGAATCCCGCAACAGCCTCCATTCCGCGAAAGCCGGCACCGTTGCCACGGAAGATTCCAGGGCCCGCACAGGCACTCCTGGGCGAAGTCTCCGACTACGACCAAACGCGAAGAATCCCGGGCAGAGGCGACGTGTTGTGTCGCCTGCGTCCGGGATTCCAGTCGTCGTACAACCCCAAAAGAGCCCGCGCTACTCCAGCACGAACTTCGCCTGCACGCCGTACTCCAGCCGCAGGGTCTTGAACTCCAGCGGATCCTCCTCGACGGCCGCCTCGGTCACACCCGCAGCCTTGGCACTGCGCATCAGGACCGTATTGTCATACATGATCGGGAGGACGTTGTTGTTCGAATCGTAGATGTAGAAGCACTTGCCGACGTGCTGTCCGATTGCTTCGGCCAGCGTCGCGGCATTGGCCCGGGCATTGCGGATCGCCTCGACGCGGACCTCCTCCTTCAACTGGTCGATCTTCGAATGCGAAACCTTCAGAATCGAGACGTTCGAGATTCCCAGACCGTCCAACGCCTGCCAGACTCGGGCCACCTCGGCCGAAGTACCCAACTGAAGCTGGTATTTGGCCATGGCAACCGAGGTATTCTTCTTGAAGAATTCACTCGAAAGGTTGGCCATCTTGAGCTGCTTGTCGACATCGACACCCAGTTTTTTCAAGGTTGCGAGCATGTCGCGCTGCTGGCTTTCGACCGAAATCTTACCCTTCGAATCGCGTTCGTTGATGATGATCTGCAGGTAGAATTCATCGGGTGTGATCTCCTTCTCGGCGCGTCCGTAGACCTGAACGTAGCTCGGAAAGGCCTCTTGTGTCTGGGCAGCGGCCGGAAGCGCCACGAGCGCCGCAACGGCCCACAAAATCAATCGTTTCATCATCCTCGGATTTTAAGTGAACAACAGGGCTTCCGTCTCACGCCTCCGCCGCGCCCCGAGTTCGGGGCCGGGAGCCGTCGCGAAGAGCCTTTCTGACAGAAAAACGGGAAAATCCCGAAAATACTGCATCAGCGACGCACAAGTTTCACGACATTCTCCACATGGTGCGTGTGGGGGAACATGTCGACGGGCTGCACCGCCTCCACACGGTAGGCGCCGTTCATCAGCGCCAGATCGCGGGCCTGCGTGGCCGGATTGCAGCTCACATAGACGATCCGCTCGGGGGCCGCCCGCAGGATCACCTCGATCACCGGCTCGTCGACCCCGGCACGCGGCGGATCGAGGATGATGACATCCGGATGTCCGTTCGCCTCGACAAACGCATCGTCGAGCACCGCCTTCATGTCCCCGGCATAGAAGCGCGTATTGCGGATGCCGTTCAGCTCGGAATTGACCTTCGCGTCGGCAATCGCCTCGGGCACGTACTCGATGCCCACGACCCGGGCACAGCGTGCGGCGCAGAAGTTGGCGATCGTTCCCGTTCCGGTGTAGAGATCGTAGAGCGTATCTCCGGGGTGCAGGTCGGCAAACGTGCGTGCCACCTTGTAGAGTTCGTAGGCCTGCTTCGAATTGGTCTGGTAGAAGGACTTCGGCCCCACCTTGAAGCGAAGCCCCTCCATCTCCTCGATGATGTGGTCCTTGCCGCGGTAGCAGACCGGATCGAGATCCGAGACCGAATCGTTCAACTTCGTGTTGACGATGTAGAAGAGCGACGTGATCTGCGGGAAGCGGTCCGAAAGGTGGTCGAGCAGCGCCTCACGGCGTGCGCGGTCCTCCTCGCCGAAGACCACGATCACCATCACCTCACCCGTCGAGGCCGTGCGGATGATCATGTTGCGCATCAGCCCCGTGTGTTCGCGGGCGTTGTGGAACGTATAGCCGTGTTCGAGGCAGAAGCGTTTGGTCTCGAGGCGGATCCCGTTCGAGGGGTCGGGCTGCAGCCAGCATTTGCGGATGTCGAGCACCTTGTCGAACATCCCCGGGATGTGAAACCCCACGGCCGGCGCCGCCTCCAACTCCTCGCCCGAGGCGATCTGCTCACGCGTGAGCCAGCCGCGGTCGGCGAAGGTGAACTCGAGCTTGTTGCGGTAGAAGCGCGTCGCGGCCGAACCGAGGCAGGGGGCGATCTCCGGCAGCGCGAGTTTGCCGATGCGCGTCAACTGGTCGCGCACCTGCGCCGTCTTGAAGCGCAGCTGCTCCTCATAGGGGAGATTCTGCCACTTGCAGCCGCCGCAGACGCCGAAATGTTCGCAGAAGGGCTCCTCGCGCAGCGGCGAACGTTTCACGTAGTTCACCACGTAGCCCTCCATGAAGCGGCGCCGCTTGAGGCGGATCTGCACGTCCACCACGTCGCCCGGAACGGTCATCGGCACGAAGACCACCACATCGTTCCAACGACCCATGGCCTTGCCCTCGGCCGCCAGGGTCGTGATCTCTAGCCCCTCGATCAGGGGGTAGTTCGCTTTCTTTCTTGCCATCGGTTTCAGATTCGGATCATAAAGAAAAAATCACTCGCCGGCAGGACGTCCCGTCAACTGTCCGACCCGTTCCAGAATGTAACGCACCGCCACGTAATGGCCCGCCTGGGGCATGTTTCCATGGTCGAAGCCGTCGAATTCGCGGATCTGCACGTCGGGATGCCCCACCACCTGCATCATCCGCCAGAAGTAGGCGTTCTCCTCGTAGCGTCCGAGCATCTCCATCTCCCGGTCGCCCGAAAGAATCAGAATCGGCGGGCAATCGCGTCGCACGTGATTCAACGGGGCCATGTCGTCGACAAGCGGCTGTGTGTCGGGCAAACCCAGTTCGGCCCGTCGCGAAAAGTGGGTCACGACCTGACCGCTGTAAGGAATCAGCGCGGCAAAGGCCCGATCGGGATCGATGCCATAAGGAGCCAGCCAGCGTTTGTCGAGCCCGATCATCGAGGTCAGATACCCGCCGGCGGAGTGTCCCGCCACGAAGATCAGACGCGGATCACCGCCATACTCGGCAATATGCCCGACCACCCAGGCCGCAGCCGCCGCAGCATCCTCCACACACCCGGCAACCGTCACCTGCGGAACCAGCCGGTAATCCACCCCGACCACGGCAAAGCCCTTGCCGCACAATGCGGCGGGGATCTCGCGGCGTCCTCCGGTCAGGCCTCCGCCATGAAACCAGATCACCGTGGCAAAGCCCTTCCGATCGGTCGGGTAACAGAGATCGAGCCGACAGAACGGATCCCCGGCGGCAGGATCGTCCGCCGGACGATAGGCAATATCCCGCACGATCCGCTCGGGGGCGGTTTGTGCCGAAAGCTGCGGGACGAAGAGGATCGACACGACCAAAAGAAGTAGAATGCGTTTCATGAGTTCGTATGCTTTGGAGCCGTAAAGGTAGATAAAATCCCGCAAAAAATGCCACCCCATCCGAAAACAGACGGCAATACCCCGGCCTCGGATCCGAAAACGACGTTTTCATTTGGCGCTGCCCCCGACTTTTCGTATCTTTGCCCGAACAGCGACCGCAAAACGTCATTACTTTCGAATTCTATGAAAATCGCCTGCCTGCCTTTCAATCCCATACAGGAGAACACCTATGTCCTCTGGGACGAAACCAACGAGTGCATCGTGATCGACGCCGGGAACTCCAACCCCCGGGAAGATGCCGCACTGGACAACTTCATCGCCCAACACGGGCTGACACCCGTTCTGGCCGCCAATACGCACGGACATTTCGACCACACGCTCGGCGTCGAGCACCTCAAACAACAGTACGGAATCCCCTTCGCCCTCTCGTCGAAGGATCAATTCCTGGTCGACAATGCCGCTACAAGCGGTTCGGTCTTCGGCGTGAAGGTGCGACAGATGCCCTCGACGGACATCGACCTCGAGGAGCAGAAGGAGATCCGTTTCGGCAAGACCTCGCTGCAAATTCTCCGCACCCCGGGCCATACCCCCGGTCACGTGGCCTTCTACGAACCCGAGTCGAAGGCTCTCTTCACGGGCGACACGCTCTTCCGCGAATCGATCGGACGGACGGATCTTCCCGGCGGCGACTATTCGTGGATCATGCGTTCGATCCTCGACGTGATCGTCCCGCTGGGCGAAGAGGTACACGTCTACCCGGGCCACGGTCCCGAGACGACGATCGGCCACGAGCTGCTCTACAACCCCTTCATCGTCGAGGTCCTCAACGAGGAGGTCAACTACCGCAACCGATGAAGGCGCTGATCCACCGTCTGCTCTACCGCACGCTCCCGCTCGGGGGCTACCTGCGTGTCGTGAGCCGGATGTTCTTCCTCTGGCAGCGCCTCGGCATCGGCCGCTACGCCCCCGCCACGGAGTATGTCTACCACCTGCCGCAGTTGGTCCGCACGGGCGACACCAGCATCGACATCGGCGCCAATCTCGGTTACTACGCCCGTACGATCTCCCGCCTGGCCGGCCCCTCGGGCCATGTGCTGGCCGTGGAGCCCGTGGCGCCGATCCGCGAGGTGCTCCGCCGCAACCTGCGCCGCTGCACCAACGTCAAGATCCTCCCCTACGCCCTCGGAGCCGAAGACCGCGACGTGGCCATGGGAAACGACTCGGCCCGCGAAAACGGATACCTCGGCACGGGTCAAAACTTCGTCAACGACGCCGGAGAGCATACCGACATGGAGTTCCCGGCCCGGATGCGCCGCGGCAGCGAACTCTTTGCCGCACTTCCCCGGCTGGACTTCATCAAGTGCGACATCGAGGGCTACGAACTCACGGTCATGCGTGAGATGCGCCCCCTGCTGGAGCGGTTCCTCCCCACGGTGCTCATCGAGACCGGCGGCGGGAACCGTCCCGAGATCATCCGCCTCTTCACCTCACTCGGCTACCGGGGCTTCACCCTCGACCACGGGCGCGAGGTGCCCCTGACCCCCGAATCGACCAAAGACATCATTTTCAGACATGCGCATTGACATCATATCCTCGGTTCCCGAACTGATGACCTCGCCCCTGAACGAATCGATTCTCCGGCGAGCTCAGGAAAAGGGCTTCGTGAAGATCGTCATCCACAACCTCCACGACTACGCTCACGACCGCCGCAAGACCACCGACGACTATCCGTTCGGCGGTGAGGCGGGCATGGTCATGAAGTGCGAACCAGTCTTCGAACTGGTCGAGAAGCTCCAGAGCGAGCGCCCGTACGACGAGATCATCTACACCTCGCCCGACGGCGTGCGCTACGACCAGCACGAGGCCAACCGATTGTCGACCCTCGAAAACATCATCATCCTCTGCGGCCACTACAAGGGGATCGACCACCGCATCCGCGAACACCTCGTCACGCGCGAGATCTCGATCGGCGACTACGTCCTCACGGGGGGCGAGCTGGCCGCCTGCATCATCGCCGACTCGGTGGTGCGGCTCATTCCGGGAGCCATCGGTGACGAGGCCTCGGCGCTGACCGATTCGTTCCAGGACAACCTGCTGGCACCTCCGGTCTATACCCGTCCGGCCGAATTCCGCGGCTGGCGGGTTCCCGACGTGCTGCTTTCGGGCAACTTCGCCCAGATCGAGAAGTGGCAGGACGAGCAATCCCTGGAACGCACGCGACGGCTGCGCCCCGACCTGCTGGAAAAATAACGGCACAACGACCGGACGACGGCCGCCTCATCACGAATACGGATCCGGAGGCTCCCGCATCGGACCGCAAACAAGCAACCTACCGCATGAAATACTACCTCATAGCCGGCGAGCCTTCGGGCGACCTGCACGGCGCCAATCTGATCCGCGGCCTGCGAAAGGCCGACCCCGAGGCCGAGTTCCGCTTCTGGGGCGGAGACCTCATGGCCGAGGCCGGAGGCCGCGAAAACCTCCAGATGAACTACCGCGAGACATCGTTTTTCGGCGTGGTCCAGGTGCTGAAGAATCTCGGCACCATCCGTCGGCAGATGCGCCAGTGCCGGGAACAGATCGCCGCATTCGCCCCCGATGTGGTAATTCTGATCGACTACCCGGGCTTCAATCTGAAGATCGCTCGCTGGGCCAAGGAGCACGGACTGCGCACCTTCTATTACATTGCGCCGAAGGTCTGGGCTTCGCGCGAGGGACGCATCCGCACCATTCAGCGGTATGTCGACCGGCTGTTCGTCATCTTCCCCTTCGAGTGCGACTACTTCCCGCGCCACGGCATCCGCCCCCTCTTTGAGGGCAATCCGCTTGTCGATGCCCTGGCCGAACGTGTTCCCCGACTCCCTTCGGCGGAGGAGTTCCGCCGGCGCAACGGCCTCGACCCCCGGCCGATCATCGCCCTGCTGGCCGGCAGCCGCCGCTCGGAGATCCGCAAGAACCTCCCGCTGATGGTCGCCCTCGCACAGCGTTTTCCCGACCGGCAGTTTGTCGTGGCCGGCGTCCCGTGGCTCGAACCCTCGCTCTACGAAGAGTATCTGACCGGTACGCCGCTGCGCTGGGTCTGCGACCAGACCTACGAAACCCTCCGGGCCGCGGAGGCCGCCGTCGTAGCCTCGGGAACCGCCACGCTCGAAACCGCCCTGCTGGGAATCCCCGAGGTGGTGGTCTACCGCCTCTCGTGGATCGAATACCACGGCATGCCGCTCGTCGTACGCTGCCCGTGGGTCTCGCTGGTCAACCTCAACCTCGGGCGCGAATCGGTCGCCGAGGTGCTCCAGTCGAATCTTGACATCTCACGGGCCGAACGCGAACTGCGGGCCATCCTCCCGGGCGGCGAGCGTCGCGAAAGAATGCTGTCCGACTTCGACCGGCTGCGCGCCATCATCGGAGGCCCCGGGGCCAGCGACCGCTTCGCGCGCCGCATGGTCGAACTGCTTAAAAATCCCCAGCCATGAAGATCATCTGCATCGGACGCAACTACCGGGCCCACGCCGAAGAGCTGCACCACACGACGGGTCTGGCCGAAAGCGGCGCCGAACCCCTCTGGTTCATGAAGCCCGACACGGCACTGCTGCGCAACAACGACCCCTTCTACATTCCGCACTTCTCACAGGAGGTGCACTACGAGTGCGAACTGGTCGTACGCATCAACCGCGTCGGACGGGCCATCGAAGAGCGCTTCGCCCACCGCTACTACGACGAAGTGGGACTCGGCATCGACTTCACGGCCCGCGACCTGCAGCGCGAAGCCATCGCCCAGGGGCTTCCCTGGGAGCGCTGCAAGGCCTTCGACCACTCGGCGGCCCTCTCGCCGCAATTCCTGCCGCTCTCCGAGCTGGGCGGCAACGTGCAGCAGCTGCACTTCACGCTCGACATCGACGGTGAGCGCCGGCAGACGGGCTCGACCGCCGAGATGATCTTCACGGTCGACCGGCTGATCGCCGCCGTCTCGCAATACGTCACCCTGCGTATGGGTGATCTGCTCTTCACCGGAACCCCCGTCGGGGTCGGTCCCGTCCGCCCGGGCAACACGCTCCGCGCCTCGCTCGAGGGGCACGAACTGCTCAACTTCGACATCCGGTAAAGGAGGGGACAGATGACAAAACGGCCCCCGGGCAGCAACCCAAACAGCAAGGCGGCCCCCGAACGACAAGGCAGCCCCGGCAGCAATCCGAACGGCAAAGCGGCACCCCGGACAACAATCCTCACCCCGAAAAGCGGGACGACACACCGAACAAACGAAAAACCGACATACCATGCTCTTACACGAAAAACTACGCTCCCGACGACTGTTGCTGGCCTCCCAGTCGCCCCGACGCCGGGAACTCCTCACGGCCTGCGGGCTCCCCTACGAACCGGCCCAGAGATTCGACTGTGAGGAGCACTATCCGGCCGATCTTGCGGCCGAGGAGGTGCCGCTCTACCTCTCACAGCTCAAAAGCCGGGCCTATCCCGCAACGCTTGCAGAGAACGACATTCTGCTGACGGCCGATACCGTCGTGGTGCTCGACGGACAGGTGCTCGGCAAACCCCGCGACCGGGAAGATGCCGTCGGGATGCTCCGCCGCCTCTCGGAACACCGCCATACGGTCGTCTCCGGAGTGACGCTCCGTACGGCCGAGCGCATGCACTCCTTCGAGGCGCGGACCAACGTCTGGTTCCGCCGTCTTGAAGACGAGGAGATCACCTACTACGTCGATACCTTCCGACCCTTCGACAAGGCCGGCTCATACGGCATCCAGGAGTGGATCGGCTACGCCGCCATCGAACGCATCGAGGGGTCGTTCTACAACGTCATGGGACTCCCCATCCAGAAAGTATACACCGAACTGAATCAATTTCTCGACCAATGAAACGCACATTACTGACTCTCTGTGCCCTTCTCGGGCTGCTGTCCGCGGCGGCCGACGAGGGCATGTGGCTCCCGAGCCTTATCTCCGAACGTATCGACGACATGCGCGCCAAGGGATTCCGCCTCACGGCCGAAGATATCTACTCGATCAACCGCGCCTCGATGAAGGATGCCGTGGTGCTTTTCGACGGCGGCTGCACCGGAGAACTCGTCTCCGCGGAGGGGCTCCTGCTGACCAACCACCACTGCGGCTACGACGCCATCCAGCGCCACTCGACCGTCGAACACGATTACCTCACCTACGGATTCTGGGCCCGGACGCGTCAGGAGGAGCTCCCGAACAAGGATCTCAACGTCCGCTTCCTGGTCCGCATGGAGGAGGTGACGGACCGCATCTCGGCCGGAGAGACCTCTGCGGAGATCATCCGCAAGGCCGAAGCCGAGGCTCCGGGATACCGGGCCACCGTCGAACAGATGTACTACGGCGACCAGCAGTTCCTCTTCGTCTATGAACAGTTCGACGACGTGCGGCTGGTGGCCGCTCCGCCCTCGTCGATCGGCAAGTTCGGCGGCGACACCGACAACTGGATCTGGCCCCGCCATACGGGCGACTTCTCCGTCTTCCGGATCTATGCCTCTCCCGACAACAAACCCGCCGCCTATTCGCCCGACAACGTCCCCTACCGGCCGAAAAAGTTCTTCACGATCTCCACCAAAGGGTTCCGTGAGGGCGACTTCACGATGATCTACGGCTTCCCGGGCAATACCCAGGAGTACATCCTCTCGGATGCCGTGGACTACGTCGCAAGGCTCTCCGACCCGGCCAAGATCGCCATCCGGGACGGACGTCTCGAAATCATCACCCAGGCCCAGGAGAGCGATCCGGCCCTGCGCATCCACTACGCCGCCAAACATGCCGCAATCGCCAATGCCTGGAAGAAGTGGCAGGGCGAGGTACTGGGGCTTACGCGCATGAAGACCGTCGAGACCAAGCGTCGGCAGGAGGAGACTTTCGCCCGCGAGAATTCCCGTGGTGCGGAGCTGCTCGATGCCATGCGGGCCGAGTACCGGCGCATCACAACCCCCTACTTCGCCCGCGAGATCACGCTGGAGACTCTCCGGGCCCTGCCGGCCAAATATACCGACGAGGAGCGTGCCGAAGCGGTCTTTCCGGCACGCCGCGAGACCGAAGAGAGGCTGTTCCGCTGGCTCTTCGGGGAATATGCGCGGCGTTGCCCGGCGCAATACCAGATTCCGGAATTCCTCGACGGCGTGGCCGAAAGCGGCTCTCCCGAAGCGTTTGCCGATCGGGTCTTCGAACAGGTGTGGGCCGGAGGCGACGCACCGCTGGCCGATTCATTGCGCACGGGTTCAAAACGCATGCTCGACCACATCACATGGCTGCTCGGAACCGACCGCCTGCGCAACCTCACGAGCAAACGGCTCGACGGACTCTATCGCGAATATGTCCACGGTCTGCGCCAAACATGGCCCGAACGGCCCTTCTACCCGGATGCGAATCTGACGCTGCGCGTGGCCTACGGGGCCATCGCCGGATACGAATACGCCGACGGCGAATACCACACGCCCCAGACAACCCTCGACGGGATTATCGCCAAAGACAATCCCGAGATCTATGACTACGACATTCCACAGGCGTTGCGCGATCTCTACGCGGCGAAGGATTACGGACGTTGGGGTGTGGTGATCAACGGCCGGCGGACGGTCCCGGTCTGCTTCCTGGCCTCGAACCACACCACGGGTGGTAACTCCGGATCGCCGGTACTCAACGGCCGGGGCGAACTGATCGGTATCAACTTCGACCGTACGTGGCGCTCGACGATGAGCGATATTGCGTTCGACCCGTCGATCTGCCGCAATATTGCCGTGGATATCCGCTACGTATTGTTCGTCATGGATCGGATCGGAGGCGCGAAGAACCTCATCAAAGAGATGAATATCAAATAGATGGATACACATGGGCCGTTCCCGGTCGGATCCTTCCGAAACCGACGGAACGGCCCGTGTCTTCGGAATGGCATCCGGAGGGTCCGGAGGCTTGAAATTTCGAGTTTTTCCCTGAAAAATTTTGCAAATAGCAAAATAGTGTCTATATTTGCAGGCCCGGAAGATAATTCGGGAGGCCGCACACAAGCGTGCAATGCCCAGGTGGTGAAATTGGTAGACACGCTACTTTGAGGGGGTAGTGAACAATTGCGTTCGTGCAAGTTCGAGTCTTGTCCTGGGCACCAGAAACCGCGTTAGAGTCATTTCTAACGCGGTTTTAATTTTTTCGCGTCCGCACCGTGTCCGCATTTTCTAACAACATCCGGCTCACACATAAAATCGTATGAGAAAATAGACGAGTTCCCACGATGGGGAATTCGTCTAATATTTATTTTTTTATTGTCGGCATATTCTGAATAACGACTC
>CALUKK010000025.1 GCA_944321205.1 uncultured Alistipes sp.
AACTCCCGTTACAAAGATCTGCGGATTCTGCCGCGCATAGTCCAACGTTCCGTTCGAGGCACTCGACGCGACCGGAGTCACGGTAAGACTCGAATTGCTGCCGTTGTAGAGTGTAGCGGCCGTACCGCTGGCGAAATTATAGGACCCCGGGCCGATGAAGGGATCCTTGCGGCCCCATTGATAATAGAGTCCGTAGGAGTCGAGAATGTCATCCGTGGACTCATTGCCGGCAGCCAGAGCTCCCAGGTTGCGATCCATCATCGTATAACCGTTGAAGACCCGCTGGTTTTCCGCCGCCTCGGGATCGTAATCCGCCGCCCAGACATGCCAGCTCCACAAAAGCGTTCCGGCAGCATCGTAAGCCCCGATCAAGGCATTTCCCGCCTTGATGGACTCCGAGTCATCGCTGTCGGCCGCCACGTAGAACGAGGCCTTTCCGTTCTGCAACGTCAGATACTGGATCAGATTCGTCCGGCTCTGCCACAGCACACTCACCGAAGCCGTAGCCAGCGACGTACCGTCGCTGCGATGTGCGACATCGATCAGGTAGTTGGCCTCTTTTTCATGAACGAGGTAGCTGTTGGCCCGTTGAGCGGAGAGGTCCTCAAGTGTGACCACACCGACAAAAAGCGTTGCCGAGCCCGTCGCTCCGCCGCCTCCCGTACCGCTCAGCGTCACCGTTCCGGTTTTGGCCTCCCCATTGTCGAAGCGTGTCGGCGGCGTCACCGTCACGGTCCGGGTTGCGGCATCGACCACCACGTCGTCCCATCCGGTGGGTTTGCTCGAAACCGTGAAGCTGTCGAGGTTCGAGGCTGTGAAATGGGCCGTCAGCGGGGCCATGTCACCCCCTTCGGTAAAGAAAAGGGCGGGCGTATCGAACGCCAGCGATCCGGTCACATCATCGTCGCCGCACGAAACGAAGAGGGCGGCGGCAAGCACCCAACACCACCCAGCGAATCTTTTCATATTCATCGTGTATTTACTGAATTTCAATTCCAAAAACCGTTGCAAAGATACCAAAAAGCGGGAGAATTCCTATATGGGAGCAGGGAATTTTCCATCCGGGAACAATTATTGCCATCCGGATCATTAACGAATAACAAACGCACCATAGTATGTCGACACGGAAAATTGAAACGGGGAGTCACCCGGCAGACGAACGCTTCAGCATCACGGTAAGTGAAAAGGGTCCCTATCTGGTCTACGGGCGACCGCCGCTCTCCACACAGTTCATCATGCTCAACGCCGAATATGAAAGCTGGCGTTTCCAGGCGGGACGACACTTTTCGACGGAGTCCGAACCTACGGCATTGTGTCGTTGCGGAGCCTCGGCGCACAAGCCCTATTGTGACGGAAGTCACCTCACGGCACGGTGGGATCCGAGTCTCACGGCTCCGGACGAACCGTTGCTGGAGCATTCGGAGGAGGTTCGGGGTGAGAGTCTCACGCTGAGCGACAATGAACAATACTGCGTTTTCGCACGCTTCTGCCATGCCGCGGGAGATGCCTGGACGCTGGTCGGGCGCTCCGGGGATCCCACCTCACGCAAACTGGCCATCCGGGAGGCGTCGATGTGTCCCGGCGGGCGGTTGATGGCCTGGGATCGGGCCTCGGGGCGCCCCTACGAGTTTCATTTCGAGCCGAGTCTGGGATTGATCGAGGATCCCACCATCGGCAGCAGCGGCGGATTGTGGGTTCGCGGCGGGATTCCGCTGCGTCGCCAGTCGGGTGCGACCTATGAGATCCGCAACCGCATGGTGCTCTGCCGTTGCGGGCAATCGGCCAACAAACCCTACTGCGACGGCACGCATGCCGCCATCAAGTGGCAGGACCATCTCGACAACGCTCCGGAAGAGGAGGCTATCTCCGTCTCGGAGACCTCTTCCGAACGGGAGGAGCCCCAGGCCGTTCCGGTGAAAGGGTAAAAAAGCGCCTCCACACATGCTTGTGGAGGCGCCTGTCATACAGATCCCGATCCGAAGATCAATTCTCCGGCGTCTGTCGGAAATAACGCTGGAAGAAGAGCATCTGCGAGGGGAGTGCTATGGCCCAATAGGCGCTGTTGTGGGCACCGGGACGCACCTGGAAATCGTGTCCCACGCCGAGTTTGAGGAGCTTGTCGTGCAGGTTCAGATTCACCTGGTAGAAGAAGTCCTCATATCCGCAGTCAAAGATCAGGGCCAGCTCTCCGTTTTTCAGGCTGTCGACCTGTTCGATCACGGTATGTTCACGCCAACGTTCGGGATTATCACGCTCTTCGCCCAGTTGTTTTTTCATGTTCCACGAATCGGGGAAGGGACGGATATCCACGCCTCCGGAGGTGGAGCCTGCCGCACCGAAACGATCCTTGTGCCGCAGGGCGATCCAGAGTGCGCCGTGACCGCCCATGCTCAGACCCGTAATGGCCCGTTTTTCCCGCCTGGGAAGCGTCGGATAATGGCTGTCGATCCAGTCGACGAGTTCCTGCGAGACGAAGGTCTCGAATTGCGATTTCGGATCGAGCGGGCTGTCCCAGTACCAGCTGTTATCGCCGTCGGGGCAGACCAGAATCATGCCGAAACCGTCGGAGAGGGCTTTCAGATCCGTGATATGAAGCCAGGAGAGATACGATCCGCCGTGGCCGTGGAGCAGATAGAGCGTCGGGAAGCGTTGCCCCTCCTGCGCTGCATCGGGGAGAACCACAACCGCGGGAATTTCGCGTTGCATCTTGGGACTGAAGACCGCCACGGTATCGATTTTTGCCGCGGAGACCGAGACGGCGATCCAGAGCATCGCCCACAACAAAGAGATCTTTTTCATATCAGGTAAATTTGGTTAAGTTCGGGGTTCAAAAAAGGGGCGTCGACAACGCTCCGAGTGTAGGATCCGGCATTTACTTCTTTTCCGGTTTTGCGAGAGTCTCGCGCATCTGCGTATCGGCCATGATGTTCTTCATGCGGTAGTAATCCATGATTCCGAGATTTCCGTTGCGGAAAGCCTCGGCCATGGCCAGCGGCACCTCGGCCTCGGCCAGAATCACCTTCGCACGGGCATCCTGCGCCTTGGCACGGTTCTCCTGCTCCAGGGCCACGGCCATGGCACGCCGCTCCTCGGCCTTGGCCTGGGCGATGTTCTTGTCGGCCTGGGCCTGGTCCATCTGCAGCTGTGCGCCGATATTCTTGCCCACGTCGATGTCGGCAATGTCGATCGAAAGGATCTCGAAGGCCGTTCCGGCATCGAGGCCCTTTTCGAGCACCACGCGCGAGATCGAATCGGGATTCTCCAGAACGATCTTGTGTGTGGCGGCCGAACCGATCGACGAGACGATTCCTTCGCCCACACGCGCCAGAACGGTCTCCTCGCCGGCACCGCCGACCAGTTGCTTGATATTCGCCCGCACCGTGACACGGGCCTTAGCGATGAGCTGAATGCCGTCCTTGGCCACGGCGGCCACCGGCGGCGTATTGATGACCTTGGGGTTCACCGACATCTGTACGGCCTCGAAGACGTCACGGCCGGCCAGATCGATGGCCGTAGCCATCTTGAAGTCCAACATGATGTTGGCTTTCTGCGCCGAAACCAGCGCATGAACCACATTCGTCACGTTGCCGCCGGCCAGATAATGGGCTTCGAGTTCATTGGGATTGAGCGCCAGTCCGGCCTTCGTGCTTTCGATCATCGACGAAACGATGATCGAGGGCGGGACCTTGCGCCAACGCATCAACACCAGTTGCAGCAGGCTGATCCTTACGCCCGACACGAGAGCCGAGAACCACAGTCCCACGGGAATGAAATAGAAGATGAGCCAAATGGCAAAGAGGCTCACGAAGACGATCAGCACGATCATACCTACCTGGAAATCCATACGTTCGAAGTTTTATTTGACAATTTTCACGATAACGCTGCAATTTTCGAAGCCCACGACCTCGACCTCGCGTTGCGGATCGACATAGGCCCCGGTGGATTTGGCCTCGTAGATGCGGCCGTCGATCTCGACCTTGCCCATCGGGGAGAGGCGCGAGAGGGTCGTACCACGATCTCCGATCCGCAGTTCCTCGGCCGGCATGACGGGCATGTTCGACGAGCGGATCTCCTGCCGCAGTGAAAAGCGCTGCCAGGTCTTGGCCCGCAGCGACACCACGACCACAAGGAGCGACAGCAGCAGGATGACGGCAATGACCACCACACCGCCCATCGTTCCGAAGTCGCGGAAGGAGAGATAGATTGCACCTCCGTAGCTGACCAGGGCGAGGATGGCGCCGATCGAGACTCCGGGCAACAACACCAGTTCGGCCAACAGGAAAAGCAGGCCGAAAAAGACGAGCAGGATGATATAGAACATTTCCATAAGCGACGATCCGCAGAAGGCGTTTGACGGTTAAAGATAGCAAAAAATCTCAAGGATTGGGCATCTCGACGACCTTAATTTCGAGAGCCGGATCCAACTGGCGGACGGCATCGGCCAGACGGTCGGCCACGGCCCTGTCGTCGAAACCTCCGACAATGAAGAGCTGTTGTCCCACCCGCGAGAGTTCATGTCCGGCGGCCGTCCGGGCAATGGTCTCCTTGACGGCATCGGAGAGGGCCTCCGTTCCGGTGATCTCCACGCGATAGAGGATATTCTGCGCCTCGGGGTCCCGCGAAAGATTGCGGGACACGCCGTCGGTCCACACCACGATCTCGGGACGCAGGAACCCATGTTCTTTCAGAATTTTCTGCGCCTCCTGCGCCTCCTCCAGCGTGGCGAAACCGCCCGTATAGTAACACCACTTGTCGTCGTCGTTGATCAGGTAGAAGAGCGGATAGGCTCCGCGGAAGGTGGCGGCGGCACGTTTGGTGTTGAACGTTCCGAGCAGGATGCGGTAGATCGTACCGTTGGCGTAGACCTTGCACTCGGGGATCGGGTGCTGGTAAGAATATTTCGGGGTCGACGAGAAGGCCACACTGTCATAATCGAGGAAATAGCGTTCGGCCACATCGATCCGCGGCAGCTGCAGGTCGATCTGCGCAAGCTGGGCGGCAACTCCCCGCAGCGAATCCCGGGCGGCATCCAGCGCAAGAACCCCGGCCACCTCGGTTTCGTAATCGACGATCACCCGTTTGCGGAGCAGATAGTCCGTCACGGCCTCCGAAGCCGTCGTGCCGCGGAGTTCGGTCAGGCGGCGCGAGGCCTGCGAGAGAGCCTCCTCCTCCCGGGAGAGGATCTCCTCACGCCCGAGTTCATCGAGCAGATATCCGTAAGCATAGCTCTTGTTGTCGAAGATGTAGTTCCACACCGCGGCCAGCGAATCGGACAACACGCGATTCACCCCCTGGAGGGCATTCAACCGTTCGTAGATCTCCATGGCTTCGGCTTCGGTTCCGACGGCGGCATACGATGCGGCCAGCTCCGAAAGCGTCCCGTAATTGGCCATGAAGCGGTTCACGTACTCCTCGGCCCGGGGTTCCAGATGCTGGGCCCGCTGCAGGGCCTCGTAATCCGCCGCAGCCAGATGCTCCCGGAAATAGAGGTTGTCCACCAGGTTGCGGCGTTTGAGCGAATCGGGAATCTCCGACACCGGATCCTCCCGGACGCTTCCGAGCGTCGAGACTCCGCTGTCGAGATTGGCCAGCACCCACTCCTGTTCGATGGTGTTGATACGATCGATCAGCCGCCCCTTGGCGTTGCGGATCTCGAAGATCCGGCTCTCGAGTTGCAGAATCCGCCGCGAATGGAGCTGACGCTGTGCGGGATCCTCGCGCAGCTGCCGCCGCAACTGCGCCACGGCATTGACGATCGAATCCTCGCGCTGTTGCAGCACGGCATCCTCACGCAGCAGCGACATGTACTCCTCATTGTTCTCCAGTCCGGCAATACGGGCCTCCACGGCGGGCTGCTGGGCCCGCAAAGCCCCCGTTGTCAGAAACAGCGCCCCGAGCGCATATAGGCAAGTCTTGCGAAACATCATACTTCGGATCACCTCCACCATTTAATCAAAAAGATCTGAATCAGACCGAAAATCTCCAGACGCCCCAACAGCATCAGCAACGTATTCGTCATTTTGAAAGCCGACGGCATCGCCGACCAGTTGTCCATCGACCCGACCTCGCCGAATCCCGGTCCCACGTTGCCCATCGAAGCGACCGACCCGGTGAAACTGGTCGTCAGGTCGACGCCGAACAAGGCCCCCGCAATCGTCCCCAACAGCAAAAACATCAGATAGGCCACGATGTAGATCATCACGGAGTGCAGCACCTCGTTGTCCTGAATGACGC
>CALUKK010000026.1 GCA_944321205.1 uncultured Alistipes sp.
TCCGATCAGCATGATGATACCCGTCTGGAGGTAGATGTTGTTCTCCAGTCCCATGATCTTGGCCAGCAGGAACGATCCCATCAGTCCGCACGGTACGGCCAGGATGACGGCGAACGGCAGCAGGAAGCTCTCGTACAGGGCACTCAGGATCAGGTAGATCAGCAGAATACAGATGCCGAAGATGATGATCGTGTTGCTGCCCGTCTGGGCCTCCTCACGCGTGATGCCGTCGAATTCGAATCCATAGCCTCGGGGCAGCACCTGGGCGGCAACCTCCTCAATGGCCTTGATGGCGTCACCCGACGAGTAGCCGTCGGCCGCCGTACCGTTCACGGCAATCGAGTTGTACATGTTGAAGCGGTTGAGCACCTCGGAACTGTATACTCGTGTCAGTTTCACGAACTGGCTCAGCGGAGCCATCTCGCCGCTGTCGGTGCGGACGAAGACGTTGTTGAGCGATTCGGTGTCGAGACGATACTTCGGGTCGGCCTGGATCGTCACGTAGTACATCTTCGAGAAACGGTTGATGTTCGAAACGAACTGACCGCCGTAGTATCCCGACAGGGTTGAAAGGACCGTGGAGGGCGAGACACCGGCCCGTTTGGCCTTGGCGGCGTCGATGTCGACCATGTACTGCGGGAAGTTGATGTTGAAGGTCGAGTAGGCACGGGCGATTTCGGGACGCTGGTTCAGTGCGGCGATGAATTGCAGGTAGACGTTGTAGAAGTCGGTCAGTTCACCGCCGGCCTTGTCCTGAAGGTTCATCGAGAAACCGGTCGACGTACCGTAGCCGGCGATCATGGGGGGAGCCACGGCGAAGAGCTGCGCATCCTTGATATCGGCCGTCCGGGCGTAGATCTGGTTGATGACCGCATTGACGGCATCCTCCTTGTCGGGACGCTCGTCCCAGTCCTTCAGACGGATGATACACATACCGTACGATGTACCCTGACCGGCGATCATGCCGTAACCGGCCGTCTGCATGAAGTCCTTGATCTGCGGAATGCTCCGGATGCGTCCCGACACCTCCTCCATGACCTTGTTGGTCTCGGAGAGGGTCGAGCCCGGGGCGGTCGTCACGTTGACCATGATCGTTCCCTGGTCCTCGTCGGGCACCAGACCCGTCTTGGTGGTGTTCATCAGCAGCACGAGCGCCGCGATGGCAAGACCCAGCGTCGACCACATCAGCCACTTGTGCTTGATGAAGAGCATCACGCCGTGCTTGTACTTGGCGACCATGGCCCCGAAGGCGCTGTTGAAGGCCTTGCGGAAGCGGGCGGCGAAGTTGTCGCGCATCTCGCCGTTCTCGTCCATGTAGGGTTTCAGGATCAGGGCGCAGAGGGCCGGGGAGAGCGTCAGGGCGTTGATGGCCGAGATACCTACGGCCACGGCCATCGTGATACCGAACTGCGTGTAGAAGACACCCGACGTACCGCCCATCATCGCCACGGGGATAAACACGGCCATGAAGACCAGCGTCGAGGTGACGATGGCCGACGTGATGCCCGACATGGCGTCGATGGTGGCCATGTAGGAGGACTTGTATCCGGCGTCGAACCGCGCCTGAACGGCCTCGACGACGATGATGGCATCATCGACGACCGTACCGATCGCAAGAACCAGGGCGAAGAGCGTCAGCAGGTTGATCGAGAATCCCGCAACCGACAGGAAGGCGAACGTACCGACCAGGGCTACGAGGATCGAGACCGTCGGGATGAGTGTCGAACGGATGTCCTGCAGAAAGACGTATACCACGAGGATCACGAGCAGGATGGCCTCGAAAAGGGTCTTGACCACCTCCTTCATCGAGGCGTAGAGGAAGTCGTTGACGCTCTGCAGGTGGGCGATGGCCACACCCTTGGGCAGCTCCTGCGAAATCTCGTCAAGCAGGGCGTTGACATTGTTGACCACCTGGGTGGCGTTCGAACCGGCCGTCTGGAAAACCATGGCGCTGACGCCCGGATGTCCGTTCGTATAGCCCTTGAAGGCGTAGGATTCACGTCCCAGTTCGATGTCGGCGATATCCTTCAGACGGAGAATGTTGCCGTCGGCATCCGAACGGATGACCACCTGGCCGAACTCTTCGGGGGTCTGCATACGTCCGCGATACTTCATCGTATACTGGAACGTATTGTCGGAGTTCTCGCCCAGCGTACCGGTGGCCGACTCGATGTTCTGCTCGGCCAGCGCGGCGGTCACATCCGAGGGGATGAGTTTGTACTGGGCCATGATGTCGGGCTTGAGCCAGACGCGCATCGAGTAGTCGGCACCCAGCGTGAAGGCCTCGCCGACACCCTGGATACGCAGGATTCGGGGCTCGATATTGATCTTCAGGTAGTTTGAAAGGAACGTCTCGTCATAGCTGTCGTCGGGGCTGTAGAGCGAGAAGATCTTCACCATGGAGGTCTGACGCTTCATGGTGGTCACACCGATCTGCGTCACCTCGGAAGGCAGCTGTCCGGTGGCGGTCGAGACCTTGTTCTGGACATTCACGGCCGCCATGTCGGGGTCGGTGCCCTGTCGGAAATAGATCGAGATCGAGGCGCTTCCGGCGGCAGCACTCGAGGTCATGTAGGTCATGTTCTCGACGCCGTTGATGGCCTCCTCGAGGGGCACGACTACCGATTTTTGAATGGTCTCGGCGCTGGCGCCCGGGTACGAAGCACGCACCATGACCGTCGGGGGCGCAATGTCGGGATACTGCTCGACAGGCAGTGTTGCGAGACCGATGATGCCCGCAATCACGATGACTATGGAGATGACCGACGCCAGTACGGGTCGTTCAATGAAATGTCTGAGTGTCATGGGTTATTCCTCCTTTTCGGTTTGAGTCTGGGCCGCAGCGGCCTTCTCCTCGGTCTGGTTATCAGCGGCGGCAGCCTGCTCCCGGGTCTCTCCGGCGGCGGGGGCGGCAGCAGCGGTCTCATCGGCCGGAGCGGCCTGCTGAGCCGAAGCCTGGCTCTTGGGGCGGACCGGCGTACCCTCACGCATCAGACCCACACCTTCGGTGACAATCACGTCGCCCGGAACCAGACCCGACGTGACGATGTACTCCTTGCCGTCGGAGATCTTCTCCACGGTAAGCGGAGCTGCCGTGGCCTTGCCGTCCACAACTTTATAGGCGAAGACCTTGTCCTGGAGTTCGAACGTGGCGGCCTGCGGTACAACGATGCAGTTTTTGAAGATATTGGTCAGCACGACGTTCCCCGATCCGCCGCTGTGGAGCAATCCGTTGGGGTTGGGGAATGCGGCGCGCAGCGAGACGCTGCCCGTCGAGGTATCGATCACTCCGCTGATGGACTCCACGCGACCTTTCAGATCATACATCGATCCGTCGTTGAGCTGGAGTGCTACGGCCGGCATGTTCTTGAGGGTTTCGGCGATCGAGCCGTAGCGGCGCGTGAGGTTGAGCAGCTGATTCTCGGCCATCGAGAAGTAGACGTACATGGTCGAGTTGTCCGAGACGGTGGTCAGCGGCTGGGGCATCGAGGCGCTCACCAGGGCACCCACCCGGTAGGGAAGCGTTCCGACAACGCCGTTCGACGGAGCCTTGACTACCGTATAGGAGAGGTTGTTGGCGGCATTCACGCGCTGGGCTTCAGCCTGGGCGAGTTGCGCTTTGGCCGTCAGCAGATTGTTCTCGGCCGTCGAAAGGTCGAATTGCGAAACAACGTTGCGGGCGAAAAGTTCCTTTTTGCTGTCATAGGTGAGTTGAGCCGTGGCCACACTGGCTTCGGCGGCTGCAACATTGGCTTCAGCGGTTTGCAGGGCGGCCTTGTAGGGGACCTGGTCGATGATGAACAGGGTTTGCCCTTTCGAGACGTTCTGGCCGTCGGCGACGCAGAGCTGCCAGATGGTTCCCGAAACCTGCGGATAGATATCGATATCCTGACGTCCGCGGATCGTCGCCGAGTAGTTCGTCGGGATTTCGCGGTCTGTCTGGGCGATGGTCATCACGGCGTACTCGCCGGGACCCATGGCCGTCGGAGCCTGTCCACATGCCACGGCAGCCAGGCAACATGCCCAAACGGCCGCTTTCACGAATGTTTGCTTCATAACTTTCCTTTTCTTTTTATACTAAAAAACTTTTTCAGGTGCAAAAGTATCTTAAAAACGGTGCCGATGTGCCTTATATTGCGAACAGTGTTGGTACTTTTCGGAATAATAATGGGAGAATTCACCCTTTTTTCATTACTTTTGTTCGAAAAAAGAAATCCTATGACCCAGATCAATCCGTTACTTACCTCCGAGCAGGAGCAATTCATCGTCGGCGAGTCCGACTTTTCCTACTTTGAACAGAATGCCTACCGACTGGAGGGATGTGCCATTCTCTTTTGCCGGGAGGGTACGGCGGAGGTGATGGTCGATCAGTGTCAGGGTCGTTTGCAGTGTAATTCGACGGTATTGCTGCTGCCCGGGACCTATCTGTTGTTTCTGGACCGTTCGGAGGATTTCCGGGCTTCGTATTGTACCTTTTCGCGGGATCTTTTTCTGGAGGCGGCCTTTCGGCTGGACCCGGGATTCTTCGAGATCGTGCATCGCAATCCCTTCTCGTCGACTCCCCCGCAACGGATTGTCGACGGGACCAATATCTGGTTTCAGATGATGGCCTTCAACTATCGGGACAGGCAGAATATTTTCCGTAATACGATCGTCAAGAACCGCTTGCAGAACGTCCTGATGGAGATCTACGACAAGATGCAGCGTTTTGCGTCAAAGCAGGTGCCTTCAAGCGAAACGACAACCCGTCAGACGGAACTTTTCCAGCGATTTGCGGCCCTGGTTCATGAATACTGCGCCCAGAAGCGCGAGGTGGCCTTTTATGCCGACCGGCTTTGCATCTCGACGCGTTATCTCTCGACGATCGTACGCAGCGTGGCCCATACCTCGGCCAAGGAGTTCATCGACCGGTCGGTGATGCTCGAGATCCGGATGATGCTCCGTTCGACGGACCTTTCGGTGCAGGAGATCGCCTATCGGCTGAAATTCCCGGACCAGTCCTATCTGGGCCGCTTCTTCAAGAAACATGCCGGAGAGTCCCCTACCGAATATCGCAATGCCGTCTCCCGGGGATAGGGCCCTTCCGGCTGGAATAGGGTTCCTTATCGGAATTCGCGCCAGGAAGGGGGCAGACGCTCCTTCTTTGTTTGGACCCGAATTTGCAGGGACCGGTAAGGGAGACGATGCATTTCGCACCTCTTATAATAATAAGAATTTCGATTTTCCCGTTTCTTAAGAATGATGAAGGCGTTTCGGAGCTCCATCAGTGTGCCGCTGGAGCGAAGAGCGCCGGAGTACAAAACGGAAAACAATCGAATAAAAACACTTCCGGTATGAAAGTCATGCTTTTCGGGACTCAGCCCTATGACAAGGAGTCCTTCGAGCGGATCCGTCCGAACTTCGGATTCGAGATCAGCTATCATCGCAGCCATCTGAATGCCAATAACGTAGCTTTGGCCCGGGGGGCCGATGTGGTCTGCATTTTCGTCAACGACACGGCTGATTCCGAAACGATTCAGGCCCTGGCGGAGATGGGTGTCAAACTCATTGCGCTGCGATGTGCGGGCTTCAACAACGTGGATCTGAAGGCTGCGGCCCGTTTCGGCATTCCCGTGGTGCGGGTTCCGGCCTATTCGCCGCATGCCGTGGCGGAACATGCCGTGGCGTTGATGCTGGCGCTCAACCGCAAGATCCATCGGGCCTATTGGAGAACGCGCGACGGGAACTTCTCGCTGCACGGACTGATGGGGTACGACATGTTCGGCAAAACGGCCGGAATCATCGGTACGGGAAAGATCGCCCGGGAATTGATCCGTATTCTGAAGGGTTTCGGCATGGAGATTCTGGCCTATGATCTCTATCCCGATGCGGAATATGCGGCACGCGCCGGAATCAACTACGTGTCGCTTGAGGAGTTGTACAGCCACTCGGACATCATTTCGCTCCATTGTCCGTTGACCGACCAGACCCGTTACATGATCGGCGATGTGGCCATTTCGCACATGAAACCCGGCGTGGTGATTATCAATACGGGCCGGGGGCAGTTGATCCACACCGAGGCGTTGATCGACGGCCTGAAGGAGAAGCGCATCGGTGCGGCCGGACTGGATGTCTACGAAGAGGAGGCTGCCTATTTCTACGAAGATACGTCGGATCGGATCATGGATGACGACGTGTTGGCCCGCCTGCTGTCGTTCAACAATGTGATCGTAACCTCTCATCAGGGCTTCTTCACACATGAAGCCGTGGATAATATAGCCCGTGTCACGTTGCTGAACATAAGCGAGTTTGAAGCCCGGAAAAAGCTGACAAACGAGGTGCATGTCGACGCGGAGTGAGCCGGTGACGTGCCGGCGGCGGAGAGGCGTCGGGAATCTTCAGGGACGGACCGTGGTCCGTCCTTTTTGTTGGGACGAACCGCAATCCGCAATGTCGTTTTTTTGGGGTGAAACGTCCGTTTTCGGGGGTGAAAAGTCCGAAATTTTTTGTTAATTTTGCACTCGGCGATCCGCCGCTTCGTGTGAGGTTGTGCTCCCCGAAGACGGATGCCTCCTGGGACCTCTCCGATCCGGTCACCGCCCGGAAAAGTGTTGCGACCCTCCCGGAGGAGAGTCCCGTGACGATGCACGCGAAATACACACTCTAACTCTGCAATACCCATGCTGCGAAAAATCCGGATCGCACTGGCGATCTTTTTCTTCGTTCTGATCACGTTGCTGCTGCTCGACTTTACGGGAAGCATCCATGCGTGGTTCGGCTGGATGGCCAGGATTCAGTTCCTGCCGGCCGTACTGGCCTTGAATGTCGGTGTGGTACTCTTTCTGGTGGTGCTGACGCTGCTCTTCGGTCGGATCTACTGTTCGGTGATCTGTCCGTTGGGCGTGCTGCAGGACCTTGTGTCGTGGTTCTCGGGACGTCGTCGCAAACATCGCAATCGCTTCGTTTATTCGCCGGCCCGGACGTGGCTCCGGTGGGGCGTTTTCGTCCTCTTTGTCGTGGTGATGGCGGCGGGCCTCGGAAGCCTCGGGGCCCTGATCGCCCCTTACAGCGCCTATGGACGCATGGTCCAAAGCCTGCTGGCCCCCCTTTACGGATGGGGCAACAACCTCCTGGCCTGGGTGGCCGAACGGGCCGACAGCTACGCCTTCTATTCGGTCGATGTCTGGCTGAAGAGTCTTCCGGCGCTGCTGGTTGCCGTCGTGACCTTTGTCGTGATCTTCGTCCTGGCCTGGCGCAACGGCCGCACGTGGTGCAACACGGTCTGCCCGGTGGGTACGATCCTGGGCGTATTGTCGCGCTTTTCGCTCCTGAAGCCGCGTTTCGACGTCTCGAAATGTACCGGTTGCAAGCTCTGTGCCCGCAACTGCAAGGCCTCGTGCATCGATCCGGCGGCCCACAGTATCGATTACAGCCGTTGCGTGGCCTGCATGGACTGTCTGGAACATTGCAGCCAGGGGGCCATCTCCTACACGTGGCGGCATGCATCACCGGCGGCCGTTGAAGCGAAACATCCCGGAAAGGGTTCCGACGGAAAAAGCCCCGCCGGGACTCCGGCGGCCGCGGAGAGTTCCGCCGTTTCGCGGAAGCCCGGATCGGCGGCCTCCGACGGGGTTTCGCGTCGTCGCTTCCTCGGGGTGCTGGGGCTGTTGGTCGGCACGTCGCTGCAGGCCCAGGAGAAGAAGGTCGACGGCGGTTTGGCTCAGATCGAGAAGAAACGCGCTCCGCAACGTACGACTCCCCTTGTGCCGCCCGGTGCCCGGAGTCTGCGCGAATTCCTCACCCACTGCACGGCCTGTCAGCTCTGTGTGACGGTCTGCCCGAATCAGGTGTTGCGCCCCTCGGGTGATCTGATGTGGTTGATGAAGCCCGAAATGTCGTATGAACGCGGTTATTGCCGGCCGGAGTGCACGAAATGCGCCGAGGTCTGCCCCACAAGCGCCATCCGTCTGTCGGATTTCGCCGAGAAATCCTCCGTACAGATCGGACACGCCGTGTGGATCCCCGAAAACTGTGTGGTCAAAACCGACGGCGTATCGTGCGGCAACTGTGCCCGGCATTGTCCGGTGGGTGCGATTCTGATGGTCCCCTCCGACGCCGCAGATCCCCAGTCGCTGAAGATCCCCACGGTGGACGAAGCCCGCTGCATCGGGTGCGGAGCCTGTGAGAATCTCTGCCCGGCACGACCGTTCAGCGCAATTGTCGTCGAAGGTCACGAACATCACAAAACCCTCTAAAGTCTCGAAAAAAATGGAGAAGAAAAAGATAGATCGCCGCGAATTCCTCAAGACGTTGGGCCTGGGCGCGGCAGCTACGACCACGACACTTTACGGTTGCGGCCCGAAGGGCGGAGACGCTGCAGCGGTATCGGAGGGCGAGGTCCCGACCGATCGGATGACCTACCGCACGAGTTCGTCAACGGGAGACCGGGTGTCGCTCTTGGGATACGGCTGCATGCGCTGGCCGCTGCTCGATTCCCCTGCTGCGGATGGAAATCCCATCGACCAGCAGACCGTCAACGAGTTGGTCGACTATGCCCTGGCGCATGGAGTCAATTATTTCGATACGGCTCCCGTCTACCTGCAGGGCTTCTCCGAACGTTCGACGGGAATTGCCCTGAAGCGTCATCCGCGCGAAAGCTATTTCATCGCGACGAAGATGTCGAACTTCTCGAACTTCTCGCGCGAAAATTCGCTGGCCATGTATCGTCAGTCGTTCAAGGAGCTGCAGGTCGACTACATCGACTACTACCTGCTTCATTCGCTCGGTGGAAAGGGGATCGAGACCTTCAACCAGCGTTTCATCGACAACGGTGTGCTGGAGTTCCTGCAAGGTGAACGCCAGGCGGGACGCATCCGTAATCTGGGGTGGTCGTTTCACGGATCGCCCGAACTCTTCGATCATCTCATGTCGATGCACGACAGCGGTGCGGCACGTTGGGATTTCGTGCAGATCCAGATGAATTATGTCGATTGGCGCCACGCCTCGGGGCGCAACGTCAATGCCGAATACCTCTACGGGGAGTTGTCGAAGCGCAACATCCCGGCCATCATCATGGAACCGCTGCTCGGCGGGCGTCTTTCGCGGTTGAACGACTTCCTGGTCGGACGTCTCAAGGAGCGTCGTCCGACTCAGAGTACCGCATCGTGGGCGTTCCGCTTTGCGGGCTCCTATCCCGGGGTGCTGACCGTGCTGAGCGGTATGACCTACATGGAGCATTTGCAGGACAACATCCGGACCTATTCGCCGCTCGAAGAGCTTTCGTCCGAGGAGTTCGAACTGCTGGAGGATACCGCCCAGGTGATGCTCAAGTTCCCCACGATCCCCTGTACCGAGTGTCAATACTGCATGCCTTGTCCCTACGGGTTGAACATCCCGGCGATCTTCGCCCACTACAACAAATGCGTCAACGAGGGAAATGTCCCCAAGGATCGGCTGGATCCCAATTATCGGAAGGCCCGGCGGGCTTTTCTCATAGGTTACGACCGCTCGGTGCCGCGGCTGCGCCAGGCCAGCCATTGCATCGGCTGCAACCAGTGTGTCCCGCATTGTCCGCAGTCGATCAAGATCCCGCAGCAGCTGCAGCGGATCGACCGTTATGTCGAGCAGCTCAAGCAGGATACGCTTTGAAGCGTGGCGTCGAGGCAGCGCAGCAACGGCGTGGCTCTTGCGACGTGCTCTCCCGGAGTTTCCCGGAGGTCCGGGTTCGGGAGAGTGATTGAGCCCTCTTCGGAGAGGCTCGCGCGGCTATGAAGATCCCGACCGATACCGGTCGGGATCTTCGTGTCGAGGGGGGCGATTTTTTACCCGATGTTAATTTTTACCCGCCCCGAACTCGTTATCTTTGTGCTCCGAAAACGGATTCTTATGAAGGACAGCATTGATTTCGCCCGGATGGACATCGCCCGGCTTTTCCGCAGACTGTTGATCCCGACGGTGCTCGGGATGGTCTTCTCGGCCGCCTTCGTCATCACGGACGGCATCTTCGTCGGTCATGGAATCGGCAGCGATGCCCTGGCTGCGGTCAATATCACCTCGCCGCTCTTCCTTATCAGTACGGGGGTCGGACTGATGTTCGGTGTCGGGGCTTCGGTGGTGGCCTCGATCCACCTCTCGCACGGCAAGATCAAGACCGCACGGATCAATATCACGCAGGCAGCGGTCGTCTCTACCCTGCTCTTGGCGCTTTACAGCCTTGGAATTTCGCTCTTTGCCCCCGAGGTGGCCCGGCTGCTCGGAAGTTCCGAACGGTTGTTGCCCCTGGCTGTCGAGTACATGCGGTGGTTTGTTCCGTTTCTGCCCTTCAGCGCCCTGTTGAGCTCCGGGATGTTCTTCATCCGTCTCGACGGATCGCCCAACTACGCCATGTATTGCAACGTCGTGCCGGCGGTCATCAACATCATCCTGGACTACGTCTTCATCTTTGTCTGCGGATGGGGCATGCTGGGGGCGGCCTTGGCCACGAGTCTGGGTTATGTCGTCGGTGCCGCAATGATTGTCGTCTATCTGAGCCGGCGCCGCTGCACGGTCCGCTTCTGCCGCGTGAAGACGAGCCGCAAGAGTCTGCGGCTGACCCTCCGCAACGTCGGCTACATGTGTCGGCTGGGGCTGTCGAGCTTCCTCTGCGAGGCGGCCATCGCCACGATGATGTTCTCCGGGAATTACGTCTTCATCCGTTATCTTGGAGAGGACGGCGTGGCGGCCTTCAGCATTGCCTGTTACTTCTTCCCGATCATCTTCATGGTCAACAACGCCATCGGACAGTCGGCACAACCCATTCTGAGCTACAACTTCGGAGCCGGCAACCCCGAACGGGTCCGCAAGGCTTTCCATCTGGCACTGGCCACGGCCCTGAGTGTCGGGGTCGGGGTCTTTGCGTTGACGGTGCTCTTCAGCCGCGGGATCGTGTCGATGTTCATCGAATCGGGGTATCCGGCCTACGAAATCGCCGTTGAGGGACTTCCGCTCTTTGCCGCAGGTTTTGTCTTCTTTGCCGTCAACATTGTCTCGATCAACTATTTCCAGAGTGTCGAACGGCCTCGGCCGGCCATGGCTCTCACCTTGCTGCGGGGGTTCATCTTTCTGGTAGGATGCTTCTTCGGACTGCCCCGGCTGGCCGGTGTCCCGGGCATCTGGCTGGCCGTGCCGCTCTCCGAGGTCCTGACCTTTTGTGTGGTGGTGGCCATCTATACGCACGATCGTTTGAAACCCCCGGCCCCGGAGGGTCGGTTTTAGCCGTTTTTCGTATCTTTGTCCGAAGAATCGAAAACCGCTGCCAATGATGATGACCTTTCTCGAACGGTTCAGCCGCAAATACAAACTTCCGATCGAAGCCTGTGAGCAATTGCTCGGACGGATGGAGCGTCGCGCTTACCGCAAGGGCGAGTGCGCCGTCCGTCAGGGCGAATTCAACGGCGATCTCTACCTGGTGAGCCGCGGTATCTGGCTCGGACACTATCTGCACGAGGGCAACGACATCTCGCTGTGGTTCGCCGGTGAGGGCGAGGCCATCTTCTCGACGCGCAGCTATGTGGCCGACCGCCCCTCGTCGATCACCATCGAGGCGATGTGCGATGCCGAACTCTACGCCATTTCACGCTCCGCACTCGAACGATTCTTCGGCGAGTCGGTCGAGGCGGCCAATTTCGGGCGACGCCTGTTCGAGGTGCAGTTCCTCGATCTGGAGAACTGGCTGCTGGCCGGTGGCGCCCCGCGGGCCGAGGAGCGCTACCGGGCCCTGATGGAGGAGAATCCCGAACTGCTGCGCATCGTGCCGCTCAAACACATCGCCTCCTATCTCTGGATTACGCCCCAGTCGCTGAGCCGTATCCGCGCCCGTCTCCATCGCAAGAAGCCGTAGACGAGCGGATGCAGGCGTCGTTTCGGCGCCGTTCACTCAGACCTGCGAAAAACCTCCGACCTGTGATGGGTCGGAGGTTTTCCGTATTTTCGTCGGGGGGGGGTGATTTGCGTCGGTTCGCGCAGGGGCCTTTGCGGCACGAGAGCGGTGTCGGACCGCTGCAGCCCTTCCCTCCCCTCCTCCGGCAATCTGATCTATTCCCGGGCGGAGGGTTCCGGGACGGCGTCCCCGGCGGCCGTGGTTTGCTCCCTGAAGGCCTCGCGGTCGACATTCCAGCCGCCGCCCAGCGCCTTGTAGAGTTCGACCAGCGCCAGGTGCTCGTTGCGCACGGCATTGCTCTCCTCGATCTGCGCGTCGAAGAACTTCCGCTGGGCGTCCAGCACGTCGATGTAGCGGATCACCCCGTTGATATACTGCAGCTTGGCCAGTAC
>CALUKK010000027.1 GCA_944321205.1 uncultured Alistipes sp.
CATGATGCGCGGCAGCTTGTCGGTGCCGATATGGGGATGCGCCTCGAAGAGGATCTCGGGGGTCGCGCCATGAAAAACCAGGGTTTGAAGGGCCTTGTTGTAGTCACCCCGCTTTTTACTGCGGGTAAAGAGCTTGCCGTCGGAGAAGGTTCCGGCACCCCCCTCCCCGAAGGCATAGTTCGAATCGGGATCGACGGGGCCGTTGCGATTGATTTGTGCGATGTCCCGTTTGCGGGCCGAGACATCGCGGCCGCGCTCCAGAACGATGGGTTTGAGGCCCAATTCGATGAGCCGTAACGCCGCGAAGAGTCCCGCCGGTCCGGAGCCGACGATCACCACCTCGGTATGCCCCGTCACCGAAGGGTAGTCAAAATGAACGGGAGCGGGGCGCGGCTCCCGGTCGACATAGACCTCGAGGGTGAGATTCACCTTGATCTGCCGTTGCCGGGCATCGATGGATCGTTTGACGACGCGGATCAAAGCGACGTCATCGTCCCGAATACCCAGACGATGAGCAGCCTGCGAAGTGTAAAACTTCACATCGGCGGCCTGTCGAGGCGCAAGAACGAGCGTTACGAGTTGCGGCATTGCATCAAATTACGCACAAAAGTAACCAAAAAAGCCGGATAAATAGGCATTCGGGATTGTGAATTGTGAAAAAATATCTACCTTTGTGAGAACGACGCGGATATGGTGTAATTGGTAGCCACGTCAGACTTAGGATCTGATGCCTTACGGCGTGGGGGTTCGAGTCCCTTTATCCGCACTTTTGGAGCCTTCGACCGGGGCTCCTTTTTTCGTGGATGCACCTCAGATCCAAATCAATGGGAACGGCTTGCACCCCTCTGCACAAACAGACGGAGCCCCCGGGAACTCGAATCTCTTGCTCGCTCAGAAACAGGAGAATTTGCCGGTTTCACCCGCAAAGCAGAGATCCGAAACCCGGAATCACAGGAATCCGTGAACACAGAAAACCCGACGAAGGAATCCTTCGTCGGGTTTCTTGAATCAACAGATCCGGATCTATTCCTTGATCTTACCCGTACAGGGGATCAGGTCGTCGACATTGACCAGATTGTCCGACATGCCCAGCGTAATCGTGGCATCGGGACCGATAATACCCGTATCCTTGTAATGCTTGAAAATACAAAGACCTACCTGCCAGTCACTGGCTTGATACGGAACCTTGGGATTGTCGAGCATCACCACATCACCACCGATTTTCTCCAGCTTGTCGAGACCTTCGATTGTCTCAAGATTGGGATTACCCGTGACGATCAGGTCGCCGCCGATCGACGTGAGAGGCATGCCGATGAAGTTCCAGAAGGCATCGGAGCACTCGATGATCTCGAAATTGCCGCCCACGGTCTTCAGGCTGTGGAACGTATTGTCCTGACCCATCTGCTGCTTGACGCCCATCAAACGGAACGTGCCGCCGACGTGCTCGAGATACCACCAGCCGTGGCGGTCCCAACCGGGAGAACCCGGGGTTGCCAGATTCGGGCAATTCTCGATGATGAAATCTCCCTCGATCTGGGTATATCCGTCAAATCCATTCGGATTGCCCAGATCCTGACAGTCGCGGATAACGATTCCGTGGCAATTGATCTTATCGAAGAAATCGACCGTTGTCGTGGCGGCAAGACCATCCCAGGTCGCCGTTCCCAGCACCTCGGACACGCGATCCTGGACGCGAGACAGAATGTCATCCGTCACGTCGGAGCCCGAGATCGTCAGATTTACGACGGTCTCTTTCGTGGCCGATGCTCCGTTGATGAAGGCCTCGACCATTGTCCGGCCATTGAGCACGTAGCTCTGAGGTTCGGAGGGCAGCGGATCACCACTGCACGAAGGTACGGTGGCAATATCGATGGGGTTCTCGGTCGTTCCGATCGTAATGGTGGCCTCGGGCGACAGAATGCCGCGTGTGAGGTAGTCGCGCAACAGACAGTATCCCACGGCCCAGTCGGAGGTGATGGGAACCTTCGGATTGTCGACGATCATCACGTCTCCGCCGATAAACGTCAGTTGATCGAGACCCACGAGGTTCTCGAAGTTCGGGTTATTCATGATGATGATGCTTCCACCGACCGACGCAAGCGGCATGTTCTTGAAGTCCCAGAAGGCATCGGAGCACTCGATGATTTCGAAATTGCCGCCTACGGTTTGCAGACGTTTGAAGGTCGGACCCCCCAACTGGGTCATCACGCCCTGCAAACGAACCGTACCGCCGACGTGTTCGAGCGAAGACCAGGCAACATCACCCCAGCCCGCAGCACCCGGAGTTGCCAGATTCGGACAGTTCTCGATGATGAAATCACCCTTGATCTCGGTGTATCCCACAAATCCGTTCGGATTGCCCAGATTGAGACAGTTGCGCAGAATAATGCTGCCCTGGCAATCGATCACGTTGAAGAAATTCTCGGTAGTCTCGACGCCTACGCCGTCCCACGTTACCGTTCCCGTAATGGCGGCTACGCGATTCTGGACGCGCGACATCATGTCGTTGGTGATGTCGGAGCCCGAAATGGTCAGGTCTACGACAGTCTCCTTTTCGACGGGTACAGCGGAAACAAAGGCTTCGAGTTCACTCAGACCGTTGATCTCATAGCTTTTCGGTTCATTGGCGCCACCCGGGTTGTTGCCGTCGCAAGGCTCGATACCTTCCAGGCTGACCGCATCCCCGGCCTTGTTCTTCAACTCCATGTTCTCCTGGTCGGCGATGAATCCCTCCGAAATCCACTTCTGCACCAGACACCATCCGGGACGTCCGACATCCCCATAGTCGGGCAGATCACCCTGGAGCTTTACCGTACCGCCGATCTGCTGGATGGATTCCAGACCTCCCAGGCCGTTGAAATTGCCGTTACCGGTCACCAGAAGGCTGCCTCCGATCGTGATGAGTTTCATCCCCGAAAGGGAGGAGAAGTTTCCGCACTGCGAGATTTCGAGATCCCCGCCTACGGTTTTCAACGATTCGAAGCCCTCGCCGGAGCCGAAATCGCCACAGTTCATAATGCGCAGGCTCCCGGCGATATCGGTGATACTGGCGAAACTGCTGGCGTTGGTCCAGAAGACCAGCCGTGTGTTTTCGATGACCAGATCGCCGCCGATACGCGTATAGTAACGCAATCCGTTCGTGTTGATCTGTCCCTCGTCGGGGATATTGTCCTTGAAGATGATGCTTCCTTCGCACTTGACCACATCGAAGAAACCTTCAGTCCCGGTGATCTTCGTATCCTCGAGGGTCATGATGCCCTTCACGCAGCGAAGGCCCTTCTCGGTGAGCGAAATGAGCACATCGGTGGTGATTTCATGGCCTTTGACCGTAAGATTCATCACCGTGGAGCCACCCGGATTGAAAGCGTCGGCCGCAGCCTTCGAGTCAATCACGAAGTCCTGCCACTCCTCGATGCCGCCCGTACCGATCATGTCAACCTCGGTGGCGGCATAGGGATGGTTGTTTACGAGCTTCACGCCGCCCGGCAAGGCATCGTGCTCCGAGAGGTATTTGACCGGCAGCAGACCATAGGTATAGTCATCACCTCCGTCGAAGGGCTTGTCCTCTCCCAGGCTCGTGTTGTTCGTGATGCTGAGCAGTCCCGAGATCTTTTCCAGGGAGAGCAACCCCGAAATATCGGTCAACCGGGTGTTGTTGTTGATCGTCAGGGTGCCGTTGACGGTCGAAAGCGACGACAGGTCGGCAATTGCCGTCAGACGGCTGTTATTTTCGATCGTGAATTCTTTCGCGACGCTGCGCAGCGTCGGAAGCGAGAGGCTCTGGATCGAGGTCTTCTGAATGGCAAGCGTCCCCACGTCGGTAATTGCCAGCGACGACAGGTCGGTAATGTCCTCTCCGTTGATAATCAACAGATCCACATATCCCTGTCTCTGAAAAGCATTAACCTCGGACTGAGAGGTCAAACGCACTTCGGAGCCGTTGTTGTCGTCCGTGGAGTCGGAACTCGAACAGGCCCCCGAAGTGGTCAGGGCAAACAAGGTCGCCCAATACAGCAATCGTTTCATAAGCAATAGGGTTATTTAGGTTATTTTTGGGGTCGGGGTATGGAATAGTCAATGGTATCTTCAGCATAGACGCGCACGTAGTCGACATACATGTCCGAGCCGTTGCCGTAGCGTTCCAGATCGATCGGCCAGCCGCTGATGCCGCCGATCGCATAGTTGATCAGAAACAGATGGGGTTTTTCGCGGGAAACGTCGTTTGTCGGATGCCGCAAAACCTCAATGTCGTCGAAATAGTAGACGGTCTCCTGCTCGCCGATATAGACGCCATAGGTGTGAAAAGTCGTGGACCAATAGCTTTTGCCACCGATTTCCATGATCGGAATGACTCCCGAGACCGCCTCCTTGGGAGATCCGTCGTCGTTCTTCTGTCCCCAAAAGTGACTCGTCACCGAATATCCCGGATGATTCGGATTGCCCGGGCCCACGCCTCCATAGGCCTCGACGATATCGAGTTCATCACCGTTCGAATCGCGGTCGATGCCCGTAATGGTCCAGAATGCGGGCCAGGTGCCTGGAGCGGACTGCGCCGTAAAGCGGCATTCGAGATAACACGGTGCCTTGACCCAGAAACCTTCGCCATCCATGTTGACCGAGGCGATAAGTCCCGTACTGCCCGGTGTCCCGGGGCGTTTGCGCGCGGCGATTTTCAAATAGGAGTCCCGCTGTGAGAAGGGGTTGTCCGGGCTGTCGACATCCGTGAAGGGCCAGCCGCTGAAGTCCCCGAAACGCGGTTTGTGCGCATTGTAACGGGCTCCGCGGCCGTCGTTCGAGATCGACAGCGGACCGTCGAAATCATCGGAAAAGATGAGCTTCAGACCCCGGGCTCCCACAGGATCCGCACTCGGGATACCCCGGTTCCAGACCTTGCCCGATGTGTTGTAGAGCTGCAACTCGAAAAAGTCGCGTTTCCCCGAACTGCTTTGGGCATAGATGCGGATATTCATCGGTCCTGCCGGAAAATCGTCGGCGTCAAAACGGAATGAGCCCCGTCCTTCGGCGTCGAGCCGTACGCCCCGGGGTGTCAGAACCACATCGTGCCCCCAGCTGTCGGGATTCGAAGCGGTGGGCTGCTGCCAGCACAAGGCCTTCACCTCGTCCATGCCGGGTGCAACGAATGTTACACGCACCTTCCCCGAGACATCCGAACGGCATTCGGGCGAAAGGACCCGGATACTTTGTGTCCACTCGGCATGGCGTCCGTTGTCGGACTGGCCGTAGTTGAAATCCGCATATTCGGGGTTGGGCACGATGGCCTGGGCTTCGACCGTGCGGGGAGCACAGAGTGCCACAAGGATCCCCAGAGATGCCAGGCATCCCGGCATCAAGGTGATACATTTTCGGTAATTCATGAAAGACTAACTATTTTAAGGTTTCACATCATCAAACGAGAGCGGACGATCCTCCGGAGCCGAACCCCATTGCCGGTTGGGGCGCAGCCCCATCGTGAGTTCCAGCACACCGCCCGCAACCACATCTTCATGGGAGATCCAGCAGTGCGTCCAGGGTTTGCCGTTCAGACGGGCCGACTGGATGTAGACATGATCCGCCGCCCAGTTGTGGCAGACGATCCGGAAGGTTCCCCCGGGGACCTTCAGGGAGATCCGTTCGAAGACGGGACTCGTCAACACATAGGCCGGGATCCCCGGCGTTACGGGATAGAATCCCATCATCGAGAAGACGACGAAGGCACTGATCCCGCCACCGTCCTCATCGCCCGGCATCCCCATCGGATCGTTGCGGAACCATTGTGCGAGGAGCCGGCGTGTCCGCTTCTGGGTTTTCCAGGGCTGCCCGGCATAACAATAGAGATAGGGAATGTGCAGAGAGGGCTCGTTGCCCATCGAGAATTGGCCGACATTCCCCGTATGATCGGGCAGCTGGGCGTAGAACTCATACTTGCTGCGTCCAAGAGGTGTCCGGAACATCCGGTCGAGTTCGGCCACAAAGAGGCTGTCGCCTCCGAACAGGTCGATCAGATCCGCGACGTTGTGCGGCACCTCCCAGCGGTAGATCCATCCGTTGTTTTCGTCGTAGGCATCACGGGCCCCGAGACCTCCGGAGAATCGGTAATCGAACGGTTCGACAAACGCGCCCCGTTCGGTGCGCGGGTGGAAAAACCGGGTTGCAGGATTGAACAGATGCCGGTAGTTGAGGCCCCGCTGGCGGAAGAGCCCGGCATCATCCGTGCGGCCCAACGTCTCCGCCACGCGCGACAGGCACCACTCGTCGTAGGCCGTTCCGAGAGTCACGGCGACGGGCTGCCGCTTCTCGAAGCCGTGGACTTCGGGTTCGGTCTCTTCGGCACCGGGTTCGAGCGCCGGGAAATAGCCGTGTTCCCGATAGAAGGCATCGAGCCGGCCGGCCGGTGCCGCCGACCAGGGTGCCAGGGTCTTTTCAAGCAGCGCGTTCCGGCATGCTTCGTAGGCGCCCTCGACGTCAAAGTCGGTCAGGCCCTTTGCACAGCAGTCGGCAATGACGGCCACACCATGGTTGCAGTTCATTCCGTGGCTGTCGCCCGCCACTCCGGGGAAGACCGGCATCCACATCCGTTCGGACTGCCGGGCGATGCGGACCATCGACTCCGCCATATCCATCTCCGCTTCGGGATCGAGGATCGTCCGCAGCGGATGCACCGCCCGGAACGTATCCCAGAACCAGTCGTCGACATAAAAGGGACGTCCTCCGTCATCGTGCACGCGTCCGTCATAGGCGCTGAAATAACGACCCTGCTCCGAAATGCACACCATACGCTCGTAGGTGCGGTAAAGTGCCGTATAGAAGACGCTCTTCTCGTCCTCACTGGCCCCCTTCACGCCAATCCGGCCCAGTGCTTCGTTCCAGAGGGCCCGGCCCCGGGAGGCGACCGTTGCGACATCCGCCTTGCCGATTTCATGTTCCAGATTGCGGGCCGCCTGATCACAGTCGATATAGGAGATGCCGTAACGCAGGGAGACTTCCGGCTCCGCAAATTCGAGAATCACCCGCGAACCGTCCTCCGCAAGAGTTGCCTTCAGCGGTTGCGGGCTCGTTTCGAGGTTGAGGTAAGCCCGGGTATTGTTTTTCAGTTCGTCGAATCCGCGGACAAGGTTCCCGGAGGTCTGCAGACGTCCGTTCAGCGCCTCGACAATGACCCGGTAGGGGCCCTCGGCTCCGAACGTCAGTTCGTAGGCGGCCGAGCGGTGTGACGGAGCGAAACGCACCTCCACATCCACCTCGTCGAGATACACCTCGTAGGAGTACGGAGTTACCTTTTCGAGACTGTAGTCATAGGATTCGAACGGCCGCCCGTTGTCGGGACGGAGTCTAAAGGCCTGGGCACCCCGATGGTTGGTCAGCTGCACGGGCAATCCCGCCACACGGTCTTCCGTAGCCTCGTTACGCAGGGGTACCATACGCAGCATGCTGTTCGGCAGATGGACCGTGCAATAGGTCGGAACGAGCAGATGGCTGATGTTGCCGATCGAGGGATTGACGTAATCGACCGGATCCCGCTCCTCCGGGACTCCGCAGCAGGCTCCCGCCACGACACACGCCGTTCCGGCAAGAAGCAGTTGCGATGCGCAACGCTTGAGATTCGCCGCCACACGACGTGCGAAAGCGGCAGATTGGAGACTTTTCATTTTGTCGCGTTTTTTTGCTCTTCCCGGACGGGAGCGGCACTCATGACAAATTCGAGTGTGCCTCCCTCCATGATCTGGTCATAGGAAATGGTCTTTCCGAGCGGCACACCGTTCCAGGTTGCCGACGCCACGTAACGATTCGTCTCCGAAAGGCCGCGGGCCTCGACAAGCAACGTACGACCGTTGGGCAGCGACATCTCGACTCGGGGAATCTGCGGAGCCCCGAGGACATACACGCCCGATGCCGGATCCACGGGATAGAATCCCATGGCCGAGAAGAGGTACCATGCCGACATCTGTCCGCAGTCATCGTTTCCGCACAGCCCGTCGGGGCGCGGTTTATAGAACTCGTCGAAAATACGGCGTATCACCTCGGCCGTACGGTCCGCACGCCCGGCCAGCGTATAGAGATAAGCCACATGGTGGCTCGGCTCGTTGCCGTGGGCATATTGTCCGATCAGCCCCGTCACGTCTCCGACAAAGCCCGTGACCTCGGCACGCGTATCGATCGTGAAGAGCGAATCCAGCCGGAGGGCGAACTCCTCGGGACCTCCCATCCGTTCGATCAGCCCTTCGACATCGTGCGGCACGTGCCAGACATACTGCCAGGCATTCCCCTCCGTATAGTCTCCACCGCTCGTTCCGCCGTGCGAAAGGCTGAACCGGTTGAAGGGTGTGCGCCAGTTGCCGCGGCTGTCACGACCGCGTGCAAGCTTCGACTCGGGATCGAACAGATTGCGATAATAGAGGGCCCGGCGGTTGAAGAACGCGGCCTCCTCTTCACGGCCCAGAGCGGTGGCCAACAGGGCCGCGCAATGGTCGTCATAGCCACATTCGAGCGTTCGGGAGACCGACTCTTCGCGGATACTGTCGAAGGGAAAGTAGCCGTAGCGGTCGTAGAGATGCCACTCGCTGCGATAATGCTCCTCGGTCAGGGAGCGGTACACCGCCTGATAGGCCCGTTGCGCATCCACCCCCCGGAGTCCGCGCAGACAGGCATCGACCACAACGGGAACGGCATGATTCCCGATCATGCAGTAATTCTCCTTGCCCCACAGCGCCCAGATGGGCAGAAAGCCCTGGACATCGCAATGGTCGAGCATGCTGTTGACCATATCGGCCTCAAGATCGGGCAACAGAAGCGTATAGAAGGGATGAGCCGCCCGGAAGGTGTCCCACAGCGAAAAGGTCGAGAAGTAACGTCCACACTCCGCATTGCGGACCTGGTCGTCGGCCCCCCGATACGATCCGTCGACATCGGCGATGTTGTTGGGCTGAATCATCAGATGGTACATCGCCGTGTAGAAGTTGGCCTTTTGCTCCTCCGACCCCTCGATCCGCACCCGGGAGAGAAGCTCCTCCCAAGCGTTCTCCGCGGCACTCCGCACCCGATCGAAATCCCAGTCGGGCGCCTCTTCCTCGAGGTTGCGCTCCGCACCCGCGCAACTGACCGTCGAGAAAGCGACCTTAGCCAGCACGGGCTGTTCCCCGTCCGGGAATGCGATCTCGTATTTCGGAGCAAGGCCCTGCGTGCCGTCATCGACACGACGGCACTCCTCCATCGGCGTATCGAAACGAATGACGTAGTAAAGGCCACGTGTAACCCATCCCCGGATGCGGTGATAGCCGCGGATGGTCCGGTTGTCGACCTGTTCGACCTCGACCTTCAGGACCCGGTCGCGCAGCTGCTCCCGGCTGCTCACCTGGCCGCTCTGCAGATCGAGGAAGAGATTCCGGCGGCCATCTCCCCGATAGGTGTAACGGTGCAGAGCCACATGCGGCGTACAGGTAAGGGCGACATCGACCCGATTGTCGGTCAGCGAAACGGCGTAATAGCCCGGATGAGCCTGTTCGCTCTGCGGATCATAGCGACTGGTCCGGAGCGTATCGGCACGCCCGGCGTGAGGCATCATCAGCAGATCGCCCAGGTCGGGAATTCCGGTACCGTTCAGCCGGTTCTGCGTGAAGCCCCAGATGAGCGAATCGCCGTGGACGTATCCGCTGCAGTACTCCCATCCGAAGTTCCCGGTCTGGGGACCGGGCTGCATGAATCCGAAGGGACAGGTCGCTCCCGGAAACGTATGCCCCGTATAGGCCGTTCCGACGAACGGATCGACATGGTCAATCAGCCGTTGGCGGGAGCCGCAGCCCGACAATGCGGCGGCGCCGAGCACGATGGCAATCGTACGCCTGAGAAGAAAACGGGTCTTGTGACTGGTCTGTATCATGGTTTCAGCGGTTCAATGCGGAATGTGTAATGCAGGGGGACATTCTCGGGAATCATGTATTGCTCGAGCGGCTTGGGTCCGCAGGAGGCATTGCCCAGGCCCTGCTGCAGAAGGTCGATGTTGACAAAACTTTCGGCATGCCGGATTCCCTCCAGCGCATGGTCGTGACGTGCCGCCCACAATTCGTTGTCGAGATAATGCAGCACGCTGAAACTCATCCGGTCGAGCGACACCACACGGAGGCCCTTACCGGAGTCGTTGCACACGCTGAACCAGCGGATCTGCTCTCTGTTTCCGAGGCTTTGGGCCCGGACGTAATGCTCTGCGGCCATTTCGTCGACCGTGCAGGCCCACCGTCCGATGGAGGCCGAGCGCATGCGGTCGGGATAGTTCTCATGAGGTCCGGCACCGTACCACTCGACCTGCTCGAAGCCGGCAGGCATGGTCAGACGCCACCCCAGCCGCCGCACGATCTCCGCATCGGAGGCCTTGACGAACGACCCCGTCACCTCGATCACCCCGTCACCGCGGACGAGGTAGCGAAGCGTGTAGGGGATGTTGACACCCCGGGGCGACTGAATTCGGGCCTCACCCTCCACGATGATCGAAACCTCCCGATCCGCAGGTGCGGTCCGATGGACGAAGATCGTGGCAGCACTTTCCGTCGCGTAGTAATTCCGGTCGGTGAAGGTATCGTTATCCACGCTGCGATACCAGTTCAGCTCCATGCCGCAGGAGTCGTCCAGCATCGGAATGCCATCGTAGAGAAGTTCGGTGAGGAATCCCGTCCGACGATCAAAAGCGGCCCGGAAGCGCTCACCCTCGACGGTCAGGAGACTCTTCTCCTCCCGGACCCTGAGCGGAGCGCATGCGGCGGAGTCCGCTCCGGACTTGACAGCCGGGCGCGGTGACAGGGCGAACTGTCCGAAAGCCACCACATGCCCGGCCGGCGCCCACGAGGTCGCCTCGCTGAGGGCGAATTCCACATTCAGGAAGTATTCCGAATCCTTTTCGCGCGGGGTGCGGAAGGGGATGCTCAGCACGCCGGACTCTCCGGGCGCCAGGGACATGGGAGCCAATTCGCCCCGCTCGACGACCGAACCGTCACGCAACACCGACCAGCGGATGTCGAAACGGTCGAGATCCGTAAAGGCATAACGGTTCGTCACGCCGATCCGCCCGGCTTCGGGAGCCAGGCCCTTGAGCTTGATGTACTGGTATACCTGTTTGACTTCGCGCAATTTGGCCGTCACCCGGCGGTCGGGCGTGGTCAATCCGTTGCAGACGAAATTGCCGTCGTTGGGCCGATCGCCGAAATCCCCGCCGAAATAGTATCTGTCGGCCGGTTCTCCGTATTTATTGATGCCCTGATCCACCCAGTCCCAGATGCAGGCGCCGATCATCCGTTGGGCATCGTTCTCGATATAGTCCCAGTATTCACCCAGATTGCCCGGGGCATTCCCCATCGAGTGGGCGTATTCGCACAAGAAATAGGGACGGTCGGACGGCTGACTGTCGAAGGCGCGCATGCGTGCCAGATCGGGATACATGTGCGAATCGATGTCGGCGGCGTCATTCTTGCCCTCGTAGTGTACCGGACGCGAGGCATCCAACCTTTTGACCTCGACATACAGAGAGTCGAAATTGGTTCCGCTGCCGCCTTCGTTGCCCAGCGACCAGAAGATGACCGACGGATGGTTCCGATCCCGCTGGATGACGCGCCGAACCCGATCCTTGAAGGCCGGGAGCCAGCTCCTGCGTTCCGAGAGGCTGTGGTTGCCGTGGTTCTCCAGATCCGCCTCGTCCATCACGTACAGCCCGAAATAGTCATACATGGCGTACATCTTCGGGCTGTTCGGATAGTGGCTCGTCCGCACGGTGTTGATGTTGTGCCGCTTCATCAGCAGAATATCCTCCAGCATCGACGATACGGGTACGGCACGTCCGAACTGCGGATGGGTATCGTGCCGATTCACCCCCTTGAAAAAGACCTCACGACCGTTGATGCAGACGTGCCGGTCGCGGATCGAGACCTCGCGGAATCCGAATTTCGAACTCAGCGCCTCGCGGACGGATCCGTCGGCGGCGTGCAACGCCAGCACGGCCGTATAGAGTTCGGGAGTCTCCGCCGTCCAGAGTCGCGGATGTTCGATGCGTGCCGAAAGCGACGTGACGGCCTCCCGGCCGGCACCGACCTGCAAAGGCTCCGACGTCAGCGCGGCCACCTGCCGGCCTTCGGGATCGAGCAGCGTGACAGACACCCGGGAACCGTTGTCTGCCTGACGGGCATAGTTGTGGACAAATCCGTCGACAAGGAATGTCGCCCGGGAGTAGTCTCCCCCGTCGAACCGCGACGAGAGATGGAAATCTCGGATGTGCAGTTTGGGTGCGGCATACAGATAGACATCCCGATGGATGCCGCTCATGCGGAACATGTCCTGGTCTTCGAGGTAACTGCCGTCCGACCAACGATATACCTCGACGGCGAGCGTATTCTCTCCGGGATGGACCAGCGACGTGATATCGAATTCGGCATCGTTGTTCGATCCCTGGCTGTATCCGACCTTTTTGCCGTTGACCCAGACATACATGGCGCTGTACACCCCGTCGAAATGGAGGAACACCTCCATCTCCTTCCAGGTTGCCGGGAGTTCGAACGTCCGGCGATAGGATCCTACGGGATTCGTTTCAAATTCATTCGTGAAGCCCTTCTGCGGAAGAATGCGCGAAGGAAGATTGCGGAAGGGATAGGTCACATTGGTATAGATCGGGGTGCCGTATCCGTGCATCTCCCAGTTTGACGGCACGGGGATCTCGGCCCAGTCCGACACGTCGTACGAAGGCCGATAGAAATCCCGCGGACGGAGTTTCGGATCCCGGACCCAGTGGAACCGCCACATGCCGTTGAGGCTGCGGTAGTAATCCGACGAGGGTGTCAGCCACGGAAACCGATAGGCGCTGTCCCGCTGCATCTGCGCAACGGACGGATAGGGAATCGCCGTGACGCGTCCGGGCAGCTTGCCGATGGCGAAGATCTGTTCGTTCTCCCATTCGTATTTGCCCCGGGCATTCTCGGGAGGCAGCGGCGTGCGGGTTTCGACAAGACGCCAGGAGATTCCGAGCGCCGTGTCGGCCAGTGCATAAAGCGGCATTCCGGAGTGTTGCGCATCGCGGACGGCGAGTGTCCAGCCCGTATTCCGGTGAGTGATGGAGACATGCCCCTCACCGGCCGGGCGGATCAACCAATGCTGGTTGACGTTGGCCCGGCTGTAGTCCCACATGCCGATCGGACGGCGTCCCGCACCGCTGTCGACGATATCAAGACTCTTGTTGGTGAAGGGGCTGTAGATGACCCAGGCATCCCCATAGGGAACGATACGCCAGAGCTGTCCACGATCGCTCCGCTGCTGGGGATCGAGATACAGCACCCCGAGATTCTCGGGATTCAGCCGGTTGTCGAGCGCCAGTCCCTGGTCGGTAACGATTCTGTACAGCCTGTCGGGATCTATCGACTGGGCGTGAAGGGTCCCGGCCATTGCCGCCAGGGCAATGGCCAGGACCGCCGGAATGATCTTACCTCCTTTCATGTGCATCATCGGCTGAATTCAATCACGTAAGGGTGATTCGTCATGGTCAGAGAGACCGTACGCGTGTTGTAAAGCGTCTCCACGGGTTCGGTTCCGACCGTCGGGTTGTAGATACGGATATGGTCGTACTCCTGGTCGAGGATGACCTGGATCTTGTCCGATCCACCCTCGAAGCGCTCTCCCCAGACGACGAGTTCGAAGCGACCGTCGTTTTTCTGCATCAGCAGATGGTGTACCGTAGCGGGTTTATTGGGAATCTCATAGGCTACGGATCCCGGATTCTCGATCGAATGATCGTCGGCAAGAATCGTCGTCAGATTATGCATGTAATGGGCTGCCAGACGCGGCGTGTAGTCCTTGGCGAAAAAGCCGAAGCTCTGATTCCCGGCCTCGTCCGAGCGGTCCCGCAGGATGTAGACCGACGTATAGCTCCAACCGCGCTTGAACTGAGCCAGGTAGAGCGACATGTACATCAGCGCCTGATGCTCTTCCGTCACGCCGTCCCCGATGGTTACGCCCGTTTCGGTCGTCACGCGCGGCAGATGGAGCAGCGTCTCTTCGTCATATCCCAGGAAGTGCTGTCCCCATGTCAGGCCGAAATTGTCGTAAAGTCCGTCGACCGGGGCATTCTTCGTGGGATCCGAGGCCAGCCAGGTCTGGTTGTTGTGGATTCCCGGCCAACTGGGATGGATGATGTAGTTGTGGCAATTGGCGAAGTCCGCGAAAGTCGTTCCCTCGGGCATGATCGTATTGGCACCTTTGGGAATGGTCAGGAACTGCAATCCGCAGTTGTCGGTCTGCGCTCCGGTCTCACTGAGGCTCCAGACGGGATAATCCTTCAGAACAGGATCGCTCTTGACGGCTTCGTAGAGATCCCGGTGGAGTTCGGCCACGGGAACCCAGCTATAACTGCCTCCACCCTTTTCGCCTTTGTACTCGATCGTCCAGTTGTTGGGCTCGTTGTTTCCCTCAATGGCCAGCAGAGCCCCGATGGGAGCCAGGTTCCGGGCTCCTTCGATCACACGCTCGATGTCGCTCCCCCCGGAGTCGAGACCCAGCGAGAATTTGATGCCCGCTTCGTTGTAGAGACGCTCAAAATGGGCGATACTGCCGCCGCCATACCCGGAGCGGATCCAGCGTGCTCCGATATATTTCATGCAGTCGAGCGTCTTTTCGAGATATTCTCCGCGGGAGTTTATGGCGGAGTTGACACCGATGGTGGACAGGAAGTCGTTGGCCGGAACAGCCGTATAGGTTTCGGTCATGCCCTGATAATAGTCTTCGTAGCATATTTCGTTGTCGCAGGCCGACATGGCGGCTGCGGCGATCATCAACAGTGTAATCATTTTGCGAATCATGTCTTTATTGTTCATTGATGGTTATTCTTTGGACCCGTATGCGGAGATCTCGGCCAGGAACGCGAAATGGTTGTTGCCCTTGGTTGCCACATACTTGATATAGCGGGCCTTCTCGTAAGAGGTCAGCGTGAAGGTCTGGGGATCGTCGGTGTCCGCCACGGGGAACGTTCCGCAATCGATCCACTCGCTCTGATCCGTGCTCAGCAGGATCTGACATTCGGTCTGTCCGCGGTTGTCACCCTGCCGACGGATGCACTGCACGCTGGCCACGGTATAAAGCGCCCCCATGTCGACAATCAGATAGTGGGGATATCCGGGAGTGGCACCGGACCACTGCGTGTGCCAGTAGGTATCGATGTTTCCGTCGATGGCTGCGGCGGCCAGTCCGTTTCCGTTGCCCTCGGCCGGCTCCTCGGTCGAGAATCCGGCGATGCTCCATCCCGAGCGGTCGAGCAGTTCGACCTGGATGATCTGAACCTCCATCCGGGAGGTCTCCTGATCACCCAGGATCCCGGTCGTCGTCAGCGTTACCTCATAGGTGCCGCCCGCCTCGTAGGTATGGGTGGGATTCGTTTCGTCGGAGCTCGAATCATCCCCGAATTGCCATTGCGAAGCGACGATATTCTCCGAGCGGTTCGTAAAATGAATGCGGTTCCAGGCATCGGCATCGACCTGGAAGGTGAACTGTGCCGAAGGCTTCATGATCTTGGTGTCGATCACCACGATCAGGGCATCGAGGGCATGATTCACCTCACGGGAACTTTCCGTGATGTTGAGACCGAAGGCCAGCTGCGAGGTCGGGGCCTGCGCGGCCAGGTAGTCCAGATCGATCGAGACGTTGAAGGTGGCATGCGAAAGTCCATCTTCCATCCGGACCTCGGCGGGCATCGAGCATTTGTCGGCCGGAATCAGCGTGACGTCGGGCAACAGCCCGGAGGTGATCAGCGAATTGACCGTGTCGCTGTTGAAGGCAACCCGCGTCACGACCTCACCGTCGTTATCGATTCCCGCGCGGTAGATCGACAGCGGGATGTTGAACGTGTTGGCCTGCCTGTCGACCGTGAACTGGAAGACCGAGCCGGGCGTGGGGGTATTGCTCGAATGGGATGGAATGGATTCAATCGTATAGATGTTTCCGGCGGCTGCCGCGGCGAGATAAATCCGCTGCGCAGGATAGTCGGCATCGGTGATCGTATCGTAGTTGCACGAGGCGAATCCCAGAGCGACGGCCAGTGCGAAAAGAATAGGACGTGTTTTCATAGATCTTGTGTTAGCTTCTTCTACCATAGAGGGTTCTGGGGCCAGCGGCTGATGTTGATATCCTTCTGAGGAATCGGATAGAAGAACATCTTCGGTTCGAAGACGCGTTTCTCCACCTCGATCGGAGTATACTCATACGTACCGCCGCGCTTGTTGATGTCGACGCCGCGGATCGGCTCCGCAAGGTCGGTCGTGGCCGTCATCCAGCGCCGGACGTCCCACAGGCGATGGTCCTCGAAGGCCAGTTCGATGCGGCGCTCGCGGCGGATACGCTCCCGCAGCTGCTCGCGAGTCACCGAAGAGGGAATAGCCGGCATCATGACTCCCGTACGGTTGCGTACGGCGTTGATCGCCTGCAGGGCCGTCATTCCATATCCGTGGTCGTCGTTCGGTCCGTAGGCTTCGTTCATCGCTTCGGCATAGTTGAGGTAGATCTCGCCCAGACGGATCAGGATCCAGCTGTGGATACTTGTCTGCCCGAGCAGCAGATCGAGATTCGGATCCACATACTTGCGGATGTAGTATCCGGTCTTCGTAGCCCGGGTGACGCCCTTTCCGTCACGACCCCCGGCCCAGCACTCGACGGCCCGATCCTTGAACGGTGCGTTGTTGGTCACGATCGTGTAGGCCAAGCGGGGATCCCGGTTGACGTAGGGATCGGCCACCTGCTCGGCATCCGTCCAGTCGAAATCCGTTCCATCGCTCATCTCGTAGGCGTCCACCAGATTCTGCGAAGGGGTCGTGCCGCTGTTCCCGCCATCGTAACCGATGGGGAAATTGGTCGATTCGAAGGAGTTGGTCGCACCGTTGCGGCGTGCCAGGATGATTTCGGGGCTGTTGTACGTGCGGAACAGCTCGCCATAATCGGGGGCCAGGCTGTAACCGGCCTCCGAAAGGTCGAGGACGGCTTTGGCTGCCCGGGCCGCCGCATCCCACTGTTCGAGTCTGTCGGCATTGACCATCGAGATCAGTTCGGGATGGGCGTAGCCGCCGCACCACGACACGTCGTTGTAGAGATCGCTCGCACGGTAGAGCAGCGCACGGCTCTTCAGGGCCAGCGCGGCACCCTTCGTGGCACGTCCCAGATCCCCCTCCTCATAGACGGGAGGCAATTCCCGGGCCGCCGAGTCGCATTCGGCGACAATGAAGTCGAAACACTCCTCAAGCGTATTGCGCTGGACATTCTGGTAGTTGTCGTTGACCGTGTAGCTGCGCTCCAGAATCGGCACGCCGCCATAACGTTTCACCAACTCCATGTAGAAATAGGCCCGCAGAAACCGGGCTTCGTATTTCCAGCGCTTGATATTGGCCAGACGGGTTCTGTAAGCCTCCTGCTGACTCGGATTGGGGTCCAGGCGGTAGTAGTCGAGCTCCACCTCGTCGGATTTTTCCAGGAAAAGGTTGGCCGTACGGATTCCGTTGAAGCAGTTGCTCCAGGCTCCGTCGGGGTTGTCCAGGGCATTCCACGTTCCGGTATTGAACTTCTGGATCGCGCTGGTTTCGATCGTATGTTCCGCCTCATCGCCGGCCGAAGCGATCATGGCCCCGTCGATGTATTGGAAGCCGTTGGGCAGATAGGTGTAGATGGCCACGGCCCGGGCCTGCGTATTGTTGTAGTTGTGCAGGACGTCCTCCTCGGTCAGCGACAGCTCCACCTCGGGATCGAGGATGTCGTTGCAGGCCGAGATCAGAAAGGCCGCGGCAAGAAGCACCGGGTATATGAAATTCTTTGTCATGACTCTTCGATTTATCATTGTCAGAATTGGATGTTGAAACCGACGTTGTAGGTGCGGATGGCCGGGTATCCGTAAAGCGTTTCAGGATCGGTATATCCCTCCATTGCGTCGATCGAGAAGAGGTTCGTACCGCTGACATAGACCCGCAGCCCCCGGATTCCCGCCTTGCGGACCGCCGCCGGATTGATCGTGTAGCCGATCTCCAGACAACGGAGTTTCAGGAAATTCCCGTTTTTCTGCCAGAAGGTCGAAGCCTGGTAGTTGTTCTGGTTGCCGGTAGTTGCCAATCGGGGATAGGTGGCCCGATCGGCCGTTTCGGGCGTCCAGCGGCCCAGCGCCAGCGTGGAGACGTTTCCATTGTTCTGGAAAGCCTGGAACTGCCGTCCCTCCCAGTAGACCGAGCGGTTCAGCGCCCCCTGGAACATCAGATCGATGTCGAACCCTTTCCAGCTCATGCCGGCGTGCAGTCCGAGCGTGTACTCGGGCGTAATGGTGTAGCCGGCCGGCACGAAGTCGTCCTGATCGATCCGCGAATCCCCATTCTGATCCTTGTACTTGAGGTCTCCGGGACGCACCTCTCCGAAGATCTGTTCGGGAGAGTTGTCGATATCCTCCTGATCCCGGAAGAATCCGATGGCTTCGAGCAGGAAGGGTTGTCCCACCTGGTGCCCCGTTCCGTAGCGATAGTCATACTGCTGAGGAGCCTCGGCGTTGAACTTGATCGTATTGTGGGCATACCAGACGCTTCCTTCGACGAAATAGCTGACATCCCTGTTGGCATGGTCATAGCGTACCGTGGCTTCGAAACCGTTGTTGTCCACCTTTCCCAGATTCAGATCGGGCATCGAGACTCCGAGCCAGTCGGGTACCGTACTGTAGGGCTTGGTCAGAATGTCGTATCGGCTGTTGCGGAAGTAGTCCACCCGGATCGAAAGTCCGTCGAAGAGGCCGGCCTCGATGCCGATGTTCAATTTCTTCTCCTTCTCCCACGTCACACCGGGATTGGCCAACGCACTTTCAAAATAGGTGTCGATACCGCTGTTCGAGGCTCCCAGGTAGTAATAACCGCCCCACGTATAATACTGGTTGTACATGAACCGGGTACCTCCGATATCCGAGTTTCCGACCATACCGTACGATACACGGACTTTGAGCAGATCGACAACGGAGCTGTTTTTCAGGAAATTCTCCTCGGAAAGAACCCACGCAAGGGCTCCGGCCGGGAAAAACCCGAAACGACTTGCCCGCGGGAAATTGTCATTACCGTAGTATCCGAACGAGAACTCGGCGATGTACTTGTGTTTGAAGGCGTAGTTCAGACGCCCGGCCAGGCCGACGTTTTTGTAGGGCAGGTTGCCGCCCGAGAGCGTGTAGTCGTCGTAATTCATGCGCAGCGTGGCATCGATAGCGTGCCGGTTGAATTCCCGCGAATAGTCCAGCGACGCCAGCACGGCGTAGTTGCGCCATTGTGTCGAGGAGCTTTCATCGCCGTTGAGAGCCGTATTCTGCCCGAATTCAGTGTAGACCACCTCGCCCGAATCATCCTTCGAAATGGCATAACGGGCATATTCGCGGGTTTTGTTCGAATAGGACTTGAAGTAGGTATTGAAGGCGATGCCTCCCGAGATACTCAACCCCGGCGTGATCATGTCGAGCTGTTCGGTAAGCCGCAGCGAGGTCTGGGCCGAACGTCCATTGTAGGAGATGTAACCCGTTTCGGTCAGTTCGGCCAGCGGATTCTTGTAGAGGGCATTGCCTCCGAACATCCCCTTGGCGGCAAATACCGGAAAGGAGTTCGCCGGAACGGCATTCATCAGATCGAACAGATTCCAGGCGCTTTCGCTTGTCCCGGGCATCACCTTGTCCTCGACCGAACCGCCCAGCGTGACATTGGCCGTCAGTCGGTTTGACAGACGCACATCGACATTCGTCCGGAAATTGTATCGGGCGTAACGCTGTTTCTTGCCGTATTCGGCCGCCGAGGTCGGATCCTTCAGCAGTCCGGAGTTGTTCACACCGTTGAACAAGACGAAATACTTGACCGTCCGCGTACCGCCCCGGGCCGTCAGGTTGTATGTAACCAGCGGGCTGACCTTGCGCAGCAGCTCCCTGTGCCAGTCGACATTCGGATGGAACAGCGGATCGTTGCCCCGGGCATAAGCCTCCAGATCGGCCTGGTCGTACATCGGATCAAGGCCCTCGTTTGCCAGCGCCTCGTTGTAGAGCGTCGCATATCCGTGGGCATCGAGGAACTCCGGCAGACGGATCGCCTGCTGGACTCCGTATCGGAATCCGGCCTCGATCTGCAAGGGCGAGATCTCACCCCGCCGGGTCGTCACCAGCAGCACACCGTTTGCCGCACGGTTTCCGTAGATCGCCGTGGCGGCAGCATCCTTGAGCAGTTGGATCGATTCGATCTCCTGCGGAGCCAGTTGCTCGAAAAAGGTCATCGTCGAGGGGAAGCCATCCACAACAACGTGCAGCCCCTTTCCCGATCCGAAGGTTCCCAGGCCCCGTCCGTAAAGGGTCGGAGAGTCGCTTCCGGGTTCGCCGCTGCTCTGCTGTACGGTGAGTCCCGGCAGACGTCCGTAGAGGGTGTTGCCGATGTTGGAGGTGAACGATTTTACGAGATCGCGCCCCTTGACCGTCGAGATCGCTCCGACGCTCTTCCACGCAGGAAGAACCTCCCCCGGAATGCTTCCCCAGTCGGCCAGTGAGTCCGGCATGCCGGTCTGGGCGAAGAGACTTCCGCTGCACAGCAACGTCCATGCGACGGTCAGTGGCGCCACTCTTCGTAAGAACCCATATCTTTTTTGTCTTTTCATGTTTGCGGATTTAGTAGGATTCGTTGTAAACCGTTAGTACCCGGGATTCTGTACCAGGTAGCCCTTGTTGATCTCGTTCGTGCTGAACGGATGCAGATAGAGCTTTCTCGCCCACGAACGCGTCTCGAAGACATAGGGCTCGTAGCGGAACTCCTTGCTGCCGTTGTCGAGTTTGTAGATCTTGATGCCGTACATGCTGCCGGTCATCACGCCCTCCTGCTCGGCAATCATCCAGCGGCGGATATCCCAGAAGCGGTGGTTGTCGAACGCCAGTTCGATGGCCCGTTCGTTGCGGATCCTCTCGCGGAACGAGTCCCGGTCCATCGTCTCCTCGATGGCCGGTTGTCCCGAACGGGCCCGGATGATGTTGATCGCCTCGCGGGCCGTCAGATCATAACCGTGGTTGTCGTCCGGACCGTAGGCCTCGTTCATCGCCTCGGCATAGTTCAGATAGATCTCGTTGAGCTGGAAAAGGGTCGAATTGGGTACATAGGTCCAGATCGTCTCACTGATCTCACTCGGATAGAGCTTGTGGAGCCAGAAGCCTCCGTGGCACGTATTGGCATGTCGTCCTCCCTGGAAAAGCTCAAGCGAGGGGAATTCCCAGTTCCAATACGACTGGTTCGAAGCGATGGTCTGGGCGAAACGTCGGTCGAGTTCGGCCATCTTGGCCTGCAGATCATCTCCTCCGCCCTCCATGTTCCAGGTCTGAGGTGTTCCGTCGCGTTTCTCGTACTTGCGGACGAAGTTGAACGTCGGGGTGATGCCGCTTTGTCCGGCATTGCCGGAATACAGATCCGGAGGTGCGATTGCCGACCAGGGCCAGGTCCATTTACCGATCGTTCCGTGGGCTTTTTCGGCGAGGATGATCTCTTTGTTGTCGTATGTTTCCCAGGCATACTGGTAGTTCTTGTCTATCCCCTGATCGGTGATCAGTTCGCATCCGGCACCGGGAGCCCAGTCGAGGGCCTCTTTTGCCGCAAGAGCAGCCGCTTCCCAGCGCGCCGGATCGTAATTGCCGTAACAGATGAGGTTGTTGTTCACCCCCAGATCCAGATAGGGCGTTGCCGTGTTGAACAGCGGACTGGCGGCATAGAGCAACGCTTTCGACTTGATAGCCAGAGCCACGCCCTGATGCACGCGGCCACGCAGGCTTCCGGTCTGATGGATCGGCAGATCGGGCAATGCCTCGTCGCAATCCTTGACGATGAATTGCACGACCTCGTCGATACTGCTGCGCGGGATTTTGAAGTCCTCGTCGACCTCGATGTAGTGGTCGATGATGGGCACTCCGCCATAGAACTTGAACATTTCGAAGTAGTTCAAGGCCCGGATCACTTTGGCTTCGGCCTTCAGCTGATCGGCATACTCCTTGTCGATGTCGGGCACGTCGTCGATGCGTTTGAGCAACAGGGCGATCTTGCGGATGGCAACCCAGCGGGTCGAGAACCGGCGGTCTTCCGGCTGGTCTGGGCTGATGGCGGCGGCATTCCAGTTGTTGGTGAAGTACCAGGGGGCACAGGTCTCCGCCTCGTCGGAAGCCCCGGCCATCAGCGTCCCGTCGGGTCCGGCCAGGTCACTGTCTCCGTAACCCAGATTGGAATGGATACCATAACGATAGATACTGGCCAGGAAGTTTTCAGCCTCGGTTTTCGAAGAGAAGATATCGTCCTCGGTCACATCGACGCTCGGGGCCTTTTCGAGGAAGTCGCCCATCATATCCTCACAACCGGTCAGAAGATACAGACTTGCAAGGCCGAACAGGGTAATCAATATGTTTTTCATACTCCTTCGTCTTAGAAATTAATGTTCACACCCAGATTGAAGGTTCTCGTCAACGGATAAGGTTCCGAGTTGGCCTCGCAGAGCGGGAATTCGGGGTCCTCACCCGGGAACAGATCGCACCAGGTGATCAGGTTGTTGCCGTTGGCGTAGAGGCGCAATCCGGCAATTCCCAACTTGCGGAGGACCCGTCCGTGGAAGGTATACCCCACCTCCGCCGATTTGAGGCGCAGGTAGGTGGCATCTTCCAGCCAGTAGGTCGAGGTCACGTAGTTGTGCTCGTCGTTGGTGACCGAATAGCGCGGATATACGATCTCGAGACCCTGTTCGTAACGCTCCGGGCTCCAGCTCTTCAACAGATCCTTGCTGGCACCCGTCGCCATATAGAAGCCGCGCATCGTACGGCGCGAGGGCATGGTCGAGACATGGGTGGCACCCTGCAGCAGGAACGAAAAGTCGAAGCCCTTGTATTCGCCACCGATCGAAAGACCGAACATGATCTCGGGGAAGTTCGAGTAGCCGATCGGCACCTGGTCGTTGCTGTCGATGCGTCCGTCGCCGTTGATGTCCTTATACTTGATGTCACCGGGCTGAATACGGTTGTTGTTCCACTGGTAGACCGGGCGGTTCACGTCGTTGACCTCCTCCCAGGTGTTGAAGAGCCCCTCGGAGACATAGCCGTAGAACTGTCCGTAGCGCTGTCCCGTACGGAACTGGTATCCGTTCTGCCAGAAGACCTCGTCCTGATACTCGATGACGTTGTGCGCATACGTATAGTTGGCCTTGACGAAGAAATTGAACTTCCCGAAGGAGTCGTTGTAGGAGATTTCGCCCTCATAACCGCTGTTTTTCATCCGGCCGAGGTTGTAGGCCGGCATGTTGGCTCCGATGATATCGGGGACCGTTCCGCGGTTCCAGAGAATGTTGTCACGGTGCTCGACAAAGTAGTCGAACGTCAGGGAGATCTTGTCCTTCCAGAAGTGGATGTCGGCACCGATATTGTATTTCTTGGCCTTCTCCCAGGTCAACAGCGGATTGCCGAGTTTTCCCTCGTCGGCACCCTTGTGTCCCTGGTAGTTTGACCCCACTTCGCCGAAGTAGTAGGCGTTGTCGTAGTAGGAGTAGGCGGTCGGACGATAGAGGAAACGGTCTCCGCCGATACGGTCGTTACCCACTACGCCGTATGACCCGCGGATCTTCATGAAGGTCACGATGTTGTTGCTCGGGAAGAAGCTCTCGGCCGTGGGGACCCATCCGAGCGACACCGACGGGAAGACACCGAAGCGGCGGCCCTTTGCAAAGTTCTCCGTACCGTTGTATCCGATATTGAATTCGGCGAGATACCGGTTGCGGAAGTCGTAGGTGACGCGTCCGACCAGACCCTGATATCCGTTCGGGACGAGGAAGGCCAGAGTCGGGTCGTGGTACTTGCTCTGGTTGTAGAGCACGAGTCCCGTAACGTTGTGGCCGCCGAAGCTGTGCTTGTACTCCAGACCGGCCTCGATATAGATGCGACGATTCTTCTGCACGCTCGATCCGGCGCCGAAGGGCTCGGGATCACCGCCCGGAATATAGACGATGCTGTTGTCGTCCAGACGGCGCGCCTCGTACGAAATGCCCGAAGCTTCGTAGGTCTTTACCTCCAGGTTGTAGTTTTTATAGGAGACGGCACCTCGGACCGAGAGCCCGTCGAGCAGGAAACTCATGTCGTAATTCAGACGCACCGAACCGTTGAGCGTATTGCCGTAATCCTTGTGCCAGCCCTTGTCGTAGGCCGCAAGCGGGGTCCAGGTCGATTGCGTGATGGACTGTATGGTGACGATTCTTCCGTCGACTACGCCCGGGGAGACGTTGGGCGGAACCGAGGAGAGCATCTCCATAAGCAGCGGCGTGTCCCAGTTCGGACCGCGGGTGTCGTCCATCTGCGTCGAGAGATCGATGCTGGCCGTCAGACCCTTGACAATCTCGATATCGAAATTCGACCGGAAATTGTACCGGCGGTATTTGATCTGGTAGTCGTAATCCTGCTTCAGAACATCGGTATCGAGCATACCGTTCTGCGTAAAGTATCCCAGGGAGAAGAAATACTTCACGCGTTCGGTACCTCCGCGGATATTGAGGTTGTGCTGCGACTGGAAGCTGTATTTGCGCAGCATGTAGTCATACCAGTCGATACTCGGATAGAAGATCGGATCGGATCCCGTCCGGTATTTCTCGATCTGTTCGTCGGTATACTTTTGCGTATAGTTGCCCGTCACGTAGGAGTCGAACGCCAGTGCCCGGTTATAGGCCGAAGCATATTCATAGGAGTTCATGTTTTCGCGCAGGAACGGGAAATTCGACATGGCAATGCTGGACGAAAGGCTGATCTGCGGTTTACCCACCTGGCCGCGTTTGGTCGTGATGAGCAGCACGCCGTTGGCTCCTCGCACGCCATAGACGGCCGTAGCCGAGGCATCCTTGAGGATCGTGATCGATTCGATCTCATTGGGGTCGATGTTGTTGTAGTTCGAGGATTCGATACCGTCGACCATGATCAACGGGTCCTGATTTCCGGCGAAGGTTCCGATACCGCGGATCCTGAGGGTCGAAGCATCCTTGCCCGGTTCACCGCTGCGCTGCACGGAGAGAAGACCCGGCATACGGCCGGCCAGCGCGTTGCTGATGTTGGCCTGCGGCGACTGAAGCAGGTCCTTGGTCGAAACGGCGGAGACGGATCCCGTCACCGTGGCCTTGCGCTGCGTGCTGAAGCCCACGACCACCACGTTGTCGATTGCCGTAGCCTCCTCTTCGAGGATCACGTTGAGGGTCGTTTGCGAATGGACGGTGAGCTGTTGCGTCGCATAGCCTACGAACGAGAATTGGAGCATCGTCCCGACGGCCGGCACGGAGATCGAGAAAGAACCCCGGGTATCGGTCAGCGTCGCCACATTTTCATATTGCGGAGCCAATACGGTTACGCCAACCAGCGGCTGGTTGTTCTTGTCCGTAACCGTTCCCGTAACGGTAATCTTCTCCTGCTGCGCCGAAACTGTGGATGAGACGAAGGACGAAGGCCGTGCCGCGACCGGGAGTGCCGTCAAGAGCAGCAAACCCGTCAACAGCGTACGGAGCCTGTTCCTCCATGCTCCCTGGAGCTGAAAGGATAGTTTTTCCATAGGTAGAGTTTTAGTGCAAAGTTTTCGTTGGCTGATAAACATGGAATCGGTTGCGGAGCAACCTCGCGGCGGATTCGATATCCGGGTCGGTCCACCGATGTCTGTTCAGGGAGAATGACGTGTCGGTTTCAAGGTCATGGTTTCAGGTTTTAAGTTGGGCGGTTTAAAAGCGTACATAAAGGTAGACGCGACGCCTTACTTTTCCCTTAACTACCGATTAATCGACCGTACCGACCGCTTAAAAAACAACACAAATCACTACAACACAATACTTTATTTTTATTTATTTTTTTATTCCCGATATTCGTTCATCGACTGAAACCGCCGCCAAGGATAAAAAAAGAACGGTTCCTCCCCTACCTGGCGAAACCATTCTTCTGCGAATCAGGACCCGGTCCTATTGGGCAATCATCTCCTCGTATTCGAGGTCGGGATGTACCCCGAGCAACCGTTCGTAATCGGCGCAATAACGGTCATAAGCCTGTTTGGACTGCCCCTTTTGCCCCTTCTTGTAAAGGATCCGGCACAGGATACGTATGGCATCTTCATCAATGCAGTCATGCAGGAGAATGACCTTGGCGATCGCCAGCGTCAAGGAATCGTCGGCCCTGCATTCGGGTCTCTTCTCGACGGCCAGCAGAGCGTCGATCACGGCATTCGAATAGCGGGTCTTGTAGGCATCGAGCCATTCGTAGCCGGTATTCGGGAGCAGCACGCCTTTCGAGGCCAGCGCCAGCACCCGGTCGATCGTTTCCCGTTGGAATCCCGATGCCGAGCGCATTTGCCCGAGCAGCGGCATCAGATCGAGATAATCGCACCGCACATCGGGACCCAGCTTGAGATTCCAATAGCCGTTGTTGTAGGTCAGGGCAATATCTCCGACCTCCTGCAACAGAAGGCGCAGTTTGCGGATATTCACGTTACGGTTGTTCGACGCCTTGGCCTTGTTCATTCCGAACCAGAAGGTTTCGTCGAGCAGTTGTGAGGTGACGCCTTTTCCGGCGTCGGCCGAATTGAGCAACGTCAGAAGAAGCAGTTGTCGCGATATGGGGGTGAATTCGGCCGTGACATCGACGCCGAGCCGGTTGAAGATCCGCAGGCCTCCGAGGAGCAGGATCGTACTGCGGGGATTTGCCGCCGGCTGCTGCGTGGGAGCGGGAGGTGCACTAATTTCGGAGTCCGGCACTTGAAGGGGGGGGGGGGTTGACGAAGTGCCGGAGCGGGATGGCGAGCCGTGACGGCGCCGGTTGAGGAACAGCACCCCCGCTGCCGCAAGGACCACAAGGACACCGCCAAGGATGACGCCCTGCACCGGGAACTTTGCGGGCACGCTCTGCCGGATCGCGGCGGCATTCAGCGGCGGGAACGCAAGCGCATGGATCTCCAGGTCGTAACGGGAGTTTTCGTGCGCCTGAAGGACAACGGCATAAAGCCGGGACTGCGGTTTGTGGAAGAACAGGTCGACGTAGGTCTCCATGTCGAGAAACCGACAGGCGATGGAGTCTCCGAAAGTCGTGGTGGTATGGTTGCGCAGGTCGTATTCGAGCAGATGGATCTCCGACGTAAAGCGGTCGTTGCGGAAGGCCAGGGCATAACATTTCCCCGACAACGTATCGACAACCATCGAGTTTCCGAGCACGAGGGATTCGTGTTCGGTCTGGAAATCGCCTATCTTGCGACATTCCAGAGTATTCAGATCGACTTCATGAATATCGTAGAGGTTGCAGGGCGACTCCTCCTGTTTTCCCGACTCGCTGCCATACCCGCCCATGATCAGCACCCGGTCCCTGCCGGCAAAGCCCATCGAACAAAGATAGCGCGGGGAGATCTTTCCGGCCAGCGAGTCCCGCCGCCAGGAGCCACCGTCGAGGCTATGGGTTGCCAGCTCCGCATGATAGATATGGTTTCCGTATCCGCCGAAGAGGATGAGTTGCCGGCGCAGCGTATCGATCAGCCGGCTGTGATGCTGAATGGGCGGCAGGCCTTCGGACCGGTGCCCCGACCAGAGGTGGGAAGAGAAGTCGTATTCGATGAAATCGTCGAAAAGAATGCTGTAGGAGAGCAGTCTGTTGCGTTGGGGATCGTAGATCATGTGGCTGCCGCCGGATCGGAACGGAGCACCTCCCGACGCAGGAAGACGGGTAAAGGTGTGTTTGGTGAAGTCATAGACAAATACCGAGTCCGGGGTTGCGACGAACATGCGCGACGACGAAGGGTCGAGTGCTATCTGGGCCTGTTTGTCACGCAGGCTCCACCGTTCGATCCGCTGCCATCGGGTGTGGCGGTCGATCTCCCAGATCCCGTTCAGCACCACGGCACGGTGGCGGTACGAGGCGTCGAACACCTCGTTGCGATTGTGTCGTCCGAGTTGCCAGAACGCCACGGTATCCAGCCTTGCGTTTCTCAACAACACGTTGCGCACGGTCATCGGCGGGACATCCGTCGTATAATAGACCGGATGGCTGTTGTGGCCGAAGATGATCCGCAGCCGGTTCGACCGGGCCATGGGGTGCGACACCCGTTGTTCGACGGAATCCATGCGACAGGTGATCCCCTTGCTGTCGAACACGACGCAGACATGCATCCAGCGATCCTCCTGCAATTGCAGGGTGTTCTGGAAATCGAGGTTGGCGAGGGTATTGTGTTTCCGCGTGAGGATAAAGTTGATCTTGTTGGTGTTGAAGTTCGAGACCATATCCAGGCTCGCGTCCTCGTCCGAGATTATCCGGAACACATATCCGAAGGCAAGGTCCTCACGGGACAGCCGCAGGTCGAACTCCAGAGCGAAATCCGGACCGATAGACAGTGGTCTGTCGGGTGTAAGGTCGAGCCCGGTCCGTTCATCCTGGTTGTAGCGATGCGAGCGGAACGTCAAACCATAATCCGGTCTTTGGAGTTCCGCAGCGCTGTTGCCCGTCGGAACCGCAAAAACAAGCAAAAGTGCGGCGAACAGATGCAGATTTTTCATCATGGACCTGAAGTTCTTCGAACAAAGATAGAAAAAATTTCAAACTGCAAAAGGGTTGCCGGGTAACAAAAAAACGAGGCAGCGATTTTACGATCGGGCCTCCCGCCACACGGGAAGGACCTCGCAAAAGGGTGAAAAAGGCTCGGAACTTGCGAGTTTCGGAAATATTCGTTACCTTGGTAACCCCAATTTTGCAGATCTCTTTTTCATGTCACACCGTCGATTCTCTTTTATTGCGATTGCCCTGTTCTGCACGGTTCTCAGTTGTCGGGCACAGTCATTCACCTATGATACGACCACGTGGGATTTCGGTGAGATCCGCGAAGACGGCGGAACCGTCGAACATCGTTTCCGGTTGACCAATGCGGGGGACGTTCCCCTGTCGATCAACCAGGTCACGACGTCGTGCGGATGTACGGTTCCGACCTTCTCCCGGTCGCTGATTCTTCCGGGCAAGAGCACTTATGTCACGGTACACTTTGAACCGATGGGCTATCGGGGTGAAGTGAGCAAGAGCGTGGTGGTGATCAGCAACGGCGGGAAAAACCGGGACCGTCTGACCGTGAAGGCCTCGATCATCCCGCGCGTCAAGAGCCTTGAAGAGACCTACCCGCTGCTGCTGGAGGAAGGTCTGCGCGTGAGCGACACGCTCCTGCACTTCCGACCGATTGCCCACAACACGCTTTCGACCCGGGAGATCGGTTTTGCAAACACCTCGGATCGTGAGATCCTCATCGGGCTGGAGGCCGAGCGGAGCAGCGGGCTCCTGCATCCGCAGCAACCCGGACGGATCGCTGCGGGCGAAAAGGGCGTGATCCGTTTCACCTACGATCTGCACTCGGCAGACTCCCGTTACGGAGTCCTTTCCGACTGTCTGCGCATCACGGTCAACGGTCGTCCGACCGCCCATCGGATAGTCGTCACGGCCACGGCCATCGATGATTTTTCCGGGGTGCGCCCCACGGACCGGATTCCGAAGATGACACTCAGCAGCCAATACGGCAGTTTCGGATCCGCCACCGGGCCTTCGTCGCGGACATTCTCCATCCAGAACGACGGAACGGTTCCGCTTGTCATCCGGAGCCTTGATGCCGATGCGGGCATCAAGGTCGTGCGCCTCGGGGCCGGGACGCGCCTGTCGCCCGGAGCCAAACAGGATTTCGAAGTGCGTTTCGACCCGTCGGCTGTGACGAAAGGCCGGTTCTACGGGCGGATCATCCTTACGTCGAACGATCCGGTACGCCCGGTCCGGGAGATCAAGATCACGGCGTTGGTCCGATAGCGAACGACGGCCTTCCGACAGGGGTACGCCGCCGCGGATCCCGACAGGCACGGGCGGCCCCGCACACGCCGAGAGCCGGATGGCCGTCAATACCCAAAAGCCAAATATCCATGAAAACACTGCTGAACAGTTCGACTGATGTGGAGGAACGATGCCTCCAACTCGGATTCCTGCCCTTCTTCCGCTGTGGTATTCCCGGGTTCTCGATCGAAGAGATGATCGCCCCGGAGTATTGGTTCACCGATGAAGAGGGGGCCTGGGAGTGGAAAGGGCCCATCATCCGCGAGGGCCATTGCGCCTATGGCAAATTCTTCAACCGCAAGGCGGGATTTGTCAGCCGGCAGTGGCTGCCCGATTGGGCCAACTACCGACGTTCGCGGGTCCTGGCTCCGAATGAAGATGTCGCCGCACTCGACGACGTGGTGCTCCAGACCATCCAGGTCGAAGGCTCGGCCACCATCCAGGAGTTGCGCCGCATGCTCGGATTCGCCAAGGGCCGCGGGCGTCGCAGGGCCGTCGACCCCGAATCGGAGGTGCCGGAGGATGAGAAGATCTCGCTCGATCCGATTCTGACACGTCTGCAAATGGAGATGCGGCTGGTCATCGCCGACTTCGAATACAACCTCGACCGCCACGGAAACCCCTACGGTTGGGGTGTGGCCCGCTATACGGCTCCGGAAAGCCTCTACGGGTCGCTGGCGATCGACCGCACCCCGGCCGAATCGTTCGAACGCCTCCACGACCATTTCCGGGAGCTGTTTCCCGACGTGGCGGAGAGCCGCCTGCTGAAACTCCTCGGCTGACAGACCGGGTGCCACAACGAACTTTATCCGAAATAGACCGCCGATCGAGGCATTCTCGAATTCATTCGTCGTTTTTGTAACGACTCCGTGCCGACCCGCGGAGTCGACACCTGTTTTACGAACGTTTCGTTACGTTTTCTTTCACACTCAAACTTTGCAATTTGACTTCTCGAAAGAAATGGAACCGGACGCTCCGTGAACGTACCTGTTGTGCCTGCAGGCCTTTGGCTTGTTTTGTGCAACAGGCGTTTCGCGCGGGCTGTCCGTGTCGCTTGTTTCGAGAGGGGCAGCGAAGGTCTGAGTGTGGGATAAGTCAATGCGGCAACACACGTTTTTTAGGGCGGGCGAGGATGAAGGTTACGCCTGCTGGTTCACCCGGGCATGATCGGCCAGGAACTGTTTCAGTCCGCTGTCGGTCAGGGGGTGTTTCAAGAGTCCCAGAATCGCCGCGAGCGGACAGGTCACCACATCCGCACCGGCATCCATGCACTGGACGATATGGCGCGTATGACGGATCGAGGCGGCCAGCACCTGCGTCCGGAATCCGTAAGTGCGATAGACGCGCACGATATGGGCCACGAGTGCCACCCCATCCTCCGAGATGTCATCCAGACGTCCGACAAACGGCGACACATAGGTTGCCCCGGCCTTTGCGGCCAGCAGCGCCTGCCCCACCGAGAAGACCAGCGTACAATTCGTCCGGATGCCCCGGGCGGCGAAAAAGGCCACGGCACGAATCCCCTCCGCCGTGCAGGGGATCTTCACGACGATATGCGGATCGAGCGCTGCCAGGGCCTCGCCTTCGCGCACCATTCCCTCGAAATCCGTCGCAAGGACCTCCGCACTGACATCTCCGCCGACGATGCGGCAAATCTCCACATAGTGGCGGTTGCAGGCCTCCTGGCCGCGGATATTCTCCCGGGCCATGAGCGACGGATTGGTCGTCACGCCATCCAGGACACCCAGTTTGTGGGCTTCGCGAATCTGATCGAGATTCGCCGTGTCGATAAAGAATTTCATACGTTCGTGGTTTTTGGTTGGTCGGTAGAATAAAGGTACGGATTTTTCCCGTCGGAAATGCAGGATTGCGGACAAATTTTCTAATTTTGTAGGAACGGAACCGCGTCCAAACCGACGATTCCGGCGACCTATGCAACTGATCTTCGAAATCGAATACCACACCCAATGGGGCGAACAGCTCGTCGTACTGCTCGGAAAACGGAAAATCGCCCTGAAGTACCTCCAGGGAGGAATCTGGCAGGGAGAGACCGAATACCGGAGGCGGCATGAACCCCTTGTCTACCGTTACGTGGTCGAACGGGATGCCGTTCCGATCCGCACCGAATGGCGCGTCCATACGCTGCACCTGCCTCCGCATCCGGCCAAGAACCGACTCCGCATCCGCGACCGCTGGCAGGAACTCCGCCCCGACGAGCCCTTCTGCACCAAGGCCTTCTCCCACGGGATTTTCGCCCGGACAAACGCGACAGAAGGGACGCGGCACCCCGCAGGCATCGGTGTGGAACCGGCCGGAGCCGGGACCTGGCTCCGCATCGTGGAGCCCTCGATCCTGCCGAACGAGACGCTGGCGCTGGCCGCTTCGGCCCTCGACGCCTGGCAACGCATCGTACCGCTCGACGACCTTGACTTCCCGGTCTGGAGCTGTGTCTGCGCCCTGCCCGACGGCTGCGAATACAAGTTCCTGATTGCCGACCGCACGACGCTCACTCCCGTTCAATGGGAAGAGGGTCCGAACCGGAGATGGCATGAGCCCCGTAACAACCAAGAGATGCTTCTCGACATGTCGCTGCTGCCCCGCTTCCCGGCCCGCAGCTGGCGAGGCGCCGGAACGGCCATTCCGGTCTTTTCGCTGCGGTCGAAGGAGAGCTTCGGCGTCGGGGAGTTTCTCGACTTGAAACTCCTTGTCGACTGGGCCGTGGCCACCCGTCAGCGGGTCATTCAGGTTCTTCCGGTCAACGACACCTCGATGACCGGTACGTGGGAGGACTCCTACCCCTACAATGCCAATTCGAGTTTCGCCCTGCATCCGCAGTTTCTGCGGCTGACACAGGCCGGCGTCGAAGAGGATGACGAATACCGGCGGCTGCGCGACGAACTCAACGCCCTGCCCGACGTGAATTACGAACGGGTCAACAGCCTCAAACAGCAGCTGCTGCAAAAGGCCTTCGCCCGCAATGCCGCCTACACGGCCTCACGCCCCGACTATCAGGCGTTTCTGGCGGAAAACCGCGACTGGTTGCTGCCCTATGCCGCTTATTGCACGCTGCGGGACGAATCGGGAACGGCGGATTTCACACGCTGGGGCGCAATGTCCCGCTACGACCGGAAGCGGGTCGAAGCGTATTGTCTGCGCAATCGCGACCGGATCGCCTTCCATTGCTACGTACAGTTCCACCTGCATCTGCAACTCTCCGAGGTCTGCCGCTACGCCCACAGCCGGGGGATCATTCTGAAGGGGGATCTGCCGATCGGCGTCAGCCGCACGAGTGCCGATGCCTGGCAGCAACCGCATCTCTTCCATCTCGATTCGCAGGCCGGCGCACCGCCCGACGCCTTCTCGACCATCGGGCAGAACTGGGGTTTCCCGACCTACGACTGGGAGCGCATGGCCCGGGACCATTATGGCTGGTGGAGGGCCCGGCTGCACAAGATGGCGGAGTATTTCGATGCCTACCGGATCGACCACATCCTCGGATTCTTCCGCATCTGGGAGATTCCCGCCGAGCAGATACACGGTTTGCTGGGGTACTTCAACCCCGCACTGCCCTATTCGGCCGAAGAGCTGCACAGGAGTGGATTCGACGTGGCAAAGGGACTCCATACGACCCCTCCGCTCGACGAAGAGACCTTCACGGAGCTCTTCGGCGAGGAGGCCGACAACGTACGCGCACACTGTGTGAAGCAGGGGCGGCTCCGCCCGGAATATGCCACGCAACGAAGGGTTGCCGCACAATTGCCGGGCGAGGATCCGCAGACGATCCGGATACGTGAGGGTCTGATGAAGCTTCTGGACGATGTGCTCTTCATCGAGGATCCCCGACAAAAGGGCCGCTTCCACCCCCGCATTGCAGGGTGTGCGACCCGCTCCTACCGGCTGTTGGCCCGCTGGCAGCAGGAGGCCTTCGACCGTCTGCATGAAGAGTTCTTCTACCGTCGTCACGACCGCTTCTGGAAGGATTCGGCACTGCGCAAACTGCCCGTTCTGCAAACATCCTCCGACATGTTGCCCTGCGGCGAGGATCTGGGAATGATTCCCGACTGTGTTCCGGAGACGATGCGGATGCTGCGGATCCTCTCGCTCGAGATCCAGCGCATGCCCAAGATCCTGGGCGAGACCTTTGCCGATCCGGCCCGCTACCCCTATCTGAGCGTCTGCACCACCTCGACCCACGACATGAATCCGCTGCGGGCCTGGTGGGAGGAGGACCGCGAGGTCACGACCCGTTTCTATCACGAGGTGCTCCATGGCGAGGGCACTCCCCCGCCACACTGCGAGGCGTGGATCTGCCGGAGAATCATCGAAATGCATCTCGCCTCACCATCGATGTTCGCGATTCTGCCCCTGCAGGACTGGCTCGCGATGGATGAGACGCTGCGTGCGCCCGATCCGCACAGGGAGCGGATCAACATTCCGGCCATCCCGCGCTACCAGTGGCGTTATCGCATGCATCTGACCCTGGAGCAGCTGCTTGCCGCCGAGGATTTCAACACCACGCTTTGCGACATGATCGCCCTCAACGACCGGCATTGACCCTCCCCGGAATCCCCTCTCCGGGCCCCCGTCGAAACCGACGCGGCGTTGTCCGGTCCGTGCGGCACGCAAATTGCACCCGGCAAGGGAAATTCCGTATGCCATGAAAAATCTGAACGCGTTGATCGAAAGTTCGAAACAGGCCATCCGCTACTGGTGGCTGCTGCTTCTGGTCGGTATTGTCCTGCTGTTGGTCGGGGTGCTGACCTTTCTCTTCCCGGCCCGGAGCTATCTGGGTCTGTCGCTGCTTCTGGGGTGGGTGATCCTGCTGGCCGGAGTTCTGGAGGTGGTGCTCTCGGCCTCCAACCGTCACTTCATCACGGGCCGCGGCTGGATGCTGGCCGGAGGCATCATCGAGATCATTCTCGGAATCGTCCTGATATTCAACATCGGACTCGCCGCCTCGATGCTGCCGTTGTTTCTGGGCTTCTGGCTGCTGATGCGCGCCTTCGCAACCATCGGACTGGGCAGTGACATGCGCACGCTGGAGATCGCCGGATCGGGATGGACCATTCTGACCGGCGTTCTGCTGCTGCTCTGTTCGCTGTGGATCCTCTTCCAGCCCGTCGGCGTCGGCACCACGGCCGTGATTGTCTGGGTAGGCATTACGCTGCTCTTCGCCGGAGTGGCAACCTGCACCCTGGCCATGCAGCTCCGCCATGCCCACCATTGCCTCGAAGGCAAATGCTGAATCTCCGGCTTGCGTCCGTACACCATTTCACCCCTGCCGCAACCCGTGCGACAGGGGTGAAACAGTGTAACGCAGGCCCGATCACTGGAAATCTTCCCGGAACAGCCCGTAACGACGGATCAGCCGCGAAATCTCGGGATCAAGATTGCCCCGGAACTTCAGGTTCTCGCGCAGCTCGACCGCCCGCAGGAAATATTGCACGGCCTGCTCCTCCTCCCCGAGCCGGGAGGCCAGGATGGCCAGCATGTACTGGATATCGGCCGTTGTGGAGGCCTCGGGCCGCGACCGGAGAATCCGATAGGCCGCCGCATCATATCCCAGCGACATGTAGGCCAACGCCGTATTGCGATCCTCATAGGGACGCAGAATGGTCAAGGCCTCCTCATAACGGCGTTTGCGGAGCAGATCCACGGCATGCATGTAGTTCGAATCGACCTCCGTGGTATAGACCGTATCCTGCTTCATACCCCTCCGATGGAGGTTGAAGCGGAAGTCCACGGCCCGCATCTGCGGATAGAGCACGCTGCGCATCCGGGCATACTCCCTGGGGTATTTCATCCGAATCCGCCACTCCCGCGTATCGGGATTGCCCTCCCAACGGATCATCTCGAGAATCTCCTCCTTATGCGTGAGGAGCGAATCCGCGGAAACCAGCCGGTACAACTCGTCCCAATCCTCGGCCAGCCAGGTCGAACGCAAGAGATTCGGCAGATCGGGCAACCGGTCCTCCTCGTCCGTCACCACCTGTCGACCCTCCTCATCCAGCGTATAACTGCCGGCGATGTTGAGCGAGTCGTACAACACGCGGAACTCCGAAACCAGCACCTGCCGCAAAGCCTCGGCACGTCCCTGCGCCAAACGATCGTTGAGTGTCCACGTTCCTTCGGGCGAAGCCGTAGCCCGGAGCGTGATGCTGTCGATGATATAGACCGGATCGGTCATCAGGCCGCGGGGCAGCGACCGTACGGCGGCAATCTGGCGCCGGTTCTCGGTCAACGTGTCGACCAGCGAGGTCTTGCCCACGGGGAAGGTGAAGAAGAAGCGTGCATTGGCCTCGGCGTCCCGCAGCACGATACGCTGCATGTAGCGCGTACGCTCGTCGAGGAACGTCGTCATCGACGCCACGTTGTAGGTCAACGTATCAGACCGGGTGAGACGATAGCTGCGACCGCTGCGATCCTCGACGGCACCGGTGAGATACAGACGCAACTTCGACGTGTTCTCGTCGGCCTGCACCTGCTGCGTATAGTAGTAATCGATCTTGCCGTCGGGACGGTAGATCACCGTATCCAGACGGGCATCCGTCAGATAAGGGTGGCGGACCAGTCGATCGAAGGCCGCCGATTTCCCCGCTTCGAGGCGTTCGTTGCGGGCCACCGGACCCGGACGCAGCACGCTGTTGCGCAAGGCCGCCGTATCAAATCCCGACAATGACGCCAGCCGATCCCCGGCATACCCCTTGCGGATGCGGTAATTTTCATACATCGCGCTGTCACCCGTCTCCCGCAGCAACCCCTCGATCGTCCTGCGATGACGTCCCGTATAGGTCATACGCTCGTCGGCCATCTCCCGAAGCCTGCGGCTGTCGGCCGTCTCCACCTCCCCGTAAACCCGCCGTGGCGCCTCCTGCAACGAGCGGATATACGATTCTCGGGCCCGGCCTCCATCGACCGGATACTGGCCGTCGACCCGCGTATAGATCTCGCCGCCGGGCAGGACCTCCACACCGTCGTAACGGTAGCGGGGTGCGAAATAGTCATTCAGATGATCGAAGCGATCGCCCGCATCGGGCACATAGGTCGTGTTGGCCCGCACTTTCCGGTCGGTTGCATGGACATATCGGCGCAACAAACCGTATTGACGCCGCCGTTCCCGGGGTGTCGTCCACCCCACCCGCTCATCGTACATCGCCTCCTCGGGCGTCAACCGTTCCAGACGTGCCACGGCATCGAGACACTCCGCCCGGTCGGCCTCCCGCCGCTCCAGATAGCGACGATACGAGCCCTTGTCGCCGAAACGGTCGAAATAGTCGGCACTGTCGACAATACGACCCAGATAGTCGTCATAGCGGCCGTATTCACGTTGCTGCATCTCCCGGAAACGCTCGCCGCTGTAAACCAGCGGATCGAACGTCAGCGTATCCTCCCCCTTGAGCAATTGCGGATCGACCACCAGCTGCCAGTTGCGGTCCTGGAGCGACTGCGGAACCGAAACGATGAAATCGACATTGATCTTGCCGTTGCGCTCCACGATATTGCGGCGCCCCGCAGCCGAAATGACCACCTCGTCGATGGCCACCGACATCATCTTCTCCCCCGATGCCGAATCCACGGCAACGGGCGTCAGAAAAAGTTCCGTACCATCCTGCTTGCGGAAGGTGATGATCTTCGGGGCACGAACCGTATCGGCACTCCGCGCCTTCAACTCCCGCTTGCTTTGGGCCGGAAGATAGACTCCCACCTCGGGATCGCTTTTGGCCAGTTTCCGCAGATCACCGCAACCGACCAGCAGGGCTCCGGACAGAAGTGCCGCAGCCGCATATCCCATCCATTCACGTTGTCTCCTCATGTTCGCAGATTTTACCGTCGCGACGTATCAACCGCACCGTTGACATCGACCGTAAAGAGCCGACGCTTGCCGCCCGGCGAGGTCTGGATCTGCCGCACGACGAGCGAGGCCTCGGACATCCAGCTCTCATAGGGAACCTTCATCTCATAACGGAAGGTCTGGTCGCGCCGTTTGTCGACATTGATCGTCAGATAGGGTTGGCGTTCGGCCCAGTAGGCACCCGAAAGTTTGCGGCGACGCTCCATCATGTGCTGCTGGTAACGTCCATTGACAAGCACATGCGGGAAGAGCTTCACGGAGCGTCGGTCCGCCGTGCTCAACTCGGGAAGAATCGTCCAACTCTGCGAGCGTGTCACGGCATTGCGCGACACGCTGATCTCCAACACCAGATGCAACTCGCCATTGCGTTCGGCAAGCACCTTGCGGGTTACGGACACCTCTCCGAGAATCTGAGCCCGGAGCGACATCCCCGACAATAAAAACAGAAGTAACAGACAATATCTTTTCATGGGAGTTTGCGGTTATTTCTTGGAATTGAACAGATAGACGAACGATACGCCCAATTCGGTCGGGATCGGCAGGATCCGCGTCCGATCGGTATACGAGGAGGGCTTCGGGCCCTGGATAGGCTCCGTATGATAGCTCAGACGGGCCAGGCCGGCGCCGGCCGAAAGTTCGATGTTCCAATGCGGACTGACATAGAACTGATAACCGATGCTGAGACCCGCACCGATGAACGAACCCTTGTAATAGTTCGTGGGGAGTCCCGTCAGGAAGCGGTTCCCGATAAAGGGAAGCCGGAAACCTCCGACCTCGCATTTCCCGCCGATGGCGTGGACGCCGAAATAGAGCCGCGTATACTTTTCAGTCACCCAATAACGGTATTCGGGACGCAGGAACCAGTGTTGGATCCGATTGTCCGCACCGATGGTCCAGGGGTTGTAATTGGCCGTCAGGCCGATGGTCGAATGTTTGCCGACAGCCACCTCGATTCCCATATTCGGAGTCGTGGCTGCCCAATAGAGAAGGTTGGTCTTTACGGCAACCTGCTGAGCCGCCGCTTCGAACCAGCAAAAACCGGCCACCAGAAGCGACAGAAGAATTTTCTTGTTCATCACTATCAGGATTTGTTTCCGTTCAAGGCCCCCGATTCGGGCGGGAAACGCATTCTCTCCTTCCTCGTCAGCCGAATAATCGTGCAAAAATGAGGATAAAACGAAAAATTCACCGTATCATAAAATATACAATACGCTAAAAAGTCGCATCTGTCACAAAAACGGAATTACCGAAGCATCAGAAACTTCATCCGTTGGAAAGAGGAATCACCCCATTCAAAAAATGAAGGACGCCTTACGGCGTCCTTCCCCATCAAAAATTAACCCTTAAAAATTATCCCCGTTTCGGAAGATCTCCGAGAGGTAATGGTGTAGATAGTACAAATCCACATCTCCCTGTATCACCTCTCTCATCAACAGATCTTCGTCTTCAGAGATGCCGTTGTCCGAGACCTCGTTTTTGTCCATATTCTCCATAGGCGTTGTCTTAGCTTGCATTGCGATAATATAACGCGGCCCTTCGGAGGAATATTGTGCGCGGTCAACAGAGAATCAGATTTTTTTCCTTGATCATGCGCCGAAGATTGATCAACGCATAACGCATACGGCCCAGAGCGGTATTGATGCTGACGTTAGTCTGCTCGGCGATCTCCTTGAAACTCAGGCCCGAGAAGTAACGCATCATCACCACCTCGCGCTGCTCGGCAGGCAACAGCTCGACCAAAGCCCGCACATCGCGATCGATCTGCTCGCTGACCATGGCATCCTCGACGGTCCTTTCGGCGAGGCGCAGGGTACCGAGCATGTCGTAACCGGCTTCGGATTCGGTGACGGACTTGTCCTGTCGTTGAGCCCGGAAGTGGTCGATTACCTGATTGTGGGCAATACGGAGGATCCACGACAGGAACTTGCCGTTATCCGTATAACGGCCCTCGTCGATCACGCGGACGGCTTTGATGAATGTCTCCTGGAAAATATCATCGGCCACGTCACGATCCTTGACCATCATGTTGATGTAGTCGCGCACGCGGCGACTGTGACGCTCGATGAGTTGGGACATAGCGCTCCGATCCCCGGAAAGGTAGTGATTAAGCAATACCCGGTCACTTAATACTTGCACGTTCATACTCTTGTCTCCCAATTAGTTACAAAGAGTAGAGTCTTTTCCGATAGGCAAATTCTTTAAAGCGTTACGTTCAATCCGTTGGAATAACCGAGTCCCCCACGGCACCTGCGTGGAAGGGACATCACGTCGGCAAGGTACATAATTTTTCCCAAAAAAACAAATTTTTCCACTTTTGCGGACAATTCGGTTTTCCGGTGCGGAATCATGCAAAGATCATGCCGGAATCAAAGCTGTCACTTGATCGGCTCGACATGGATGGCGATCATCGTTCCTTCGCCGAAACGCTCCCTGAGCCGCCGCTCGATCTCCACGGTCAAGGCATGGGAGTGTTCGACGGTCATCTGACCATCCATGCGGACATGCACCTCGATGGCAATCGAGGCACCGATGCGGCGAGTTCGCAGGTTGTGAGGCTCGCGGATTTCGGGATTTGCCGTGACGATGCGCAGGATCTCCTCCTCGACATCGGCCGGCAGCGACTGTTCGAGCAGTTCGCCGATCCCCGTACGGATCAGATCGAAGGCGATCTTGAAGATGAAAACGGCCACGACCAGAGCGGCCACGGGGTCGGCAATCCGCCACTTGGCCCCCAGGAAATAGGCACAACCGATACCGACCAACGTGCCCAGCGACGACAGGGCGTCGCTGCGATGATGCCAGGCATTGGCAATGACACTGGGACTCTGCACCCGACGCCCGACACGGACCGTATAACGATAGAGAATCTCCTTGACAACGATCGACACGACGGCCGCCACGAGCGCTATGGCACCGGGACGGGGGAGCGTTCCACCCTCGACGACGGTCCGAATTCCCCCGATGCTGTTGATCAGAATCCCCGCTCCGACAACACCGAGAGCCAGGCTGATGATGATCGTCGCCAGCGTTTCGTACTTGCCGTGACCGTAATCATGTCCCGGGTCCCGCGGTTTGGCGGAGATCCTGGCAAAGGCGATCACCACCACGTCGGTGGCCAGATCGGAGAAGGAATGGACGGCATCGGCAACCATGGCACCGCTTCGGCCCACCAGACCGGCGGCCAGCTTGAGCAACGACAAGACCAGATTGACCACGAACCCGACAAAGGTTACGCGGTAGATTTCACGCTTTCGGATTTCCGCTTCACTCGACATGATCACAACAATTTATCCGCGACCAAAAGTACAAAAAATTTCGAATCCCCGAATCATTTGACAACCATTATTGCACAGGAGCACACGTCCGGAACAGGACACGAGCCCCGGATCGAAATCCGAGGCTCGTGTCATCCTGTCCGGTTCCCGGCCGTGCCGCACGGAACTACTCCCGGGGAGCGTCCGTTTGCCCGGCCGCGGGGGTTTGCGCCGGATCCGACTCCGCGGCGGAATCCTGTGCCGGCTCGGGACGCATGACCATCTCCACCCGATTGCCGTCATCGAGAATCTTCTGCATCAGGGCCCGAACCTCCTCGCCGGTGATCGACTGCAACGTATGTTCATAGTCGGCCAGGAAATCCGTCCCGTAGCGGACATAGTTCTGGATGTAGCTCAACCAGCTGCCGTTCTGTTCGAGGCTGGTTTTCCAGTTTTTCAGCAGATATTCGCGGGTCTTCTCGATATCCTCCGTGCGGGGGCCCTTTTCGGCCATCTCACGCAACTCCTTGTTGACGATCTCCCGCAATTCGTCGGCCATCTTCTCGTTGGTATCGAAGCTGATCTGCAGGCTGTAGCTCTCGAACGGAATGCGCGAAACCGACCCCGAGACGCTGACACCGTAACTGCCGCCCTTCTCCTCGCGGATCGACTCCAGGTAACGGGAATCGAGCGCCTGCGTCAGAAGCGTCATCACGAGTCGATTGTGGAGCGTATACTTCATCTCGCCCGAGAAGTAGTTGCTCACCGAGACCTTCGGCTGCTGCATCACATTGCGGAAATCCTCAAGGTGCTGACCCTTGACGGGACGGACCTTGTCGTCGACATAGTCCTGGGCTCTCTTCTGTGCGGGGATCGAGCCGATATACTTCTCGACCAGGGGTTTGAGCTCGTCGAGATCGATATTTCCGACAAAGATGAAGGTAAAGCCCTTGGCGCCGGGGAAGAGTTTGTGATGGAGTTCGGGGAGGCGGGCGAAATCCACGCCGTCGAGCGTCTCCGGCGTAATCATCTGACGACGGAAGTGGTCGCTGTACAGCAGTTTGAGGAAACGCTCCTGCATCTCGTAATCGGGATTGGCCTTCGCATTCTCCAACTGGGCCCGCAACAGCGTCATCATCCGGCTGAAATCATCCTCATTGAAGCGCGGCTGCATGAAATTCAGATAGACCAGTTGCAGCATCGTTTCGAGATCCTGGGGCGAACATCCGCCGCCGACACCGTTCGAATACTCGTTGATCGAGAGAGCCGTGGCGGCAACCTTGCCGGTCAGGGCCTTCTGCAGATCCACGGCCGAGAAGTTGCCCAGTCCCGAGAAGGAGATGACCGATTCAAGCAGCTTGCCCGTGTAATACTCCTCGTCGGAGAGGATCGAAAGTCCTCCGGACGAATAGGAGGTCATCTGTATTTCGTCGGCCTTGAAGGTGGTCGGCTTCACCAGGATGCGGGCGCCGTTGCGGAGTATCCACTCCGTATAACCGTATCGTTCGTTCTGCGAGGTCTTCTTCACCGGAGAGCCCTTCAACACGGTGGTTTCGGGAATCAGCGGCTCCCGGACCGTCGTATCCTCGTAACGCTCGACATCGGCATCGGCGACCTTCTTCATCACGGCGATGAACTCCTCGGCCGTAGGGGTTTGCAACCCCTCCTTCTCAGGAGCCGTGACGATCAGCACGCGGTTGTTGGGCGCGATGATCCTGGCGGCCAGCTGGTTGACCATGTCGACACTGACCATGTTCACCAAGGTGCTGTCGAGTTTCCAGCGCGTTTCGGCATCGGGAATCGCCGTGTTGTACATGTAATTCGAGAGATATTCCTGTACGAAACCGCTGTTGCGACGGTCGCCGCGCGTCGTATAGGTACGCTCGCAACCCCGCATCAGATCCTGTTTCACCCGATCGAACTCGCTCTGGGTAAATCCATAACGACGCATCTTCTCCATCTCGGTCATGAGGGCCTCGAAGCCTTCGAGGAGTTTGCCGTCCTCGGTCCGGACCGAGAAGGTGGTGCATTCGAGCGTCGGGATGATCCCCACGCTGCCGTTGCTCATGCCGGCGCCGAGGAACGGCGCGTCAACCTTCATCGACAACTCGCTCAAGCGGTTGTTCTCCATCGCCCCGAGGAACGTATAGAGCACGTTCAGCATCTGGGCCATGCCCGTGTTGTTCATCTCGACGGGTTGGGCGCGCCGCTTGATGAAGAGTTTGGCCGTGGAGCTCTGCATCTCCTTGTCGGTGAAGATGCTCACAATGGGCTCTTCGTTGTCGGGGACAACGATCACCTCCTTCTTCGGGGCATCGGCGGCCGGCGCCGGAATATCGCTCATCAACTTTTTGATCTTCGCCTCAACGGCCTCGGCATCCAGATCCCCCACCACCACGACAGCCTGGTAGTCGGGACGATACCACATGTGATAGAAATCGGCCAGGGCTTCATGGGGGAAACTTTCGAGACCTTCGAGGTGACCGATCAGATTCCGGTGTTCATAGAGGGTACCCTTGCCCAGGGCCTTGATCATCTCGATCGACGAACGCCAGCCCGCACCGTCCCGGGTCCGCAGCTCCTCCTTGATGACGCCGCGTTCGGAGTCGATTTCGTCGGGCTCCAGGGCGATGAAGTGTGACCAGTCGTGCAGAATGAGCAACGCCGAGTCGATGATTCCCTCGCGGACGGTCGGCACCGAGGAGATATTGTATACGGTCTGGTCCCAACTGGTTGCCGCATTGAGGTTCGCACCGAATTTCACGCCGATCTTCTCCAGATATTCGGTCAGCATCTTGTCGGGCAGATTCAGGGTTCCGTTGAAGGCCATGTGCTCGAGGAAGTGCGCCAGACCCTGCTGGGCATCGTTCTCCTGAATGGCACCCACATTATGCAGCAGATAAAATTCGGCCTGTCCCTTGGGTTTTTCGTTGTGTCGGACATAATAGGTCAGTCCGTTTTCGAGACGCCCCGTGCGGAGCTCCTTGTCGGGAGCAACCGGTCCCATGAGGCGTTGCATCTCCGCAACCTGAGCCTGTTGATCCGTCTGCGCCACGGCCCCGAGGCCCAGCAGCAGCACTGTCGAGAGAATGAGGATTCTTTTCATATCGGTATTTGAGGTTATCGATAGAACGGATTATTCCATTATTTATTGCGTCGGCGAATCCAGATGATGACGCTGAGCAGCAGCATGGCTCCGGGAATCACCCCGCAATAGAGGGTTTTGAGCCAGCCGTTGGCCGCCTGCGTGAGGCTGAGGGCATCGTCGGGAGGCCGCACCCGATGGATCTCCATCGGGAACTCACCATAGCTCATCTGCTTGAATATGGCCTGAATGACCGTAAAGTTTGCGGCGGGGATTCCGTCACGCACGGTATTCAGTTCGCTGCCTGCAAAGCAATCGGAATCGCCGATGACGACCACGCGCTGCTCGCGGTCGCCGACCTCCCGGGTCAGATACTTCATCAGGCTGTACGGCTTTTCGATCTCGCCGCGCTGCGGATCGCAGGTCGGGGTTTCATCCACGAAATTCGAGGTCTGCCGTTCGTTCCAGACGCCGAGGGAGTCGGTCACGATGCAGTCGATCGTCCGGAAGCCCTTGTCGGCCACCGTCTCCACCCCGCATGCCGAGACCGTCGCGAAGCAGTTCCCCTCGCGCCGAGCCGTACGAATGGCCGTGGCGACCTCACCGAACGCTTCGGTAAAGTGTCCGACCATGACATCGGCCAGATACTCCCGGGTCGGACGCACCAGCAGATCCTCCGTAAAGCGCAGGCCCAGAGGTTCGAGCAGGGGATTCATGTTCTCCTGCCGCCGGGGCTCGCCCAACACGACCAGATTGCCGCCCCGGGCGAGGAATTCAAGGTAATTCCGCATCTCGACCGGCGAAAGGGGCCGGCGCATGTCGGAGATCACCAGAATATCGATTCCCGGATCGACGGGTTGTTCCAGCGAGAGACTTTCGACCCGGAACCCCTCGTTGATCAGCGAATAACGGAACGTCACCTCCCGGGCAAAGAGTCCGTATCCGCGGACCCCGAAATTATCGATGCTCCGCTCCTCGTGTCCGGTCACGAATCCCACCCGGGGCGTCGGAACCACGAGGGTCTTCAGCGCCGTGGAGATTTCGGGCTCGCCCGGCTGACGCATGTTGTCCTCGAAAATCCGCAGGAAAACGCGTTGTCCGTTCTCCCGTTCGATCAGGCGGACGAACCGGAAACCCTCACCCGAAAGATCGACCGTCCGAGCCACCTGCTCGTAAGGCAGGAAACGATCCGGATCCCAGTCGTTGATCTTGCACAGCGTATCCATGCGCTGTTTGTCGTCCAGATCCGGGAAGCGGCTGTCGAGGAAGGCATTCTGCGCCCGATGGTAGTAGTAGACGTAGCGGATCTTCATCTCGGGTTTGAAACGGATGTAATTCTCGAAACGTTGCAGATCGTAGTTCCGCGACGAGGGCATACCCTGGTAATAGTTGTCTTCGAGCATGTTGACATAGGTGGTCATCGTCAATCCTCCGGTCAACTGCGAGACAACCTGCTGGCTGGCCTCCGAAAGGGTGTTGCGTTTGGTCTGGGTGCCGTCGTAATAGTGGACCATCCTGGGTCGCGAGGTCAGATAGCCCAGCCCCAGCACCACGATAAAGACCGTTCCGTAGCGAAGCAGGTTCCCCGCCAGGGAGGCTTTCGAGCGTTCACCGTGAAGTTTGATGACCGACAGGGCCAGGAACATCAGAACCACCAGCAGGAAATAGAGCAGATCGGCACTGTTCACCAATCCGTCCATGAAGGTCTTCGAGCGGTCGGCGATCGAGAGCCAATAGGTCAGATCCCGCACGAAATCGATCTCCTGACCGACGTTGCCGATGAAGTTCAACACGGCCAGTACGGCCAGCGTTCCGATGGCTGCCACGACCTGATACTGTGTAATGGTGGACATGAAAAGTCCGATGGCGGCATAGACGCAGACCGTCAGATAGAGTCCCAGCAGCGCCACAAGGACCATCATGATGTCGAAATCCTTGACAACGATCCAGCCCAGAAAGATCTCCAGCAGCAGAACGGCGACAAAGCCCAGTCCGTAAAGCAGCGTGGCGAAATATTTCCCGAGGATGATCTGCACGTTCGAAACGGGCGACGAATAGAGCAGCTTGATCGATCCGGAGCTCAACTCGCGGCTCATCAGCCCCATGGTAAGCAGGGGGATGTAGAGATAGAGGTTTTCGAGCATGCGGGTCATCACACCCCCATATCCGCCGAAGATGAACGACGAGGCGGCATACGCGCTGTAACCAAGCGCCTTTTCACGGAGCAGCTCCGCCATCTGGCCGCAGAATTCGACTCCGGCCTGGACGGCGAAGACGATCAGAATCAGCCAGGCGATCGGAGAGCAAAACAGAACGCGGAGTTCCGTTTTCATGATTCTAAGTATCGATCTCATGATGAATGCGGATTAACGGATAAGCGGTTTCATTTTCCGGAGAGTTTGGCGAAGACCGTGTCGAGGGACTGTTTTTCGAGGAAGATCTCGCTGAGCTGCCATCCCCCGTCGACGCTTCGCCGCAGGATTTCGCGAACGATGGAGTCGTCGCCCTCGAAATGGATCCGCAGCCGCCGGCCCGTGATCCGCTCGACACGTTGCACGGTGGGGATCGACAGCAGCACCTCATCGCTTGGAGCGGCGTCCATCATCACCACCAGCGTCGACGGAGCCGCACAGTTGTTGAATTCGGCGAGCGTTCCGGAGAAGACCATGCGCCCGTGTTCGATCATCTTGATCTGGTCGCAAAGCGCCTGCACCTCCGCAAGGATATGCGTCGAGATCAGCACGGCCCGCTCCCGGGCAATTTCGCGGATCAACGCCCGGACCTGAATGATCTGATTGGGATCCAGGCCGTTGGTCGGTTCGTCAAGCACCACGAACGGCGGATTGTGAATTATCGACTGCGCGATCCCCACACGCTGCTGATAACCACCCGAAAGATTCCGGATCAACCGTCCGGAATACTCCGTAAGGCCGCACTTGCGTTCGGCACGTTCGATGGCCGCGGGGATCTCCGCCTTCGGGACGCGCCGGATGTCGGCACAATGCCAAAGATACTCCTCGACGGTAAGTTCGGGATGCAACGGGGCCCGTTGGGGAAGGAATCCCAACAGTTTTTTGGCTTCGATGGGGTTTTCGCGGATATTGATTCCGCCAAGCAACACATCGCCTTCGGTTTGATTCAGCACCCCGCAAATGATATTCATTGTCGTGGACTTCCCGGCGCCGTTCGACCCGAGCAGTCCGACGACCCCCCGACCGCTGATCTCGAAATTGATGTCCCGGATCGCCCAGTCGACACTGTACCGGTGCGAGAGATGCCTCACTTCGACGATTTTGGGTTTGTTTTCCATGATTTATCCGCGTTGACGTTTGACGATTAACACAAGGCCGGCCAGCAGCAACAGCCCCGGAACAATCCACATCATGGCGATCTTGTTCCATTTGCGGGCGGGTTTTCCGGGTCGGATTTCGTTGTCGATGGGATCCGGATGGGTGGTATCGATCGGGAACTGATCGTAGGACATCCAACGGAACACCCCGTTGATAAGCGAGAAATTGGTGGCCGCAAACCAGTATTGGGCCGACAGTCCGCGGTTGCTGATGCAGTCGGCATCTCCGACCACCACGATCCGCTGCTCTTTCTGCCCGACCCGACGCGAAAGGGCCACGGCCAACAGGAACTCACCCTGGTGCTCTCCGGCCGCCGGATTGAATTGCGGGACCTCATCGATATAATCGGTGGTTTCGCGTTCGTTCCAGGCGCCCTCCGCGTCGGTCACAAGAAGCGGGATGCGCCGGAATGTCGAGTCGTCGCCGTAAGGACGGATCTCCACGCCTCCGGGAATGGCAACCCGATAACCGTAGAGACGCAGGCGTTCGAAGCGGGGATAAATCATGGCAGCCTGAGGGGTTATGACGGCCGGCACCAGGGTAGGATCCTGATCCGTGGTCGGTTGCACGATCATCTCCTCACCGAATTCAAGCCCCAGATCATGCAGGATGGGATTCATGGTCCGGGCGCGGTTCACATCCCCGAGCAGATAGAGATTGCCGCCCCGGGCGATGTAGGCATCCAGCCGGGCACGTTCGACATCCGACAACGGAGTCTTCAGATCCGCCAGCACCACGATATCGACTCCTTCGGGGATGTCGCCGGCCGCGAGATCCAGCTCTTCGGGCGTAAAGCCCTGATTGATCAAAGAGTTGCGGAACGAGAGGTTATGACTGAAGCGATTGTATCCCCGATCTCCGGGATTGTCCATCGTCCGGTCGGTGTGTCCCGTAAGGAGGGCAACCCGCGGCGAAGGATCCAGAAAACGCCGGAAGGCCGCCGAAATCTCCGCCTCACCCGGATGCTTCTCCATATCGTCGAACATGCGCAGCACGGCCGTCTGTCCATCTCCGTATTCGACCACCCGGATAATGCGATAACCTTCGGGCTTCAGATCGATCATGCGGTCGATCTGCTCCTTGTCGAGGACCTTGCGGAACTTCATGCCGTTGGCTTCAGAGATGATCCGGGCCAACTCTTCGTCGGTATGTCCCGGATAGCGTTCCCGAAGCTGTTCATTGCCGCAATCCGCCCAATAGTAGACATATTTCATCTTGATCGCGGGCTTGAAACGCAGATACTTCTCGAAACGTCGAAGGTCATCGTTCCGCTGTATCGGCATCACGGAATAGGCGTTCGGATCCAGCACATTCACATAGGTCGTGATGGTCATCGGCGCATCGAGCCGGGCCATTATATCGAGGCTTTCGCGCGCCAACGTATTGCTGTCGGGGCGTGTGGCATCCAGATAGAACTTGCTTTCGGGCCGCGACGAGACCAGCGCCACGGCGATCAATGCCACACAGGCTCCGCCATACGACAAGAAGCGGCGTCGGAAATTGCGTTCGGCACGATCCGTATTGAGTTTGATGATCGACAGCGAGAGGAAAAAGAGAATCAATGCCAGGAAATAGACCACCGCCTCACTGGCATTCATTCCCAGGATGAATTCGTAGACCCGGCCGCGGATCGAGAGCCAATAGGTCAGATCGCGAATCAGTTCGGTGGATTGTCCCACCTGACCGATGTAGTTCAGCACGGCCAGCACGGCCAGCGTTCCGACGCCGGCCACCACCTGATAGGAGGTGATCGTCGACATGAAGAGCCCGATGGCCGAATAGGTGCACAGCAACAGGAAGATTCCCAGTACGCCGGTCAAGGCGAAGGGCAGATCGAGATGCTCGACGGCGAAGCAGGCATATACCACATATCCCAGGAGGATCAACGTAAGGGTCAGTCCGTAGGTCAGGATGGCGAGATACTTGCCCAGGATGATCGAGGCATTGGAGATCGGCGACGAGAAGAGCAGTTTGATCGAACCGCTGGCATATTCGCGGCTCATCAGGCCCATCGAAATCAACGGGATATAGAGATACAGATAGTTCGTCACGGGCGGGAAGATCCCCTGCATGCCGGAAAAGAGGCCTCCGGTGACACCATAACCTCCATATCCCATCAGTTTGCTGCGAATATAGGTATCCATGACGCCGGAGAAGCTCATCCCCACCTGGAAGGCGAAGATGACCAGCACGAGCCAGGCTACCGGCGAATAGAACATCGTATTGAGTTCGATGCGGGCGATGCGCAGCGTGGAGCGCAGAAAATGGTTGGATTTCATGACGGCAAGAACGTTTCCGGGGTTTGTCATAGATTTTGTCCGCGCTTGCCCGAGAGTTGGGCGAAGATTTCGTCGAGCGAGCTGCGTTCGATATAGATTTCGCGCAGGTCCCACTCCCGAAGCACACTCTGACGGATATATTCGCGGGTCACGCGGCAATCATCCTGGAAACGGATGCGCAACCGGTTTTCGTCCAGGGGTTCGATGTCCCGTACGACGGCGATGCTGCGAAGGGTCTCGAGCGGCGGCACCTCGCCGAACTCGACGATGAAACTCGTCGGTTCGATATAGTTGTCGAACTCCTCCATGGTTCCCGAGAAGACCAGCCGTCCGTGTTCGATCATCTTGATCTGGCTGCAAATGGCCTGGACTTCCGAGAGAATATGGGTCGACAAGAGCACCGAATGGCTGGAGGCGATTTCGCGGATCAGGTTCCGGATTTCGACGATCTGATTGGGATCCAGGCCGTTCGTAGGTTCATCGAGGACCACGAACTTCGGGTTGTGAACGATGGCCTGGGCAATGCCCACGCGCTGTTGATAGCCGCCCGAGAGGTTGCGGATCAGACGGCCCGCATACCCGGTGATGGCACACCGCTCCATGGCCCGCCCCACCGCTTCGGGGATCCGGGCCGGATCCATCAGCCGCAAATGGGCGCAATGGGTCAGATACTCACGCACGGTAAGATCCGCATAAAGAGGGGGTTTCTGCGGCAGAAAACCGATATGGCGTTTTGCCTCGACGGGGTTCTCCCGCAGGTCCACGCCCTCGATCAGCACCTGGCCGCGCGTCTGGTTGAGCACGCCGCAAATAATGTTCATCGTTGTGGATTTCCCGGCGCCGTTCGATCCGAGCAGCCCCACCACTCCCTGATCGGTAATATCGAAACTGATATCCTGAATGGCCCATTGCACATGGTACTTGTGCCACAGGTTTCTTACCGATACGACAGCATTGTCCATAAAAAAGTCGGTTGCAAATATTCGTATGATTTCGATTGTCACCCCGCAGTCTTGAGACTGCGGGGTGGCATCGTTCCAACACAAGTCACGACTAATAATATCCCCACGCGTTCAATCCGCCGGTCTTGCACAGAACCTGCTTGACCGTTCCGTAGGAGAGGTCGCCCGAATCATAATAGACGATCTGGTTCTCGGGATAGGCCGTATCGATGGTCTTGAGGATGAAGACCCGGCCGTCGGCAAGTGCAAGCACACCCCAGCGACTGCCGAAATTCTCGCAGTTCATATCCACGATATCGGCCGTAAAGCCGTTCTGCAGCAGTTCGCCATCGGGCGTCCGGGGATTGTACTTGACAACCGGAAGCGTCGGATTCATCCGGTCATAGACATACAGTTCATTCCCCACGGCAATGTACATCATCGGGTTGTTCGCATAAGTATATTTGTAGAAGGGTACCCCATAGGCAAACGTCGGCTTGCCGGGTAGACCCGTGATCTCATACACGGCAGGATCCAGCACCGAGAATCTGAAAGAACCATACTCCTTTTGAACGGTGATCTCCTGACAATAGGTTTTACCATCCATGTAGAAGACGATCGAATAACTTACGGAACCATAACGCGTATAATCATTGTTGGTAAAATAGTTGATCGCAATGATCTCCGCATCGGAATCCATGCCTGTCGGTGCCAGGAAAGCATCGACAACACCGGCCGGCGTGTCGACCGGAGCAGGCAAAGCAATCGGTTTTCCGGCATTCTCTTCAACAGGGCCGTCCCAACTGCCGGTTCCGGCATCGCCTACGACCACAAAGCGTCGTTTTGCAGAATCATACAGCAGACAACTTTGCATATTGTTCTTGAACGGCGCCACAATGGGCCGACACCCCACCAGCGGTTCCTGCTCTCCGTCAACGGTAAGCTGATTGGGCAGGAAATAGCCCGAATGGAAAAGCTCATTGGTATTCTTCAGCCGACTATAAACATGTCCGTCGGCATCCATGACCAGATCGACCCGATCCATAAACATGGCATCGCTGGCATACCCGAACCCTTCGGGATAGCTCTGACCGTCAAAAGCCTCCTGCAGGTCGATATCCTTACGGAAATCCAGACCGCTGATATCCAACGCCCCGTTTTCGGTCATGATCAGAATCTGGCCACACGTGGAGGCGTCCATACAGAAGTGTTCATGCATCCGAATCGGACCGGCCGGGAGATCCTCTCCATTCTCCTTGAAATAGACATCCTCGAAAACCTCAACCTCCGTTGGGATCGTCAGATCAAATTCCGTACCCTTGATAAAGGAGAACATCGTCTTGCCATCCTTCTCCGAAAGGATCATTGCCCCGTCGACATCGTAACGGCTCGCTACGGAGATATAGGCCTCTCCGAAACTCTGAAGCCCCGTTACGGGATCCGTAACCGTGAGTTGCAGACGGCCGTTCGGAATCAGGAAATCGGGTTCCCAGATGAAATCGAGCGTATTCCACCCCTCCTCCGTATAGGTATCCTGCCAGTTCTGGGAATCGGGGATCAGGGTCCACTGGTATTCCAGACGCTCCAGGTCGCCCTCACCATTGACAAACTTGATGACGGGGTGCAGCTCGACGGTTTCACCCATCGAGAGCCGGAAATCGGGAGACAGCGTGCTGCCCTCCTCCATTTCGATCGTCAATTCATTGACATCCTTGTAGTCGTAGTTGCCCTTGTCCTCGTAGCAGGAGGTCAACAGGCCGACCAGGCCGACAACGGCCCCTAATATCACTGTTTTCTTCATGGTTCTCCTCATTTTAATAGACGGGAATGATCATCTCGGAGCCATCGGCCTCGGTAATGTTGTTCTCCCGGATGTACTCCTTGAAGCCCAAAAGCAGTTTGCGCAGATCGGAGGGCAGCAGACCGTCGATCTCGTTGCGCCCCGAATAGTTGTAGAAGGCCTCGAACTTCTCTTTCGAATAGTCTCCGAAGTAACTCCGGGCCACCTCGTCCGTCCACCAGTCGGGACGGGTGGTGATATCATTGAACGTCACGCTGACCTGCAATCCATCGCTGTATCCGGGATCGAAGCTCTCGTTGGCAATGATATGCAGCGTAAGTTTCACCTCCTCGTTCTTGAGCCGCTCGCTCTTTTTCAGCGTAATGAGCATCTGGTCCTTCACCTGTCCGGCATGGAGGATCTGCGGATGGAGTTCATACTCGGCGGGCAGGGCCGTCGTGAGCGAATCCACCACCACGGCCAGATAGGTCCGATCGTAATCGACCACCGACCCGATCAGATTGACCTCGAAGGCGACATCGAGCGTCTCCGCCCCGGGATAGAGCGAAAACGAACGGACAATCTCATTGACCGGTTCATAGTTTTCATCCTGCTGGGTGAACCAGATCATGTCTTTCGACGAATAGGGTTCGATATCGGACTGGCCACAGGCTCCCAGCAGAGAGACGAAGGCCAAACACCCCGAAAGTAGGTATGTAAAACGGAACTTTTTCATGATTTTCAGCCGTTTTTCGGATTAATTGACAGTCTCGTTCTCCGGAAGCGGGAAATAGAAGGACTCGTCCGTCAAGGACCAGTTGAGTGACGTATCATTCAACTTTTTGTAATACAGGAAGGTGAGACCCTCTTCAAGAAACTCTCGGCGGACCTCCTTGAGCAGTTGTACTACAAAGCTGGCCTGGTCCGTAATAAGCCCTTCGAGCATGTTCGCACCGCAGTTGCGACCCCGCCGCACGGTTTCAAGCATCGCCGTGGCATTGGTGTAGTCGTTCTTTGCGGCATAGTTCTCGGCCAGGATGTAATACATCTCCGAAAGACGGATAACCGGCAGGATGTCGAGGGTTTCGGAAGAGCCCGAACCCGACGGTGTCGTATAGCGTTTCGGATAGGAACTCCAACCGCTCTTACTGATCAGTGTGGTCAACCGGTAATCCGATCCACTGTCAAAAAGGTTATCAAAATCGTACGACAAGACAAACTCCATGGTCGGCGACTGGGCATAGGACTCGTAATTGCGGACCAGATTCACGTCACTGAGGGCAAAGATCAGATCCTTGCACATCTTGTAATCCCCGGCAACGGTTGCGGCATCCGTGAATTCGAAGTATTTCAGATCGTTGTAATTCATATCGATAACCCGCTGAGCCTCCGTGGCCGCCAGATCATGCTGCCCGGCATAGTTGTAGACTCGAGCCAGAAGGGCCGAGATGGCCGCCCGGCTCATGCGATAACCGCGATAGGCAAGGAAGGGATCCTGCGGAGCATCCGCCCACCCCTGCTGGGCATAGAACCGATAGGAGGCCTGCAACCATTTGCGGTGATCCTCCATTCCGTCTTCCGAGCAATAGGTATCGAAGGGTTCGACCAGTTCGTAGCCGCGTTTCATGTCGCGGATGATCCGCTCGAGAACCGCGTCCACCGTAAGATAGGGCTCGCCCGTCGAGGGGAACGTCTCATAATAGGGGATCCAGTTCCGGGTATCGCCCACCACAGGTGCCGGAGCAAAATAGGAGAGCACCACGAAATGGATGAAACCGCGCAGGGCCAGCGCCTCTCCCAGAATCATCTCCCGTTCGAGCTTCCCGCCCTGGAATTTCGAATCGGGCTCGTTTTCGATACGTCCGATGATGTTGTTGCAGTTGGCGATGGCGTTGTAGGCCTCGCCCCAGAGGGAGGAGATGACTGATTTGGCGTCGTCCGAGGTATAGTCATAAGAGGCAAAGTCCGAATAGGCATGCCCATAAAAATTGTAGGACTGATAGCATTGCCCGAGGACATCGGCCATACCCCAGGTCAGTTCACGACCGTAGAGCGACGACGAGGAGAGACTCTTGTAGACGCCGTTCAACGCATTGCGATACCCGGATCCGACCTTGAACAGATTCTCCTCGGTCACTTCGTCGGCAGGATTGACATCGAGCCATTTTTCGCAGGAGACCGTCGCCAGCAGGGCGAAGGATGCGAGAAGCAGGATATATGTTTTTTTCATGTTCGTCCGAATTTTAACGTATTAGAAAGCAGCCCGGATCGCAAAGGTAAACGTACGGGCGTAGGGATAGCTCAAGCCTCGTTCCTGCTTGACCGAAGAGACGTGGAAGAGATCGTTGGCCCCGATCTCCAGGCGCAGCATGCTCAGCCGCAGCGGTGCGATCCATTCGCGCTTGAACTCGTAGCCCAGCGTCAGCGACGGCATCTCCAGCATGTTGTAATTCTGGACGAAACGCGACGTTGACCGGGTCTTCTCGATACTCAGCTGCTGGCCGGAGGGCATCTTCTTGTAGAGAGCATGCTGCCCCGGCTGGCTCCAGCGATCCGTCAACACGCGGCGATCGACATTCGACGAATAGATGTTCACACCCTCGACCTTGTCGGCCAGCGTCTGGTTGTAGCGTTGGCCTCCGGCCTCATAGAGGAACGTCGTATAGAGCGTGAACTGCTTCCACTGAAGGTTGAAGCCGAAAGAGCCCTGAATCTTGGGATCCGTGACTCCGAGGACCTGCTGCTGGGAGGTAATCCAGTTGGAGGTAATCCGTCCTTGGTGACAAAGACCTCCTCACCGGTTGCCGGATTGATGCCCAGCGACTTCATACCCCAGATCGAATTGATCGAAACGCCCTCGACATACTGCGTGAAGGGCTTCGACATGAAGTCGTCCTGATAGATGTTACCGTTGTCGATCAGATCCTGCACCCGACGGTTGTACTCCTGCAGCGAATGCGAGATCTTCGTCAGACGGTTGCGGTTGTGGGCCAGGTTGGCATTGAAGGTCAGGAACAGATCGCGACGCTGGATGGCCGTGATGCGCAGATCGACCTCGACACCGCGGTTCGAGATCTCGCCGATATTGTCACGATAGGTCGTAAAGCCCGTCGAGCTGGGGATCGTCACGTCGTTGATCAGGTCCTTGGTCACTTTGTCGTAGTAAGAGAACTTCGTATAGAAGCGGTCGTTCCACAGACCCAGTTCGAATCCGACATCAAACGTATTGGTGGTCTCCCACGTCAGATCGGTGTTGCCCAACGCCTTGAGCGTGGCACCGAAACCGGTCTTGTACCACTCGTCCGAGAGAATCGTGTAGGTCGTGCGGGCAGCATAGGCCGGGAAGTTGATCTTACCGGTCTGGCCATAGGTGGCACGTACCTTCAGCAGCGACACGGGCGAATCCTTCATGAATTCGTAGTTGTGGATATTCAAGCCCACACCACCGGACCAGAACGGCGCAAAACGACGATCTTTTCCGAAGGCCGAGTTTCCGTCGAAACGGCACGAAGCATCGAGCAGGTAGATATCCTGGAAGCTGTAGTTGGCGGCCATCAGGAATCCGACGGTCCGAGAAGTGCTCTCCGTGCTGACCGGCTTGCTCTGAAGTTCCTGTGCATAGTTGATCGAGCTGAGGCTGCCCGAGGGGAAGCCCAGATAAGTAGCATTCAGGTTCGTACTGGTGTTGCTGAGGATATTGACACCGGCTTGAGCATTGATGTTGTGCTGTGCAAAACTGCGGTTGAACGACAGATAGGAGTTGAAGTCGTAACGCATGCCGTTTCCGCGTGACGTGGAGAGTGATCCGGCAGCCAGGTTCGACGTACTGAGCACAATCGGACTCTGCTTCGAAAGCGGATCATAGAAAATATCCGTATCGTCGATCGTCTTGGTGATGCTCAACTGCCCCTTGAGCAACAGATAAGGCGTGATATTCCAGTTCACCGAGAGGTTGTTGATAAACTCCTGGTTTTTCGAACGGTTGAAGTTCTGGAGTCCGGCCTCATAGAGCGGATTCTCACGATCCCGCGACGAATTATCCCAATTGCGGAGCGTCTCGAGGTAGTTGCCGTTCTCATCCATGTACTCATCATAAGGGAGTGCCGTGGTATACTTCGAGAACGAGCCATAGGGAGACTCTTCGGAATCCGTCTGCAGGAACGACGCATAGTTCTTGATCGAGACGTTGCGGTAGACGTACTGCAAATAAACACCCGCACCGATACGGTCACGCTTCGATCCCTTCATTACACCGTCCTGGTTGGCATACTGGAAATCGACTCCGAAGCGGAAGGCATCGCTACCGCCGTCGATATAGATACTGTGCTTGTGGTTGAAGGCCGTGCGCAGAGGCTTTGCCAGCCAATAGGTATCAACACCCTTCATCACGTTGGCCAGCTTGCCGTTGTACTCCGTCCACATGTCATTCTGCGACACGGCGCTGTTCGGATTCATAGACTTGTCATAGCATCCGGCAATCCGCTCAAGCTCAAGCTTTTCGGCAGCATTCATCAGGTTGTAGTCGCTCAGGTCGGGAACCACCACGTCGCCGACCATGCTGTACGAAACGTTGAGTTTGCCGGGCGTCGGAGCCACCGACGTGATGACCACCACGCCATTGGCGGCACGCGAACCGTAGAGGGCCGTTGCCGCGGCATCCTTCAGGATGGTGATGTTCTCGATCCGGTTCATATCCATGTCGTAGAGCTTCTGAGCCGTGATCTCGAAGCCGTCGAGGATGAAGACCGGCAGGTTGGGATTGTCCTTGAGGTTGGCCTTGCTGTACTCGTCGCGGTCGAGTTCCTTGGTTCCGATGCCCGACTCACCACGGATGTAGACCTCCGGCAGGGCATTGGGGTCCGAACCCCAGGTCGTATTCTCCTTGATGCGGAACGAAGGGTCGAAGGTCTGGAGCGCCTTCATCACATTGGTCTTGGAGACCTTCTGCAACTGATCCTTCGAAATGGAGACGGTGTTACCCGTGAAGCTCTCCTTGCGGACATTGGCATAACCCGTCACGACGACATTCTCCATTTCGTCCGCAGACTCCTTCATGGCGACATTGATGCGCAATTGTCCGGTGAAGGGGATGGTCTGCGTCTCCATTCCCACGAAACTGAAGACAATATTCGTCTCCTTGGGTTCGGGCAGGGTCTCGAACTCCAGGATATATTCTCCGTTGGAATCGGTTACGCAACCGTGGCGGCCACCCTTGACGTAGACGGTGACACCGGCCAGCGGTTGTTTGGTCTGCTGGGAGGTCACCGTTCCGAGCAACAGCCGTCTCGGATCCTCCTGGGCTTCGGCCTGTTCCTGTCCGGGCTTCGCCTTGATGACGATGGTGTTGTCCTTGATGGTGTACTCGAAAGGCGTGGATTTCAGACAGGCCGAGAGGATGCTCTCCACGGAGGCATTCTGCACCTTGAGGGTGATGCCGGAGATGGCACGCACGGCCTTGCTGTTGTAGAGGAAATAGTAATTCGTCTTCTTCTTGAGTGTCAACAGCACCTCCTCAAGAGAGGCGTTCTTCACACTGAAGGAGACACGGAGCGAATCCCCCCCCCTCACTATCCGCCTGATAATCAGCGGTTACAGACGCGCACACAACCGGAATGGACGAAAAGAGGAAGATCGCCGCCAGAAGGGTCACCGCCCACAGACGGCCCAGTCGAGGCGGGTACTCCGAGTGTAGAAATTTACCCATAACCTAATTAACTTTTAAGTGAAACAATATGATTACCTAACCTGTCGGTTTTTCTCTACGATGATTCGTCCCTCCCGTTCGCGGAAAATCAATTCGTTGGTTACGGAGAAGAGTTCGGCAATGTCGTTGAGCGTTTCGGCGCGTTCGATCATTCCCGAATAGAGGATATCTTTCAAAGCCGGATCCGAAGCATCGATCTCCACGTCGTACCAACGCGCGAGTTTGCGGCAGATCGACGGAATCGGTTCATTGAAGAACGAGAACATCCGGTGTGCCCAGGCCGCATAACTCTCGGCATAGACCTCATGCGTGGTCATCGTATTGGATGCCTTGTCCAGCCGGGCCTGCATGCCGGGACGGAGCAGGGTCTCGACCTGATCACGGATTACCTTGAGCGATCCCGAGATCAGGGTGGTCTCGACCGTCGGATCGTCGTCGTAGGTGGTCAGATTGAATGACGTGCCCAGCACCCGCACCGACAGCAGATCGGTATGCACGATAAAGGGGTGTGCCGCATCGGCCCGGACCTCGAAATAAGCCTCGCCACGAAGCCGGACCTCTCTCAGGCTGTCGGTGAACCGCGTCGGGAAGGTGATCTCCGATTCGGCATTGAGCCAGACCCGGGTACCGTCGCTGAGTTCGATCTGATACTCTCCGCCCCGGGGCACGGTCAACCGGTTGATAAGCGGGCGTACGGGTTCGGAGGTTTTGTTCCGGGTCCGGGAGTTCCGTTCCGGGGATGCTTCAGAGGCCTGGAACGTGGTCGACTCCGCATCGACATGGATTTCGGTTCTGTCGGCTTCGGTCAGCAGCTGCTCGGGGCCATCGGTCAGTGCGACCTTCATTCCGGAGGAGAGTTCCAGAACGGCCTTCGTGCGTCCCGGCGGGATGAGCGACGCCAGCGTATCACGGTGTTGATAGAAGTCGTAGATCCGCTCACCGCCCCAGATGAGTCCCAACAGCAGTACCGCCGCCGCCGAAGTACGGACAAGGGCCCGGAAGATCCGCCGCCGGCGGTTGCGCAGGGCTTCCCGACGGACATTGCGCCAAACGCGATCCCGATCGTAGGAGTAGAGCATTCGAAGCTGTTCAGCATCCTGCGAGTTTCCGGTCAGCAGGTCCAACAAGGCCCTGTTTTCCTCGGATTCGCCGGCCCACATCTCCAGTTTGAGTCGGTCCGAAGGATCGATCGTCTTCTCCTTGCAGGCGGATAACAGTCGGTATAATTCGGTTTCGTTGAGCATTTTCCGTTCGCGCGTAAGGGTCGTATCTGCGGTCTTTCGGGGCGGAAGCATGCGCCAAAAAACCGCGCTTTCTGTTATTATAGACGCGCGGTTGTGGAAAAATCCTTAGAAAAAAACGAAAAAAATCAGAATTTGGCTCTTTTTTTTCGAGCTCGGCCCTGGTAAAGGTCGGCGAGGCGTTCGCGCAGCATCCGGAACGACTGGTACATGTGCGACTTGATGGTAGCCAGCGACACACCCAGCAGATCGGCGGTCTCCTGATAGGAACGATCGTTGAAATAGACCTGCCGCACAACCTCCCGGGTCCGGGGCGGGAGTTGCTCCACGGCCTTGAAGAGCTGCTGGAGATGCATCAGGTGTTCGGACTCTTCGGGCGGCAGGAAATTGAACTCCTCCTCGGAAGAGTCCTCTTCGCGCACCCGCTGGAAACGGCTCATGGCCCGTAACGAACAGGCGTGGGACCGGGCGTAGTCAAGAGCGGCATTGCGCACACAGATGTAGAGGAAACTCACAGGATACTTCACCTCCGCATGACGGTCGTCGAGCAGCTTGATGAAAACATTCTGCACGATATCCTCGGCGATCTCCTTGGACGAGACGATCGATTGCGCCATGTAGACCGCGCAATGGAAATGTTCGTTGAAGAGTTTTTCTACATCGGAGAGTGACATCGTTCGGGTTGTTTACGATGCCAAGGTAACAAATTTTTTTATGAAATGGAACTTCGGGAATATGATTTTATTCATTCCGGAGCCCGTTTCGGAGGGGTGTAAGTATATAATACTTACACATTTTTTCACAACCTGCTTACAAATCGTAACCCGACACCTCCACGGAGCCTGCCGGAAGATTCCTGCCGACGGCAAACCGCCGGACCGTTTTTCAACGAAACGGGGCAGCAACCACCGTTGCCGCCCCTGTTCCGAATGGGGCCCCGCCCCTCCCTCTCGTCGCGTTTGCCGCACCGTCAATAGCTGCGGGCAAAGAGCACGCGGCGATGCGAGGGTTTGCCCGAGTAGATGCAGACACCCTCCTCGTCCGGTGCATCGAGCGGAATGCAACGGATCGTGGCCTTCGTGGCATCCTTGATCGCCACCTCGGTCTCCACGGTTCCGTCCCAGTGCGCCGAGATGAAGCCGCCCTTCGTATCGAGCACCTCCTTGAACTCCTCCCACGTATCGACCTTCGTGATCATCGAGTCGCGGAAAGCCAGCGCCTTGCGGTAGATATTTTCCTGGATCTCGGTCATCAACCCCTCGATACGCTCGACGAGTCCCTCCTGCGGGACGGTCGTCTTCTCGAGCGTGTCGCGGCGCACGAGTTCGATCGTATCATTCTCCATGTCACGCGGGCCCATGGCCAGACGAACCGGCACACCCTTCAACTCGTATTCGGCGAACTTGAAGCCCGAACGGACGTTGTCGCGGTCGTCGATCTTGACCGAGATGCCCTTCTCGCGCAGTTGCGAGGCGATGGCTTCGAAACGCTTGCGGATCTCGACGAGCTGATCCTCGCCCTTGTAGATGGGGATCATCACCACCTGGATCGGTGCGAGTTTCGGCGGCAGGACCAGACCGTTGTTGTCCGAATGCGCCATGATGAGCGCCCCCATCAGACGGGTTGACACGCCCCAGGAGGTAGCCCAGACATATTCGAGTTTTCCCTCCCTGTTGACATACTGCACATCGAAGGCCTTGGCGAAGTTCTGCCCCAGGAAGTGGGAGGTTCCGCTCTGGAGCGCCTTGCCGTCCTGCATCATCGCCTCGATGGTCAACGTATCCTCCGCTCCGGCGAAGCGTTCGTTGGGCGACTTATGCCCCACGATCACCGGCAGCGACATCCACTCCCGGGCGAATCGTTCATAGACATGAATCATCTTCGTAGCCTCCTCGACGGCCTCCTCCCGCGTGGCATGGGCCGTATGTCCCTCCTGCCAGAGGAACTCGGCCGTACGCAGGAACAGCCGCGTACGCATCTCCCAGCGCACGACATTGGCCCACTGGTTGCAGAGGATCGGCAGATCCCGATACGACTGGATCCAGTTCTTGTAGGTATTCCAGATGATGGTTTCCGACGTGGGGCGGACAATCAGTTCCTCTTCGAGTTTGGCATCGGGATCCACCACGACACCTTTGCCTTCGGGATCGTTCTTCAGCCGGTAATGGGTCACCACGGCGCACTCCTTGGCGAAGCCTTCGACATGGTGAGCCTCCTTCGAGAAGAAGGATTTGGGTATGAAGAGCGGGAAATAGGCATTCTGGTGTCCCGTCTCCTTGAACATCTTGTCCAGAGCATCGTGCATCTTCTCCCAGATGGCGTAACCATAGGGTTTGATGACCATGCATCCGCGCACGGCCGAATTCTCGGCCAGCCCGGCCTTCACCACCAGGTCGTTGTACCACTGCGAATAGTTTTCGTCCGATTTGGTGAGGTCTTTGAGTTCCTTAGCCATGGTTCTATTTTGTTTTTTAATTCGTTTCGTGGCGCAAATATACAAAAAAATACAAGGTCCGCCACGAAAGCGGACCTTATATTCTCGGCAGGGCATCTTCCTCCGGGCATTGGGGTTGCCCGACACCCGGGGCTCCCGCTCCCGGGAACCGTCCGGACTCGGCGCCCCTTCTTCCAGCACCGCCCCTGCGGTCAGAAGCGGAAATTGAGCGTCATGGAGATGTAGTGCCTCGTAAGGGAGGTTTCATAGGTCCCGGACCAGGTCATCAAATCCCCCGACTCATAATCCCGACTGAAGAAGAGCTGATAACCGTTCAGCTTGTCGGAGACGTTCTGATAGGCAAGATCCAGCGAGACGTTGTGCGAAAGCGCCACACCGAGACCCGCCGAGATGTAATGGCTCGCATAAGTCACCGGCATGCCGGAATTGATGCCATAGGTGTATGCCTCGCGATCCTTGAGCATCGAGTCCGTGTAGCCGCCCCCCAGCCGTACGGCCAGAATCGGCAGAGGCCGGATCTCGGCTCCTACGCGAATGGCATTCGTTGCCTGGAAGTTGTTCTTGAACTCGGCCTTGTAGTCCTCCGCGGAGAGTTCGTTGTAACGGGGCAGATGCTTCATGCGGATACTGTTGTACCAGTCGCGTTCGTAATCCACCGACACGATGGCGAAGTTTCCGAACGTGTACGAAGCGCCGAACATCAAGCGTGCCGGAGAGGAGAAATTCCAGCTGTCAGGACCTTCGTTGCTGGCCAGAGGCGAGTCGTTTCCGGCCTCCACACCCTGGATCGGCCCGCTGTTGTTGATGATATCTTCGGTCTGCACGATACGGGTCGTGATGCCGGCCCGATAGGAGTAGTCGAGCGAATAGTAGGTCGGCGTATGGAAGGCCATGCCCACACGCAGTCCGCCTATGGGACGTACCACCACTCCGAGTTTGAAGTTCACGCCGCTGCCGTCGATGACCATCCGCTGGTAGAGATTCATCATCTCCAACTGTTCGGTCAGATCCGACCACGTGCCATTATAATAGCTCTGCGCCACACCATCGGGATAGCCGTACTCCTCCTGATAGGTCATCGCCGTACGCTTGTAGACGCTCTGGATGCCGATCGTCGCACCGAAATAGACGATATTCTTGATGTTGCCGCCCAACGAAATGTCGAACTCATTGATCGAACCGCTGTTGACCACATCCATCGAATGGAGGACCGAGGCATTGTCACCGATCCGCCCCACCTGCCAGGGTTTCACTCCTCCGTTGGGATTGTAGTCGATCATGTATCCGTCGTAACCGAGCGTTGCCGGCCAGACGCTGGGATCCATATCACCGATCGGCAGGGAATAATTCGTTTCCCCGTTCACCGTAGACGAAACGGGCCGGACGCTCCAGGAGTTCAACTGCTGCGAGAAGATATCCGCGATGGTGGGCATCAGCAGAGGATCCTGTCCCGCGGGAGCCGGAGTAAAGATCGACTCCGCGGAGAAAGAGTAGCGGTTGTTGAAATCGGACACACGGTTGAGCCCCAGACCGACCGTCAGGCTGGTCAGGGCCCGGGAACCGCTCTCAAAGACGTTCAGGGCCACTCCGACATTACCGAAGGCGAAACGCGTCTTGTTGTTGTTCTGCCACGAGGCCGTACCGTCGGTCGAGGCGTGCGACACGTTCACGAGCGGCGTGAATGAAAACTCGTTGCTGCGATACATTCCCAGCCCTGCGGGGTTGAGAGCCATCGAGGAGAGATCGGCTCCGAGCGAGGTGAAGGCACCGCCCATACCCATGACCCGGGCCGTTCCGAAGAGGTGCGTGCGGCTCAACTCCGCGAAGTCCGACGCCCACAGCATGTCCCGGTTGAGCACGGAACCGCCGAATCCGTAATTGATCCTCGCATCGGTATTCTGAGCCCGGAGGGATATCGCCGACAAGACCGCCAGACACAGCATACCCATATTTTTGATCATACCTTTCATATTCGAAACAATTTGTAGAACCGTAAATTACCGGCTGCCCCGCGAGCCGCCGCCCCCGACCGATCCGCCGCGCGAACCGCCGCCGAAGCCGCCGCCACCGACCGATCCGCCGCGTGAACCGCCAAAGCCACCGCTGTTGTAGCTGCTGCCCCGCGAGCCGCTGTTGGAGCTGCCGCTGTTATAGCTCGGGAAACGGGTCCGGTTGCTGTTGTTATTATAGTTGTTGTATTTGTTGTAATTGTTGTAGGTTCCGCGAGAACCGCTGTTTCCGAAGGGACTGCTGTCGCGTCGGCTTCCGTAACGGCTTTCGTATGTCACACTCCGGCGACCGCTGTTGGCGCGGGATCCATAGCTGCCCGAAGAGGTACCGTAGGTCCGGCCCGAAAGACTTCGCCCAGGGATATAGTTGTGAGCAGGACGTCCGCCCGGATTGGCGTAATAGTTCTTGCGGGGGACTCCGGCATGCCATCCGGGGCCCCAATAATGGTGATGGTCGTACCATCCATACCAGCGGGGGCTCCACCAGGGATCATAGTACCACGGTCCCCAGGGTCCGTACCAGGAGGCATAATACCACGGATTGTACCAACTGCTCCACCCGAGACTCCAGCCCCAGTTGCCGAAGGTGAAACTCGGGCCCCAGGGCCAATTCCAGCCATAATACCAGGGATCGCACAAAACCGTTCCGCCCCAGGTTCCGAACATCGAGGTGATGTACTTGGGCTCGACCCACACCTGATCACCCGATATGACGATGTTGTAGAACGCCGGATCGTAGGCCGAGGCATAGGTGAAAGCAGAACTGTAACGCGCATCGAGATAACTTGACGGCATCTTGTAGGTCGGCGATTCGAACCCTCTCAGACGACGGGCATAGGCACTTTCGTAATCATCGGCGAGAATGCTCTCGTAAGGATTCGCATCGGGGGAGGTGTACTCATAATACCTGTTTTCGGCCGCAGCGGCTTCCGCCTCCGCGATCCGGGCTTCCCATTCGGCCTTGCGGGCTTCGGCGGCTGCACGCTGGGCTTCGGCTTCGGCCTGTTGCTTGCGGGCGATCTGGGCACGGTCATGCACGGCATAGAGATCGTCGGAAGCATATCCTGCCGAGGCCTGGTAGAGCGACGAGCACCCGACCGATCCAGCCGTAAGGAAGAGTATTCCGATTAAAATCTTGAACTTTTTCATAGCGCACTTGAGTTTGCGTTAGTTTCCTTTAGACAAAAAACGAAAATCATACCGATTTTAGTATCGGCTCATCCTTAAAACGGATTTGGGCGCCGAATACTGCATGCGAGGAGCCTTGCTCCCGCCTCAAAGATAGCGATTTTTCCGACGTCAAAAAGGGTTTGGAGGCTTATGGGAGGGCTTTTTTTCATCAGATCGTATTTTTTTTCACCCGAAGGGGCATAAAAATAAAAAATATGTCTATATTTGCAGTCCCAAAACAACGGTTTTGCCCTCCGCGCGACAAGGAAGGGATGGAAAACCTGAAAGGAGGCGGAAAAAAGACGGGCCGGAGTGATGGGGGGGGGCAAGGCGCCCCACAAACGACCGAGAAAGGAGAGATGCCGGAGTGGTCGATCGGGCCGCACTCGAAATGCGGTGTACGGGTAACTGTACCGGGGGTTCGAATCCCTCTCTCTCCGCAAGGCACACATGCTAAAACAATGAAAAACCCTGTAAATCACGCATTTACAGGGTTTTTCATTGTTGGCAAAAGTGCTAAAAAAGGCATCTAAAAGCAGGTTATCTGTGGCCTATTCGGTGTACCTGATTTAATGCAAAAAAAGTACACCGAATTGCTTGTAACAAACTGAACTGCACTAATTTGCAACGGTCTTCATCTTGACGTAAGACACCTGGGAAACTAATTTTGTAACCCTTAATCGGTGTACTTTATGGAAAGGACA
>CALUKK010000028.1 GCA_944321205.1 uncultured Alistipes sp.
TATGTCCAGGGGACAAACTCCGTCATCTCCACATCTTCGGGCTCCTATGTCGACCTCTTCCACAACATCATCCTGCAGGAACCGTTCGTCGTGATGGGTTCGATTGTCTCGGGATTCACCTGGAACGAAACAACCCAAAGCTACACGGCTGTCTCCTCTCAGCAGATCCCCGTTCAACGGCAGGATGACGCCGTCATCGGTCTCGATGCCATGCTGGGGGCCGGCAGCAACTACAAATACTCCACGCTGGCCGTACGAATGACCATGTACGGAGGCGACACATCATGCGAAATCGCCCAGCAACTCGTCAAGTTCGGACAGGAGATCTCCGCCACATTCCGCGTAACGCTGGGTGACATCTATCTGCGATTCGGTGAACTCGACGGACAGCCATACATCGACATGGAGGTCGAATTCGGACTCTACACGGCTGTCTTCACCTTCGATATCATGGAGAACCCCAATGGAACAACCAAACTCCTCCGATACAATACGGACTACGATCCCGTCGGAAATGCGCAGTATCTGCTCGATAACGATTGCGGCCGGAATCTCTGTGACTATCTAACCGGGAAAACCTTCCGCAAAACGTGGCTCAAACAAACATTCGGAATCTATCGAATGGGAGCACTCTCCGATACGAAGGATCCGTCAAACTACATCCCCGGCGCCCTGCTCTGATCATCGGACGCTTCGGACCATTTTTTCGAAAACCTCAAAAAAACCGCATTATGAAACGTTTCTTTCAGTATGGATGCATCCTGGCACTCGCAATGTGCTCCTTCGCGGCGTGCAGTGATGACGACACCGGCGAAGGCGGTGTCAGAACCGATGTGACGCTCGCCCCTTCTACCTCGCTGCTGGGAGTAAGCTTCTCGGCCAACACGCTCAACGTTAGCAATAACGGCATCTACCCATCGGCATCTATCGCCGTGAAGAAGGCCGACGGTTCGGCGCTGAGCGGGGTCTCGCTTCAGGTCGAACTCTCCAACAACAGCGTCGCCGAAGAGTGGTGTCAGGTGCAGCCGAAAAACAATGCACTGCAATTCGTCATCATGCCCTACGAAAACGCGGAAGTCGCCCGGTCAATCGACGTTCGGCTCACAGGATCCGGAAACGGCATCTCGATCAATCCGCTTACCTTCAAGGTCGTTCAGGCTCCCACGCCCAAAAGCGCTGAAGCACACATCCTCGACTTCACGATTCCCGAGCAGACCATGCCCGCAGACATCGATTACGAGAAAATGACGATCACGGTGAACGTGCCGTTCGAAACCGACATTACAAATCTGACTCCCGAGATCGAAATCTCGGCCGGGGCCAGCGTGTCGCCGGCAAGCGGCGTTGCGCAGGACTTCTCCTCGCCGGTGGAATACACCGTGACGGCTGAAGACGGCATAACCTCCCAGAAATACACGGTCTCGGTTGTGGTCGAAGCGGAGAAAAGCCATGAAGCTCAGATCCTCGGATTCTCGGTCCCCGGTCAGATCGGTCAGGCCGTAATCGGGCAGAACACCGTTTCGGCAGTCATGAAGGCCGGCACGAACCTCTCGTCGCTGGCTCCGGTCATCGAGGTCTCGGAGGGCGCCAAAATCTCGCCCGCAAGCGGCAGTACCCATGACTTCACCCAGCCGGTCATTTACACCGTTACGGCCGAAGACAGCAAGACAACACACGAATACACCGTCACGCTGACCATTGGCGGCGAAGTGGTGCTCGATACCTCCGACAATCCCGCTGCGGGTGTGACCGTGGCCGGCAGCAACTACACGGTGGTGGCCGCTGGAGCCTCGGATGCCTCAACGATCAAGGTGTCGCTGAACTATGACGGCGCTCCGATCGTCGATCTGGCAGGATACACCTTCTCCATCGCAACCACCGATGCCAAATCCAATGAACCCGCCTCGTGGGTCAAGACCAGTCAGTTGGAGAACGGCGCTTTCACCTTCACAGTTGAGCCCAACAACGAAAAGAACGCCCGCCGCGCCACAATCACCGTTTCATGCACCGACACCTCGGGTGAAAAACTATTCGGTAACGGTTCGGTCGGTGTTTCCCAGGATGGTACCGAAGTGAGCGCCCAGTTCATCGAACTCATCGACGTCCCGGGCGGACGATTCCTCGAAGGCGATGCACCCGACGAGTCCAGTATCATCGACAACGCCCGGTATTGCAACCTGACATCCTTCTCAATCGGAAAGTACGAAGTGACACAGGAACAGTTCTTCGAGGTGATGGGCTTCAATCCCTCCTTTTTCAAGGCCATTGGCGAAAATCGCCCGGTGGAGTGTGTCTCCATCTGGGATGCCATGCAGTTCTGCGACGAATTGAGCAAGCGCGAAGGATATACCACCTTCTACAACCTGACCGATATCGAATACGGGGACGAACACCGGATCCTAACGGCCAAGCGCAACTGCAACATGAACGCTACGGGATACCGTCTGCCGACACTGGCCGAATGGGAATATGCGGCCAAAGGCGGTGCGGAAGGAATTGCCCAGCACAACTATCTCTACGCCGGTGGGGATGATCCCTCGGCAATGGGCTGGTGGCTCGACAATGCCGAAGAGGAGACTCATCCCGTCGGTCAGAAACCCGCAAACTCGCTCGGAATCTACGACATGTGCGGAAATGTCGGCGAGTGGAACCACGACTGGTACGACCGTCCATACATGAGCGAATTCCCGTCTCCCGAAGAGGTGACCGATCCGTTCGGACGCGATGAACCCTGTGACCAGGATGATCTGGCATTCATCCGTGGCGGTGACTACGGTACCACGTACGAACACAACCTGCGAATCATTCAATGGAGCCTCCAGGCCGGCGGCATCGACATGAATCCCAACAACATGTGCCGACAGTCGGGTATCGGGTTCCGTGTCGCCATCCGCAGATAACAAAACCGTCTGATGCTCAAGAGGAAGGGGCGGCGTACCCGACCCCTTCCCTCTTTAACCTTTTGGCTGGCAGACTCTCATTCTTTCACTCATAAAAAACAACTATGAAAAAATTCTACTTCTTCCGACCAATCCTTACGCTCGGGATTTGTGCGGCGGCAATCCTCTCCGCTTGCAGCGACGATCCCGACACCCCCGATCCCATCACTTTGGGATTCTCACCCCTCTCCGGCATCGAAAATGTCTCTTTCGAACAGAACAAACTCTCCGTGACTGCCGACGGAGCTTCGGTTTCAATCAAAATTACGGACCAGAACGGAGAATCTACCGAGAATCTGAATCTGGCAACACTGGTCTCCAGTACGGATGACTCCGACTGGTGCAAGGCCTCGGTGACGGCCGGTACGCTCCATCTGACGATTGCACCCTATACCGACAAGGAGAACGAACGTTCGGCCGACGTCCAGGTATTCTCCGATGCCTCCTATATCTCGCCCGTCTCGCTGACGGTCGTTCAGAAAACGTTGCCTAAACTGACCGGATCCTCCATCACGGCCTTCTCCTTCGAGGAACAGAGCGCTCCGGCTACCATCAACCAGGAGTCGCTGACGATCGACCTCACCGTTAAGAAAGGTACGGACGTCACCAAACTCAAACCTGTCATCGAAGTGGCGGAGGGTGCTACCGTATCCCCGGCCAGCGGCGTCGAGCAGGATTTCTCCCAGCCCGTCAAATACACCGTAACGGCCGAAGACGGAATCGCGCAAAGCGAATATACCGTAACCGTTACGGTTGCCAAAAGCTCCGAGGCTAAACTTCTCTCGTTCAAGGTAACTTCCGACCCGGCTGTCGAAGGTATCATCGACGAAGAGAACCACTCCGTGCTCCTCAATGTCCCCTTCGCAGATAGATGGCCCTGGCTATGGCCCCAATACTCGACCGAAGTGTCGGAAGGAGCAACCGGCCGCATCGAATGGAACTCATGGGACGACTCTTTCGAAAGCGGGGCCACCTATACCGTCACGGCCGAAGACGGCGTGACAAAGGTTGCATACACCATCACGGCTCAGATGCTGCCCAACTCGCATGCCGAAATCACCCAGGTGCTCTTCATCGATCCCCAGACCTATGCCCCGACACCGGGTGTATACAGTGCTCGAATCGACGAGGCGGCTAAAACCATCTCGATCTATGTCAAGCCCGGGCTCGACTGCTCGGCGCTCGCTCCGACAATCACCTTCTCGACCAATGCCTCGCTGGAACCGGCTTCGGGAACTCCCCAGAATTTTACCGCACCCGTCGAATACTCCATCACCTCCGAAGATGGCAAAACTTCGGCTAAATATACCGCATCAGTTGTCGAACTGACCGATGTTCAGGTGGAGATGGTCGATGTCGAGGCCGGCACGTTCATCTACGGAAGTCACCCGGAGAAAGACGAGGAGTACAAACATGAAGTGACGCTGACCAAGAACTTCGCCATCGGCAAGTTCGAGATAACGCAGGATATTTTCGAACAGGTGATGGGATTCAACCCCTCGACGTTCGTTGGCGAAAATCTCCCGGTGGCCAACGTCACGTGGTACGACGCCGCGGTTTTCTGCAATCGGATGAGCGAAATTATGGGGCTTGATCCGGTCTATTCCTTCGAAGAGGCCTCCTACCAGAAAGGAACCGGTCGCATGACCGAAGCCATCGTTCACTACGACCACGCTTCGGCCAAGGGATACCGCCTGCCGACCGAAGCCGAATGGGAATTCGCAGCCCGTGGCGGCAACGAGTCGAAAGGCTATCTGTTTGCCGGAGGCGACACCGCCAACGATGTCTCCTGGAACAGCAACAACGCCAACAAAGAGACGCATCCCGTCGGTACCAAGCAGCCCAATGAGTTGGGAATCTACGACATGAGCGGGAATGTATATGAGTGGGTCTACAACTGGAGATGGCCGTCCGGAGAGGAACCAACAGAACCGGAGTCCGATCCCACAGGTGCCCCCGGGCCCGACGGCCTTCCCTCGTGGAACGACAACCGCATACAACGTGGAGGTGACTTCGGTTGCGCGGGATCATCCATCTACTATACCTACAGCCGATTCAATTCGCCCGACAGCAAAGGCGAAGGCATCGGATTCCGAATCGCCATTACCAAATAAATGGTCCTAACTGTGGATTACCGGGAATCCGGGGGTTCCTCACAGGGAATCCCCGGATTCTTCAATCAAACGACCCCGGAATTCTCCGAAACCCGCTCCAAAACAAAAAAAGGGAGATCGCCATTACGCTCCCAATGAGACCCTATGGCGGAACAGTTCCGATTTCAAATAATACCCCGGACTCCGCCCCGTTCATTCGCCTTCAACAAAGTTCATGCTACGTCTTATCCTTCCTTTTGCGCTTCTGTTTGCCGGGCTGACCCTCGGCAAGATTCCGGCATGGGGTGTGCCGGCCTATCCGCATCCGGTACGCATCACCCAGAGCGACGGATCACAACTGCTTGTCCGTATCGTCGGCGACGAGCGATACCACTACTTCCTCTCCGAGGAGGGTTACTCGCTCGCCGGGGGTGAGGATGGCGATCTGTACTACGCCCGACGCAACGACGATGGCCGGCTCGTCCCGACTCAGGTGAAGGCCCGGCCGCTCGGCAGACTCTCCACCGAAGAGCGCGCGCTGGTATCCAAACTGGGCCCCGGAATCAAACCAACCTACGTGCATCCCATGAAGGGCCCTACCCCACGGCTGACTCCGGCGACCAGAAACGAACCGGCAGCTGCCGGAGTACGCATCTCCCCACCCCGTCGGATCTCCTCGACAACAACCGTCGGAAAGCTCCGTTCGTTGATTCTGCTCGTGGAGTTCCCTGACCGGACCTTCGCTTCGGGTAACGCTCAGCTGGAGTTCCAAAACCTGCTCATGCAGAACAACTACAGCATGAACGGTGCCACGGGAAGCGCCTGGAACTACTATCATGACAACTCAAACGGTCGTTTCGATCCGGAATTCGTCGTCGTGGGACCCTATCGCGTCTCTCACAATGCGGCATTCTATGCCGGAATCGGAGGCACCGAAAACACACCCGAACTCATCGTCGAAGCTTGTCGCCTGGCTGACAACGATATCGACTTCTCTCAATTCGCCGACAACGGCATAATCCGGGACATCTTCGTTTTCTATGCGGGACACAACCAGGCCGAAACCGCCGACCCTGCGTCAATCTGGCCCCACAGATGGGCCGTACAGGGCGATCCCCGTTACGAAAACGTTTTCCTCGACGGCGTGCGACTCGAGGGATACGCTTGCTCGTCGGAACTGAATGCCGATTACGTGATGGCCGGTATCGGAACCTTCTGCCACGAATTCGGGCACGTCCTCGGATGGCCCGACTTCTACGATACGGACTATGCCGGATCGGGTGGAAACGCCCCGGCTCTCGAATACTATTCGCTCATGAGCAGCGGAAGCTACAACAACAACGGTCGGACTCCCCCGGCTCTCAACATCCTGGAACGTTGGATGGTCGGCTGGTCCGAACCCCAAGTGATCTCCGAAAGTGGAGACCTGGTTCTGGAATCCGTCTCCGACGACCTGGGGTATCTCGTACCCACTCCGACTAATAACGACTATTTCCTGCTTGAAAACAGAAACCCGAACAGCAACAGATGGGATTTACATATCCCGAGTGTCGGCACCGGTGGCATGCTCGTCTATCACGTGGACTATACGTCGAGATACGCTCCCGACTGGTATACGTCCAATACGCTGAACTGCAACCCCGATCACGAATGCATGAAGCTCGTCCGCTCGAATCCTTCCGTCTTTGGTTCGCAAAACTCCGGCAGAACTTTCTTCCCCGGAACGGACAACGTCGTGAATCTCTCACCGCAGAGCAACAGTAATTACAGTTCCTGGAAAGGTGAAAATCCCGGAGTAACGTTCGACGAGATCTCCCTTGCCGATGGCCTCGTCCGCATGAAGGCCAAGAAAATAACGGCTATCAAACTTTCGGCCGAACCCCAACAGTTCGACGCCCTGCTGACATGGAACGGAACTCCCGAAAGCGTTTGGAACGTGAAATGGAGCCGAAACGGAAAAATCATGGGAGAACGGACCGTACACGGAGGTGCCATTCACATCTGCGGCCTCCAGCCCGCAATGACCTATGCGGTATCCATCACTCTCCTGTCAAACGAAAATTCCGGCAGCAAAACAATATCCTTCACAACTCAACCCATCTCCTCAAGAAACGCAGCCCACATTACCCTGCCATCCGATGGGTTCTCACACGATCGTCCCGTCGCGTTGAGTGTCCGTGACTACCCCCGCAGCATAGGCAATATCTCATGGTATCTCGACGATGAGTTGCTCGAAGAGACGTATCTATCTCTCCCGGCCGGAACACATCGCCTGACGGCGGTCATAACCGACGCCGAAAACGGATCGGATCTATACATCGTCAAATACATATCCGTAAAATGAACATCCTGAAACCCAAAATATTCCCGATTATCATCCTGCTCCTCTCCGCCGCAGGATGTTCGAAAGAAAATCCCGACGAGGAGATCAAAAATCTCCAAAATATGCTGATACGGTCCGAAAATCCCGGAATATACCGAAACGGCAATCCCGTATTTCTATTTGATCCGGAAATACACCAGCTGCTCGACGATCCGTCCCAATGTCTGTTCCGGTTCCAGGACGATGACGGACTCCTGTACATCGAACTCCGGCTGAACACGATGCCCGCTGTAGGGGAAAAGTGTAATGCCCTGATTCGGCAAAACATGGATCTCAATTTAGAAAATCCGGGGGAAATGTTCTTGATCGATACGGACGAAAAGTATCTCCGATTCTGGTCAAACGAGACTCGTATCGGATTCGTCTTTCCGAACATCCGTCCCTGAAGGTCCAACCTCCACCGGATAAAAGAATCTCAGACAGCGATCTCCGGGCAGGAACAGTGGCCGCACCTTGGACAATATGAGAAAGGACTCTTCAACAGAAACCCCCGGAAATAATTCCAGAATCGAACGGCCGGTCTTTCAGCATGCAGGAGTCGCCCCGGATCCGGGGCGACTCCTGCATGTCGGGTGAGGGATACAAACCCCTCACAGAAAAGCTCATTCGGCAATCAATAGAGCTGCGTGATCGTTCCCGAATACTGCACCGGATTATACCACGGATTCGTAATCGTCAGATTCGCTCCCCCCGTCTGTGAATAGATCTCGAAGGTGAACGTATAGGTCGAGGCCGAAAACAACGACGTCGAGAAGGTAACCATCCATCCTTCATGCGTCTGTTCGGTCGTGTAGCCCTGTACGCTCGGAACCGTATAGTTCAATACCGTCGTGTAGTAGGGGGCAACATAGCCCTTCACGTACGGAAGGCAGATATCTACGGTCCCGTCCCAGATCCCCACGTTGAACGTCGGGTTCATGATCTGACGCATCGGACCCGCCGGCTGCCGCTGCATCGTCTGAGGGTTGAACTGGAAATTCCGCGACAGAATGATCGAATCCATCGTCTTCTGGTAGTTGGCAAGACGTTCGGCTCGACGCTGCTCGCGAACCTCCCGCTGCTCCTGTTTCGGCGAGAGAACCTTCTTCTGTCCGATCACGGTGACGGCCGCCGCACACAGCAGCAGACTTACTACGATAATGGCTGTTTTTTTCATGGCACGATAAGGTTTGGTTTCGTCCATATGCGCAAAACCAATGCCGCAATCGCCCCCGCAGTCGCCCCCTCGGCAAAAAAATCCCGGACGCCGATCTCTGCGCCCGGGAGTCCTCCGTCAAAGGCCCATTCGCTTCAGAAACTGACCCGTATAGCTGCGTTCACACTGCGCAACCTCGTGCGGAGTCCCCGCTGCTATGATCTCTCCTCCGGCGGCTCCCCCTTCGGGGCCGATATCGATCAGATGATCCGCAACCTTCACCACGTCCAGATTATGCTCGATCACAATTACCGTATTCCCCCGGTCAACCAGCTTGTTCAGCACCTCCAGCAGCAGCCGGATATCCTCGAAGTGGAGGCCCGTCGTCGGCTCGTCCAGAATGTAGAGCGTGCGCCCCGTATCGCGTTTCGACAACTCCGAGGAGAGCTTGATCCGCTGGCTCTCGCCCCCGGACAGCGTCGTGCACGGTTGCCCCAGCGTCAGGTAGCCCAGGCCCACGTCCTGGATCGCCTTGAGCTTCTGGTGGATCGACGGAATGTTCTCGAAAAACTCTACGGCCATGTTCACCGTCATGTTCAGCACGTCATCGATGTTCTTCCCCTTATAGCGGACCTCCAATGTCTCGCGGTTGTAGCGGTGCCCCCCGCACGCCTTGCAGCGGACGTAGACATCCGGCAGAAAGTTCATCTCCAGCGTCTGGACCCCGGCGCCCCGACACTCCTCACACCGGCCGCCCTTGACGTTGAACGAAAAACGGCCCGCCTTGAATCCCCGGATCTGAGCATCGGGAGTCATCTCGAACAACTTGCGGATGTCCGAAAAGACATTCGAATAGGTCGCCGGATTCGACCGCGGCGTACGTCCGATGGGCGACTGGTCGACGACCACCAGTTTGTCGATATGTTCGATCCCCTCGATCGAGTCGTACTCCAGCGGCTGGTCCAACGACCGGTACAACGCCTTGGCAAGGATCGGACGCAGCGTCTCGTTCACAAGCGTCGACTTGCCCGAACCGCTCACCCCCGTCACGCAGATGAATTTGCCCAGCGGGAAACTTACGGTCACATCCTTGAGGTTGTTGCCCCGGGCTCCGCGCAGCGTGATCGATTCGCCCGTGCCGGGACGCAGCGTCGCTGGAATCTCGATGCGCCGACGTCCGGTGAGGTAGTCCGCCGTGATGGTGTTCGCGTGCAGGATGTCGTCGAACGTCCCGGCGGCCACGATGTAGCCTCCGCGGCGCCCCGCCTTCGGACCCACGTCAACGATGAAGTCCGCCGCACGCATCATGTCCTCGTCGTGTTCGACGACGATCACCGAGTTGCCCGCATCGCGAAGCTCCTCCAGACTGCGGATCAGACGCTGGTTGTCGCGCTGGTGAAGGCCGATCGAGGGCTCGTCGAGGATATAGAGCACGTTGACCAGCTTCGAACCGATCTGCGTGGCCAGCCGGATCCGCTGGCTCTCGCCGCCCGACAGCGACCGCGACGAGCGTGCCAGAGACAGGTAACCCAACCCCACGTCCATCAGAAAGCGAAGCCGCTCGGTAATCTCCTTGACAATCTCCTGCGCAATGCGCCACTCCTTGTCGGTCATCGAGGCGCGGATGGTCGGAACCCACTCCGAAAACTCCGCGATCGACAGGGCCGAAACCTCGGCGATGTTCTTCCCCGCAATGCGGAACTGCAACGCCTCCTTCTTCAAGCGTGTGCCGCCGCAGACCGAACACTTCCGGTAGACGAGGAACTGGTCACGCCACTTCTGGCCCCGTTTCGAATCGTCCTCCTCCGTGCGCCCGATATACTCGGCGACACCCTCCCACGAAAGGAACTGTCGTCCGCCCGAGGAGCTGAACTCCGAAAGATCGACCGTCAGCGGCTCCGAATCGCCGTAAAGCACGGCGTTCAGCGCCTCCTCCGAAAAACTCTCGATCGGATCGTCCAGCGTGAAGTCGTAGCGGCGGCCCAGCATCTCCAGCGTCGCGAAGAGCATGTTGTTGCGGTATTTGCCCAGCGGCTCGACGGCTCCCTCCCGCCACGAAAGCCGCGGGTCGGGAATGATCTTCCCCACGTCGAAAACAGCCTCCTCTCCCAGACCGTTGCAGTGGGGGCAGGCCCCCTTCGGCGAGTTGAACGAGAAGGTGTGAGGGGCCGGATCCTCGAAGGCAATGCCCGTCGTCGGGCACATCAGATGGCGCGAATAGAAGCGCTGCTGCTCCGTCCCGTAGTCGTAGACGGCCATCGTCCCCTTGCCCTGGCGCAGAGACTCCTTGAGCGACGACATCAACCGGTCGCGCGACTCCCCGCTCACCACCAGCCGGTCGACAACCAGATCGATCGTGTGGATCTTGTAACGGTCCAGACGCATGCCGGCCGAGATCTCGCGGATCTCTCCGTCGATGCGGGCGTAGATATATCCCTTTTTGGCCAGCGACTCGAACAGCTCGCGGTAGTGGCCCTTGCGGCCCTTGACGATCGGAGCCATCAACGCAATGCGACGCCCCGTGAACCCCTTGACGATCAGATCGGCTATCTGGTCATCGGTATAGTGGACCATCTCCTCGCCCGTCACCGGCGAATAGGCCCGCGACGCACGCGCGTAGAGCAGACGCAGAAAGTCGTTGATCTCCGTCACGGTACCCACCGTCGAGCGCGGATTCTTGTTCGTGGTCTTCTGTTCGATGGCCACAACCGGGCTCAGACCCGTGATCTTGTCCACGTCGGGGCGCTCCATCGTCCCAACGAACTGCCGCGCGTAGGTCGACAGCGTCTCCATGTAGCGCCGCTGCCCCTCGGCATAGATCGTATCGAAGGCCAACGAGGACTTCCCGGAGCCCGAAAGACCCGTGATAACCACCAGTTTGTGGCGCGGAATCTCCAGATCCACATTCTTCAGGTTGTGGACCCGCGCGCCCAGTATCTTGATTGTATCCTCCATAAAGCGTCGGAATTCAACAGGCTTCCACCACCGATGCGCGGCGGAAGATCGTGCAAAGATACGATATTTTCCGCGATTTTATTGTTCCAGCACAAAGTCATCCGCCTCACGCCAGGTCGGGAAGCGCTCCCGGAAGCGGTTCTGCTCCTCCAGCGAGAAGCGGGCCGTGCCGCATGTCGATCCCGGTCCGGAAGCCTCCGCACGAATACTTCCGTAACAGTCGATGACAAGGGAGGAGCCCGCATAACGACCCGCCGGATCCTCGCCGCAAAAGTTTGACCCCACGACCCACGCCTGGTTCTCCAAGGCCCGGGCATGCAGCAGCGTCCGCCAGACCTCCGCCCGGGACCGGGGCCATGCCGCACTGCACAGGATCACGTCGTAATCCCGCCGGCAGCGGCTCCAGACCGGAAAGCGCAGGTCGTAGCAGACCAGCAGCAGAAAGCGGATGCCCCGGTATTCGACCACCGTGCGTTCGGTGCCCGGCGTAAAACGCCCGGTCTCGCCGCCCGGTCGAAACAGATGCCGCTTGTCATACCACGTCAACTGTCCCGAGGGGCGGGCGAAGATCTGCCGGTTGCGGTATGTCGAACCATCCCGGACGGCAACACTCCCCACGATGGCTTTCCCACTGTCCGCCGCCCACGTGCGAAGAGCCGTGACAACGGGACCCTCCATCGTCTCTGCCACAGCGGATGCCTCCGTACGGAAACCCGTCGCAAACATCTCGGGAAGAACCACAAGATCTCCCGAAGCCCGGAGTATCGACTCCCCCACGCCTGCAAGACAATCCGGTCCGGTTTGCGCGGCGTCCAACTGAAGGAAGGTCAAATCCAATTGTATGTCGGCATTCATGTCGTAAGTCATTTTCCTGTCCCGGCGAAGGTGCAAAACGCACTCCGCAGGGCCGTTAAAGATAGCGCTTTTCCCGATTTGCAGCAACTCTCCGAGACGCTTTTTCACGTCTTCCGCTCCCCGAGGTTTGCAAACGCCCGAAATTAAACGTACTTTTGCACCCGAACAATCTCGACGTCGTTATGCTCAGAGCCGGATACATGCAAACCCTGACCGTCAGCCGAATCTCGGACCACGGTCTCTATCTTGCGGACGAAGAGCAGCAGGAGGTCCTGTTGCCGAACCGCTATACCTCGCTCTCCGACAAGGTCGGCGACAAAAAGGAGGTTTTCGTCTATCACGACTCCGAAGACCGACTCGTGGCCACGACCGAAACCCCTCGTCTCAAGGTCGGAGAGGTCGGATACCTCCGCGTCGTGGACAAAACGCCTCACGGCGCATTCCTCGACTGGGGCCTCCACGGAAAGGACCTCTTCCTCCCGAACCGCAACCAGCAGGGAGGCGTTCTGGTCGGACACTCCTATGTCGTCTATCTCTATGAGGATTCGATCACCGGGCGTTGCGTGGCCACCGAAAAGTTCAAGGCCTGGGTCAACAACGAACTCATCACGGTCAAACCCCGCGACGAAGTCGCGCTGCTGGTCGCCTCCGAAAGCCCCATCGGGTTCCGCGTCGTGGTCAACAACCGACACTGGGGAATGATCTATCGCAATCAGATCTTCCGCCCCGTGGCCGTCGGCGACCGGCTGACCGGATACGTCTCCCGGATCACCGATGACAACCGGATCGACATCTCCCTCCAACAGTCCGGATTCGCCCAGGTCAAGGACTCCGCCGAGGTGCTCCTGCGTTTACTCCATGAAAACGGCGGATTCCTCCCCCTGAACGACGACTCCGACCCCGAAACCGTCAAAAACAAAACCCAAATGAGCAAGAAGGTCTTCAAACGCGCGCTCGGCATGCTGCTCAAACGCGGCGCCGTCGTCACTTCACAGGAGGGTATGCGGCTCGTCGAGAAGCCCGAAAAGAAACGTTAAGCGATCCGAAAATGGCTACGATCAATACCGCAGAACGTGTCTCGCGCGAAGCCTCGGACAACTTCGTCTTCCAACGCTCGCTGCTCGCCTATCACGCCGCCGCACAACGCATCGCGGGCGATGTGCTCGAGATCGGTACCGGGGCCGGATACGGAATCGAGGTGGTGGCTCCCCATGCCCGCAGATTCGTCACCCTCGACAAGCACTCCCCGGCCCCCGAACTGCTGGAGCGCCCCGACGTCGAGTTCCGGCAGGCCGTCGTCCCGCCGCTGCCATTCCCCGACGAATCATTCGACTGTGTGATCTCGTTCCAGGTCATCGAACACATCCGCGACGACAGGCTCTTCGTCCGCGAAATCCACCGCGTCCTGCGTCCCGGAGGCCGGTTCATCGTCACCACCCCCAATGCCCCGATGTCTCTGACGCGGAATCCCTGGCACGTGCGTGAATACACCGCAGAGGAGCTCCGGCAATTGCTCGGCACACTCTTCCCGCGGGTGGAGACCCTCGGCGTCTTCGGAAACGATCGCGTCGCGGAATACTACGAGAAAAACCGCCGCGGCGTGGAACGAATCACCCGGTTCGACATACTCGATCTGCAGCACCGTCTGCCCCGTTGGATGCTGCAACTCCCCTACGACCTGCTCAACCGACTCAACCGGCGTCGGCTCCTCCACGAAAACAACGATCTGACCACCTCGATCCGCATGGACGACTATCGAATTGCCCCTGTGGCCGGGGATTGCTACGATCTTTTTTTCGTCGCTACGAAATAGTTTGTGTGAAACGGCAATTTTTCTTTGTTTTTTTCGTTTTTTTTATACTTTTGCAATTCGATCATAGGGGTCAGACCCCCTACGAGCGACCAAACTGCTGATTGTTAAATACTTAAAATTGTATAACCATGTATTGGACGCTGGAATTGGCCTCGAAGCTCGAGGATGCTCCCTGGCCCGCTACAAAAGACGAGTTGATTGACTATGCTGTCCGTTCGGGTGCCCCCCTCGAGGTGCTCGAAAACCTCCAGGAGATCGAAGACGAAGGCGAAATATACGAATCCATCGAGGATATCTGGCCCGATTACCCCTCCAAGGACGACTTCTTCTTCAACGAGGAGGAGTATTAACCCCTCAACGGAGGCAAATGCCTCAAAAGACGTCTTTTAGAAACTTGCGAATGCGACCTTCGGGTCGCATTTTTCGTATCAAAAGGTTTCCCTTTGACCTGACATGCAGTTCGATGTCCCTGTCGGTTGTGTCGGTCGGGATCAATCTGTAAGTCGAATAATCCGTTTTTTCATTTATTGCGCGGCAATTTACTGTATATGAACATCATATATACATTTTCAAGTCTCTGTCCGACCTGGTTGTCTTCGATTCCAAACACTGTTTTTTAGTTTTTTTGTAGCATAAAAAGTCGAATAAACGTATTTTTGTGACGAATCGTAAGTGAAAACGCCCCAGACTGACATGCTTGACGAGCGAACCATAATCGCGGATATTCTTGCCGGAGATACGAACAAATTCCAGTTATTGGTAGAGACCTACTATCCCCGGATTCTTGCCCTGGCGATGGGTTTTCTCCACCGTCGTGAGGATGCCGAGGATCTGGCCCAGGATATTTTCATTTCCGCCTATGTCTCCCTGAAACATTTCCGGGGAGACGCCGCCTTTCAGACCTGGTTGTACAGAATAGCCCTGAATGCCATATCCGCTCATGTAAGGCGGCAGAACCGGCGTGCAATGCTGGAATCCTGTCGGTCGTGGGTGGGTGATCTGCTCGGCAATACGCGAAGCGCCGACGAGGACGCTCCCGATGAACGGCTCTACAAACGGCAATTGAACGCACTGCTCTCCGCGGCCATCGACTCCCTGCCCGAAAAACAGCGTACGGCCTTTGTCCTGTCGCGTTACGATGGCCTGTCGCAACGGGAAATAGCGCAGATCATGCAAGTCTCCGAACATGCCGTGGAGGCCCTGCTGCAACGTGCCAGGCACAATCTGCAAAAGAAATTATCCCGTCTGCAGAGCCGTTGAAACGTTTTTTTGCAGAAAAATTCATAAAAATTGCATCAAGACCGTCGGAAATCGGAACAAATCGACTCTAATAAAATAAACGAAAATGAACCGTCAAGAATCAAACAACGAAAACCGGGTGCACGATTTCATCGCGGAAGAGCTGCGCTCCTGCCAGGCCGTTTCGACCCAAGAGGCAACGCGTCGTATCATGTCGGCAATTCAGGGGAGCACGTTCGTATTGCCTGCGCCGAGACTGTCGTGGGCAAAATATTGCCTGTATGGGATGGCTGCCTGCTGTACGATCTTTCTGGGATATGCTCTCGGATGTCTGTATCTTTCGGGCTTTGAGCCGGGAAGCGCCTATCATCTCTCCCTGGTGCCGGATATGATGAGCGTGACGTTTGGGGGTGGTTTTATGTTTTAAGGTGACGAGTCATGGCAAATTACGGAAAACAAAATCGGTCTCTGTGGATTGCAATTTTTCTGTTGGCCCTTTTGAACGTGTCGACATGGGCGACGATTGCCATTAAATCCGGATACGATGAGAAGAAGAGCATGCAGACCCGTCAGGACTCAAGTGCGGAGTTCTTCGGCCACTATCTCAAGCTGAACCCCTCTCAGTTGGCTGAGCTCAAACGCCTGAGCCAGGATGCTCTGAATCAGTTCGGAGCTTGCGGCCGGGAGATGCAGCGGCTGAAATCCCGGATTCAGGAGCAATTCGATGCGGGTGATTTCGAGGTTGATCCGCTGTATGACGAGGTCTTGCAGGTGCACCGTCGCATGAGAGATGTCAATTATAACTATTACATCCAGTTGAAACGCATGTGCAATGAGGAGCAAAAGGCCCGTCTGGACACGTTGTTCCTGAGTACGATACTGCCTGTCGGCAGGTAAGGTTGGTTAAAAGGTTAGGTTAGGTAATGAAGAGATGGTACACAGTTGTTTTATGCTTGCTATGGAGTCTTGAAACTTTTGCCCAGAGTGTGGAGGTGAAGGGCCGTGTGTTGGCGGCCAATACCCACGAGCCGATCTTTTATGCGCTGGTCTATACCTCCGACACCCGGATCTATACGACCACGAACGACAAGGGGTGCTTTACGTTGAAGATCCCCGTGGGTAAACAAACCCTCCATGTGGCCATGTTGGGCTACGTAACGCTGGAAAAGGAGATCGAAATCAAACCCTCGATGGATTCGCTGACGCTCGAACTCCAGGAGTCGTCTCTCAATGTCGACGGCGTGGTCGTGACGGCCCGGACCTCAAACAGCAAGGAGGGTACAAGTACCTATACGATCGGAAGCGATGCCATCAAGCAGGTGCAGGCCCTGAGTCTTTCGGATGTCATGTCGCTGCTTCCCGGCGGAAAGCTGGAGACTCAGCGTCTCTCATCGGTCGCACAGGTGAATCTGCGGTCGACGGAGAGCTCCTCGGTGAATTCGTTCGGTACGGCCATCATCGTGGACGGGGCTCCGATCAGCAACGATGCCAACATGCAGGCGCTCAATCCCGCATCGGGAACCTCGGGAGGAACGAACGTCGCGGGACGCGGGGTTGACCTGCGGGAGATTCCGGCCTCGAACATCGAATCCGTCGAGGTGATTACGGGTGTTGCCAGCGCCAAGTATGGCAATATCACTTCGGGGGCTGTCATCGTGACCCGCAAGGCGGGCTATGCACCTCTGAACGTGACGTTCAACTGTACACCCTCGACCTATCAGGGCAATATATCCCGGGGATTCAGACTCAACGGCAAGGCCGGGTACCTGAATCTGGACCTGGATTACGCCTATTCGGCGAGCAATCCTACCGAAAGGAAATACTACTACCAGCGAATCGGTTTCGGGGCCCGCTGGACCTCGACCTTCAGCGAACGGCTCGACTGGAGCAATACGCTGTCGTTGAATTACGGCTTCAACGGCGACGGACAACGCCGGGAGCCCGAAGAGACGCTGGTTAACAACCGGGATGTTCAGAATCATCGTATCTCACTGGGCATCAACGGAAACATGAAGATACTCGGAAGGCTCGCCTATACGCTGAATGCAAGTGCCTCACCCCAGTACACGTTCGTCGAAAGCGAACAGACGGACGGTCCCCGTCCGATGGTGGAACCGACCGAATCGGGAACCTATTTCACGACGTTCACGCCGCTGAGCTATATCTCGCAGACGGAGATGAAGGGGCTTCCGGTCAATATTTACGGACGTCTGGAGGCGGACCAGCGGGCCGAATGGCTGGGACAGTCGTTCAATTTCTCGACCGGAGTCGAATACAGCTTCGACAAGAATTACGGCGAAGGCCGTATCGTCGGGGGTCAGAGCGCCGGAGCTGCCGGGCTCCCCGGAAGCCGGGGAATGCTGTTCCACAACATTCCCGCCTCCAAGACCTTTTCGGCCTATCACCAGATGGACATCTCGCACGAATGGTCTGACAACCTGCGTTACATCCTGAGGCTGGGGCTGCGTTACGACAACATGCTGGAGCGTTACAACCTGTTTTCACCGCGGTTGTCGGCCTCTCTGGGGTTTCTGAAGACCTTGAAGGTGACGGCGGCATGGGGAATCTCCTACAAATCACCCTCCATGCTGACCCTTTTCCCGGGACCGGTCTACTTCGATCTGGTGAATCTGAGCTATTATGATCCCGATCCGGCTCGCCGGCTGGCCGTCGTTACGTCGTATGTCATCAATCCCGACAACCGTTCGCTGAAACCGGGTAAGGGCGAGACTACGGAGTTTTCGCTGGAGTGGACTCCCCGGTCGTGGAACATCCGGCTGACCGGTTATTTCAAGGATCTGACCGACGGAATCAGCTCCAAGAATACGCTGGTGTTGCTCAAGAACCAGAGCTACCGGGTCGTGGAAGAGCATGAGGATACCCCTCCGACCGTGGAACCCGATCCCGACAAGATCTTCTACGTACCGCGGACCTATACGGAATATGTCAATACGGCGATGTCCTTTACCCGAGGTCTGGAGTTCACGATCACCCCGCCGCGGATCAAGGCTACGCATACGAGTTTCCATCTCAACGGGCAGTGGATCTCCAGCCGGAGTTACGACAAGATTCCGACGATCCGCTCCTCGAACACCTCCGTCTCGAAGAGCCGGTATGGCGTCTACGACAGTTTTGTCCGACTCGTCAAAAAGGCCAATGCGAATTTGACGATCGCCCAGCAGATCCCGTCGCTGAGACTGATGATCACGCTGACCACCGAACTGAATATCTTCAGCCGCAGCGAGTATGAATCGCCGTCACGCTATCCCATCGGGTATTACGACGATACGGGCAATTACGTGTCGATCCCCGAATCCGAACGGTCGTCTCAGGAGTATGCGGATCTCCATTTGAGCGAATACGACACAAGTCCGACGGTCTATCCGTTCTATTCCAATTTCCACCTCAACATCCGCAAGGAGACCCGACAGGGACATGCATTTACGTTCTATGCGAACAACTGTTTCTGGTACAATCCCTACTATACGGACAAGTATTCCCATACGACGGGCCGTTTGAACAGTCAGATATCTTTCGGATTTGGTATTACACTGAAACTCTGAAAGCTTATTCGTTTTTTAATAAATTCTGGTTAGATGAAAAAGTTTGTTAATGGGATCATCGCATGTGTGATGATTGCAGCCGTGTCGATGGGCACGGGCTGCCAAAAGGAGTCGGAGAGTGCTCTGGGCTCGATCACCGTCAAGGTCGGGGTTTCGGAGATTTTCGAAGGTCTTGATTTGTCGGGGATCTCCGTGAAGATTGTCAACACGTCGGACAATTCGACCTTGGAGGCCGAAACCCAGGCCGACGGAGTGGCCGTGTTCAACGAGATCTCGCCGGCGATTTACAATGTCAGCGCTTCGCTGGAACTCCCGGCCGAGGTGGCTGTGAACTATACGGGAACGAACCAGGCCGTGACGCTGAACGGCGTGGCCACCAACGTGACGCTCCTGCCGTCGGGAAACCAGACCGTCGAACTGGTTTTGGACGGAAAGGCCGGCGGAAGCCTCGTGATCAAGGAGATCTATTCGCTCGGAGCAACCAAGGACGACTATGCCATCTTGTTCAAGGATCAGTTCATCGAGATCTACAACAATTCGGACGAGGTGCAGTATGTCGATGGTCTCTATCTGGCAGACCTGGGTCCTTCGGCCGACGGCAGTGATCCCGACAAGTCGGCTCCGCTGGGCTTGTCGCTCGACGAGTATGTCTATGCCGCCAAGGTTCTGCAGTTCCCCGGCAACGGCACCGACTATCCCGTGGAACCGGGCAAGAGCATTGTCATGGCGCTGAATGCGGTCAACTACAAGGCTGACAAACCCGACGCCGTCACGGTGGATAACTCAACGGCCGATTTCGACACCTATGCCATCGACTGGCTGCAGGAGCAGGGACGTACGGGCAACCCCGCCCTCGATGTGGACAATCCGCAGGTTCCCACCATGAAGTGCATCTATCTGAACATTCAGAATAACGGATGTTTTAATTTTGCCTCCTACGGATCGGTGGCCCTGTTCAAACTGGATTCGACACCGACCGAAACAGTGCTCGACCCGAACTCCCTGTCTACGCAGATCTACTACCTCAAGATGCCGGTCAGCGGTATTATCGACGGTGTGGACAATCTGGCGGCAACGGATGCCGGAGCCTACAAGCGTCTGCCGTCGAGTGTGGATGCCGGATTCTTCTGCCCCAAGGGTTACACGGGCGACAATGCCGCCATCACGGGCCTGAACTACAGCGGCAACAGCATTCGCCGCAAGGTGGCAAAGGTGCTCCCCGATGGACGCAACGTGTTGAGCGATACAAACAATTCGACCAATGATTTCGAGGTCGTCGAGGCGCCGACGCCGCGTTGTTACGATCTGAACTAAGGTTTAAAACAAAGAGGCATCTGCCGGCCGGACACCGCTCCCGGCAGATGTCTCTTCTCCAATATCCGGATTGAATATGACAAGAAATGCCCGTATTGTTATGGCTTTGGCGTGGAGTCTGTGGGGCGGCGTCGTTCCGTTGTGGTCACAGCAGCAACCCGTGATCGAGAGCCTTTCGCGCCAGAGTCACCAGACCGTCTACGACGCCGTGTATACGCTTCAGCCGGCCATCTCCACCTTGTGGGAGTATGACGGCTATGCCTATCTGAAAGGAGGTTATACGTTGAGCATGGGCGATTATATTCAACCCCAGGGAATCTCCAATCTGCGGAAGCTCCACATAGCCAGCGAGTCGGTCTGGCAACATCCCGAAAAGGGATGGTTTCTCTACGGCAAGGTGAATTATGAAAACGGAACCTCCGACGGCGGCATCTGGAACCTTGCCTACGAACTTCCGACAAACGGTTCCCCGTTTTACTACATGGTGGGAAAGAGCGGCTCCTGGAAGGTCCAGCGTTACCACTTCGATGTTTCGGTGGCCAAGCGTCTCGGCAAACGTTTCAGTCTGGGCGCGAGTCTTCTGTATCACGGGAATCTCTATTATCGTACGGTCGATTCCCGGAATACCTCCACGAATCTCGACATCCGGGTCACACCGTCGGTCGCCTGGCACGTCTCTTCCAAACATACCCTTGCGTTAAGCGCAACATACGAACGTCACCGGAACGAATCGGAGATCAGCAACAAGTATCAGCACGATACGGATGCCAAACAGTATATTCTCTACATGAATCAGGGGTTGGGCAGCTGGGAGTCGGAGCCGAACATGTTCAACAAGATCGAACGGTTGTATGGCGGGGCTTTGTCGTGGAGCTGGCGTTCGACGGCGACGTCGCTGGACGTGATCTATCGGTTGAGAAGCGGCCGGGAGGCCTGGAAGCACAAAAGCTACAACAACGACGCCAGTGACGGGTCGGATCCGGCGCAATACGATCTGACGCATCAGGAACTGGTTGCCCGTCTGGAGAATCGGCGGCGTACGGGCCGCTGGCTGTTCCTGCTCCAGGGAAGCCTGTTGTCCGGCGAAGGGCGGGTCTACAAGCTCACGGCCCGGAGCTATCTGGACAACTACACCTACCGGGGTTTCAATACCGCCTTGCGCGGCTTCTGGTATCCGAAGCGGGGACTCCTGCAAAGTCTCGATGCGGAAGTCCGTCTCGAGACGACGCAACAGGACGACATTTCGTATGGACACAGCATCTATCGTGCGGATCTGGTGGCTGGACTGGGGGTGGATCTGAGCCTTGTCCGCAGGGAGTCGTGGTCGGGATATTGCCGCGTGGGCGGACGCTACAAGTCGAATCTGAGTGCCGACCATACGCCTAAAGCCGCGGCCGACAACCTGTATACGCTTCAGATCGCACGTCCCGTTCTGGCCTATCTTACGTCCGATGCCGCACAGGTGGAGGCGGAGCTGGGCGCGGAGTTCCGCATGGGACGCAAAAACCGCGGTGAAGTGCTGCTGACAGGAGCCCTGTGGAAGCCCGTCTCCTATGGCCTCTATCGCGAGGAGGCCCGCTATGCCCTTACGGATAATTACGGGAGTGTCATGCTTCAGTTCGTATATAGTTTCTAATGTCAAGCATACTCAATGATGAGAAAGTTATTTTTGTTGGTGGTGATGGTCTGGACGGCGGGTCTGGTTCAGGCCGGGACAAAGAGTAAGGCTTCCACTCCGAAAGAGTCGGATGCAACGTATCGGAACGATTTTCCGGCCTATGTGATTTACGACAGGCAGGGAAACAGAGTGACCTATTCGCAAATGGTTCAGGCCTTGTCGGAGGCCGATGTCTGTCTGTTCGGAGAGCAGCATAACGACCCCATATCGCATTGGTTGGAGTTGTCGCTGGTGAAGAGTTTCCATGCGCTGAAGGGCGAGTGGCTGGTCGTAGGTGCGGAGATGTGGGAGACGGACAACCAGCTGCTGATGGACGAGATGCTGATCCAGAAACTCGTGGACGGTGCCTCCTATACGGAGAGCAGCAAGCTCTGGCCGAATTTCACGACCGATTACAAGCCCATTCTTCAATATGTCAAATCGCAGGGGCTGCCTTTCGTGTGCACCAACATCCCGCGACGCTATGCACGACTGGTCTACAAGAAGGGAATCGAATACCTGGACTCGCTCAGCGCCCAGGCGAAGAGCTATCTGCCGCCTCTGCCCGTTCATTTCGATCTCTCGCAGCCCGTATACGCCAAGATGGCATCGGTATTCCCGACGGACGAGGAGTTCGAGCGACAGCAGCGTGAGGGCAAGACGTCTCGCGGTCCGATGCAGGGCAGCAAACCCTCCAATCTGGTCAAGGCCCAGGCTATCAAGGATGCGACGATGGCCTACTTCATTCTGCAGCATCTGACGCCCGGACAGTTCTTTTTCCATTTCAACGGGGAGTTTCATTCGGCCAACCATACGAGCATCTGCTATTACCTGGATTATTACCGGCCCGGGGTCCGCTACAAGACGGTATCGGTCTGTCGGACAAAGGACTGCATGCACTTCGATCCCGAGACCGACAATCGGGCCGATTTCAATATTTTGATTCCGGACGACATGGCCGTGACCTACATTGCCAGTCCGTTTTAGGTGATCGGAACCCAAGACAAGAAGATGAAAGCGAAGATACGTTGCATTGTTTGTGTGCTGGGTGCGGTTCTGTCCTGTGCGGCGGCCGCATTCGGGAGAGAGTCCGTAAAGCGTCCCCAGGCGCCGTTGTATGAATATGATCTGGACAACGGGCTGCATGTGATCATCTCTCCGGATACCACCTCTCCCATCGTCAATGTGGGGATGATGTATCACGTCGGGAGCAAAAACGAACCGTCCGACCGGACCGGCTTCGCCCATTTGTTCGAGCATCTGCTCTTTCACGGAACAGGAAATATTCCCGAAGGACAGATGGAGGTCTACATGGCGGCTGCCGGAGGATACAGCAACGCAAGCACCTCGGCCGACCGGACGTTCTACTACACGATACTCCCGACGCACCAATACAAACTCGGATTGTGGATCGAGTCGGAACGGATGTTGCATCCGATCATTTCGCAGAGCGGTCTGGATCGCGAACGGGAGGTGGTCAAGGAGGAGAGTCGCCAACGGTACGATACAACGCCGTTGGGCCGCGCTCCCCAGTACATGCAGGCCTTCGAATACGGGGACTATGTCTACGGGTGGCCCGTCATCGGTTCGATGGAGCATCTGAACGCCGCATCGCTCGCGGATGTCACCCGCTTTTTCAAGGCCTATTACGTTCCGGGCAATGCCTGTCTTGTGGTGACGGGAGATGTGGATCCGGATGATTGCATGAAGTACGTTCATGCCTATTTCGACCGCATCCCGGCGGGCGCTCCCGTTGTTCAGCCGCCGCTGTTCAACGCCTCCGGCCCCTGGTCTGGATTCCGGGAGATGCAGATCGAGGGACTTTCCCGACCCCACATGTTCATCTCCTATGCAACGGCCCCGGAGACCTCGCGTGATGCTCTGATTGCGGATCTGCTGGTCTCCTACCTCGGCATGGATACGGATTCCCCGCTCGAACGTCTCAAGACCGAACTCCCGGGCATTTCGCGCATTACGGCCACGCCCGAACAGTATGAACTTGCGGGATCGATCTGGATTCGCGCCTCGCTGGCCGATTCGCTCGATTACCGGGTCGTAGCCGAGGCCGTGCAGCGGGAGATGGATCACATCGCCGCACACGGCATCTCCGCGGATGATCTTTCGCGGATGAGGATCTCCTATCAGAGTGGATATGTGGACATGTACTACGATGTCAATTTCCTGGGTGAGATGCTTGCGTTCAACTACCTGGAGCGCGGAGATGCCTCGCGCGTGAACCGGCTTCTCGACGAGTATGACGGCATCACGAACGAGGATATCCGGCGCGTTGCGGGGCAATATTTCACCCGCGACAACCGGAAAATACTGTTGCTTAATCCGAAGAAAACAGAGTAGAAACCATGAGACTTGCAAATTGTTTCAAAATTGCGGCGTTGGGGTTTGTCGCAGGATTTCATGTGTCGGTTTTCGGGCAAATCGATCCCGATGTGAAGCCGGCGCCCGATCGGCCGAAACCGATTCGGATCGGAGAATTCCATTCGTTCGTCGCCGACAACGGATTGAAGGTCTTTCTGGTTCGGAGGGCGGATTATCCGAAGTTCCGGATCAGCATAGATGCGAATCTCCCGTCCGTATTTGACGAGCAGGAGCCGGAGCTCCGGGATATTCTGGGGGGCCTGCAGTCTGCCGGGAATCGGAAATACAGCGCAGCGGAGGTTTCGCATATTGAAAAATACTATGCGGCGACGATTTCGATTTCACCGCGGACTCTGGTATGTGCCGGAATGAAAGAGCATGCCGATCGGCTCATGCCGGTTGCTGCGGCCTACTATACCGCTCCGAGTTTCGATTCCCGACTGGTCGATTCGCTGGTTGCCGCGAAGATCGAGGCGCTGAGCCGGAAAAAGGCTCCGCATAAAAAATCGATCTCGGATAATGTCATGGGATATCTGATGGATTCGTTGCGATTTGCCCGGGAACTGAATCCGAAGACGCCGAAGGAGGAGTCCGAGGCGGGGTATCGGGAAATCGATTCGAAGGCCGTTGAGGGCTATTTCAGACGTTATGTGAATCCGAACAATGCTTCGTGCATGTTGATCGGCGACTTTACGACTGAAGAGGCCAATCGCTTTGTTTGCCGTTATTTCAAAGGATGGAAGAGAGGTCCTGCCGTGGAGACGCCGACATTTAAAAAGGAGTATGAGACGAATTATCCCGATTCCCGCCGGATCTATGTTGTTGACAAACCCGGAGCCGTACAGTCGCGGGTCGTTGTCTCCTGGCCCCTGGGCGATGCGTATCCATACAGCGACAACGAGCCCGTACTGGAGATCATGAACCAGGTCTACGGGGCCGGCTACATGAGCAATCTCAACCGGAATATCCGCCTGGAAAAGGGGTTGAGCTACGGAGCCAACAACAATCTGGGACTGGATGTTACGGGTGGCAGCTGCAATACGATCGTCATGGTGCGAACCGCCGAGACCGCGTATGCGTTGGAGAACATCTTGTTCGAGATGCTGCGCATGCGTAACGAATTGCCGAGCGAGCAGACCTTCGAGATTGCCCTGAACGGAAAGATCGGGGATTATGCCCGATCGATGTCCCGGCTGAACTCCCCGGCCATCATAGGCTTCGGGCTCTTGCGGGAGCAATACGGTCTTCCGGACGATTATCTGGCTCGGTATGCCGACCGGTTGCAGGCGGTGACGCGCGAGGATGTCATGAAAGCATCGCGCAAGTATATCAACCCCTTCAAGTGCCATATCTACATAACCGGCGATGCCGCAGCCTTGCGAGGAACTCTGGAACAGTACGGGACGGTTGAATATTACGATGCTCGCGGGAATAGATTGCCGTAAAAAAAGAGGTTGCAAAATGATTTTAGGGTGTACCGTTTCATGACACGACTTTACGGGAACAAACTCCCATCGGCCGTTTTATTCGCGATATATTATCGCTTATCGGGGAAAATTGCAGGATTTTCCCCGTTTTTTGTGCGCGGCAAGACTCATAAAAACGGGGCTTCAAGATGTAAATTTCGCGCGAAGCCACCGAAAATCCCGAATTGTCTGAAAATCGGTCTTGGCACGGAGAGTCCGGAAAAAACAACGACTCCGGAGGAGTTTTCAGCCCCTCTCCCTCGCGGACAGGCGGTTTTGCGTTACCGAAAATATTTCGAATGACGGACAATACTCCCAGAAATTTATATCGATATAGCCGAGATCTGCGGCTGACATTGCCGATACTGGTATTGAATTTCTTGCCAATATCAACATGGGATTTGTAACCGGTGTAGTAGACCTTGACGACCTTCCGACGAAAAACCGGGGTATAGACTCTCTTCTCTACCATAGATTTACTTGTTTTTTATTTAAATCGCTTTTCTTTGTAAAACTATTCCAACTCAAGACAGTCAATCTTCACAATAAATTATTGATACATTGATGAACTTTGATTATTTTTACTATATGCAATTAATAATTTCCGTGAAGTTATGAAACATTTATATTATATAGAGAGCGTCAAGCAGTTTGAAGAAAGCACGATAGCCTTATTACAATATATTCCTGAAAATATCAAAAAATGGGAATCAGCAAATAGGGATCTCAAATGGTATGTCAGAAAGCCGGTTAATCCGAAGTGGAAAGAAGTTATTCGAGATGGTACATATGTGTATGCGTTTAGTAACGAAGAGTATCAGATTGCCAATGACGACTTTCGTGTGTCACAGATTAGAATGCGCTATGAAGAACTGACTGAAAACTTGATACAAACACAAAAAGAGGCGCCACAAAACATATACGATAATATCTCAATATTATATACATATCACATAAATGTAGGACATGGGAACCATTCATTGATAGTTTTCATAGCTAATAACAAGGTACATATATGGATGGTTGACTGTTCTGATTATGACTTTGTCTCACATCGCTATTATCGTGCAAACATTGATGATTGTTTAAAGCATATTAAACAAAAGTTCCATCTGATTGATCCCATTCATATAGATGTTGTAATGTTAACTCATCCCCATTACGATCATTATTCCGGAATCAATTATTACATAAACAATAAATTAATTGATAACCAAACCGTTGTTTATGTTAATCTAAAATATCGCATAGCAAGTCATAACTATAATAACTTATTAGCAAACTTAAATAGACTTGGTGTGCGGATAGTAGAACCGTTCAGTCACAATAGCAATAAAAACATACGAATACTATATCCCGATATTGGGTCCTTCGACATAAGATTGTCTCCAAATAACATTTCAAGCGTTTATAATATACGGTTTGATAATCAATCATATTTCGTGTTTCCAGGAGATCTGGAACAAGATGGATGGAAATTAATGGATGTAACAAAATGTTTTCCATATATGACTTGTACACATTATTATGCAATATCACACCATGGTAGTATAAATGGTCACTTAAGATATACGGCATGTCCTTATAATAGAAAAAGTAATAATATCAAAGACTGTTTGTCCCTGCATACTGTTCCTGTCTTGATGGGTCGAGACAAAGCTTTTTCCGGAATTTATGCATCTCAAGTTTTGGCGGATTTTAATGGTAGAATTTTGTATTCTGAAAAGGATGATTCCAATACCCCATGCAGTTTCTTAGAAATAGATTTGATATCTAATATCTGGAATTGGCATTAAATATTGATAATCAATACTAAAAATCCAGTAACAAGGAGGAGGATTGACGCCCTCCGATATGTGAATCCTCAGAGCCTCTGCCGATAAAGCTAAGGTCGACCCTAATGGTCGACCTTAGCTTTTCGGCGGCTTGAACCGATTGCCCGGGCCCGCCCCCGGCTATCGGGCTCTGACGTCACTCATGCAGAAAATCTTCCCGATAGGGAGAAAACGTATCTATCAAAATCCCGGACTCCAGGCATACGCAGCCATGAACCTCTTCCGGCGATACGTAGTATCCGTCCCCAGCCTCCAGAATCCGGCTCGCTCCGCCGATCGTAACCTCAAACTTCCCGCTGGCAACATAGGTCGCCTGGCTATGCCGATGAGCATGTGCAAGCCCCTTTGCCCCCCGTTCAAACTTCACCTTTACCTGCATCAGACGGCTATCATATCCCATGACCTGTCGCTGGACCCCTGGTCCCGCCGCTTCCCACGAAAGTTGACCTTCCTGTTGATAAGTGTCGCTGTGTGTCTTCATTTTCTTCCTCTCTCCTTTTATTAATGACAACATGAATTCCTATCGAGAGCGGGTAACCTGCCCCTTCGGATAATCCTTCGGGTGGATCCCGAACTGCTCATAAAAACATTTCGCAAAATAGGAACGATTGTAAAAACCAACTAGATCACAAATCTCATTCACCCGGTATTGCCCCTCCCGAAGCATCGTAGCGGCCGTCTTCAACCGGAAAATCTTGATATAATCATTCGGCGTCGTGCCCGTTATACCCTTGATCCTGCGGTGCAGCACGGAGCGACTCACCGCCATCTCCTCCGCCAACATGTCGATACTGAACGCTTCGTTGGTGAGGTTGCTCCGTATGATCCCGTCAACTCGCTCCAGCCACTCTGTCTCCGTGGCCTTCATACCGCCCCGGTCATATCGAAACTCCGGATCGGTCGCAAAATGGTGGAATATACGCTTCCGCCCCGCAAACAGATTGCTCACCGTAGCCCGCAGATGGTTGATCGTGAAAGGCTTCTCAATGTATGCGTCAGCGCCCCCATCCAACCCCCTGATCTTGGATTCTACGGTATCCAGCGCCGACAGCAGAATGAACGGCAGATAGCTCAACTCCTCATTCCCCCGAATCGCCGCCAACAACCCGAAACCATCCATCTCCGGCATCATGATATCGCTGATGATCAGATCCACAGACCGCCCCCCAAGAAGCGTCAGAGCCTCGGAACCATTCCCGGCCGTATAAACATCGTATGTGTCGGACAACTCCGATGCCAGGTATTTCCGCAGATCTTCCCGATCCTCTACAAGCAGAATACTCCACTCATGGTGCCGCTCAGAATCCCGGTCCTCATAGCTCATGACCGGATCCGGATGCTCCGTACGGCCCGCGATCGACGGAATGTAAACATCCATCTCGCAACCATCCGTATACTGACGGTTGACACGAACCGTCCCCCCATGCTTCTCGGACAATAGCCGGACGACACTCAGCCCGATGCCGAAACCATTCCCGGCAACCGGAGACGCCTGGTAAAACGGCTCGAAGATCCGCTCCCGAAACTCCGGCCGGATACCGTCCCCATCATCCTGAACCGACAAGACAAAACCTCCCTTGTGCCGATCCGGTGACAGACGTACGGTAATGCGCTTGCGCGCATATCGGTAGGCATTCGACAGCAAATTGCTCAGAATCTTGACCATCGCCTCCGGATTCACATTGTAGATCATCGGACCGTCCGGAAGATCCGACTCTACCGTAATGTCCTGATTCAACCCCCGGAACCGCTCCAGAACCGTCTCTACCAAACCCCGCATGTCGGTCCTGCTGAACGCAAGACTGTAACCGTTCTTGTCGATCTTCCGAAAATCCAGAAACTGTCGTACCAGATCCAGCAGCCGATCCACGTTCTTCTTCATGACCGACAAATTGGAGTCCTCGCCAGCCTCCGCTCCCCGATCCCGCACGATGCGCTCCAAAGGGGCACTGATGAGGGTGACCGACGTCTTGATCTCGTGGGCCACCTGCGTGAAAAACTCCATCTTCTGTCGGGTCAGCTCCTGCTTCTTCCGCTCCGTCTCGATCCGGTTCCAGCGGCGGAACAGAATCCACAGAATCATCACCCCCAGAACCCCATAGAGAAGTTTTGCCCAGACCGTGAGAAGAGGGGCCGGTTCGACCGTCACCTCCAACTCCGCAACCCGCTCACTCCAGTATCCGTCGTTGTTGCTCCCCTTGACCAGAAAATGGTAACGCCCGGCTGACAAACCCGTCAGCGATACATTCGGCGATCGAGTATAGTTCCACTCCCGGTGCAGCTCCTGGATCTTCCACGCATACAGATTCTGGCCCGGAGCCACAAAACTCAGACTCTCGAAATTGATCGTGAAATACGGCGTGGCGTGTGGTATGCTGATCCTCGAACCCACCATGATCCTCCGACTGGCATCCAGCGTGTCCGACAACGGCATCGTGACGGACGATATCTCCACGTTCGGCAAAACCGTATTCACCGTCAGATCCTGTGGATAGAAACAGTTGAATCCGTTGATCCCTCCAAACCAGAATTTCCCGTCGCTCGACTTCATCGAGGATTTGTAATTGAACTGGTTGCTCTGCAACCCGTTCTCAATGGTGTATGTCTGGACCGTCATGGAATCCGGACGATAACGGACGATCCCGGAATTCGATGACAACCACAACGAACCGTTCCCGTCGTCGATGATCCCGTAGTAGGTGCACCGCGGAAGATGCTGCTGCGAGGAGTAGTTCACCAACGAATCCCCCGATCGGTCGTAACGGTAGATGCCTCGATCCTCGGAACAGATCCATACCGTCGAATCCTCGTCGATATAGATCCGGTTGAATCGCTCACTCTGGCTGCCCGATGTCCGGAGCTGTTGCCACGACCCCGCCGGCCTCCGACGCCACAGTCCCCGACCCTTGGTCGCAACCCACAGATTCCCCTCCGAATCCTCCGCCATGTCGAACACGAAGGATTGACCCAAAGCCCGCTCCCGCAGAAAATGATCCCCCGCAGGATCGTAGCGGCACAAGCCACCCAGGGTCCCCACGTACATCGTACCATCCCGCGTGCGACAGATCGTATACACATGGTCGTTCGGAAGAGAGGTGCTGTCCGAAAGATCCATCCGGTATCGCCGGATCCGACCCGTCCGCACGTTCAGAATGTCCAGACCCCGGGAAAAGGTCCCGATCCACAGATCGTCCCCTTCCAGATAGAGCGCATGAAGGTTGGTGTAACTCCGATCCGCATAGCTCGTGAAGCGTCGGCTCTTCGTATCGAAATAGTTCAGCCCGCCGTTCTCGGTGGCGATCCACATATTCCCCGAAGGATCCTCGCAGAATTGACTCACCGCATTCCCGCTCAAACTCCCCGGTGTCTTGTCGTCGTGGTACCATTCGATCTCTCCGTGCTTCGGGGAGAGGTAGTTCACCCCACTGAAATAGGTCCCGATCCACAAGCCTCCTTCCCGATCCCTGAAACAGTCGTAGATGCTCTCCCGACCCAACTCATCCCCGGATCGCCGCCACCGATGGCTGTATCGGTCAAAATAAAACAGCCCGTTGTCGCTCCCGACAAGCAACTCCCGCTCCGAATAGTCGAAAATCTCATGAATACGACCCAACTCGAATTCCGTCGGATAGTATGTGAATTGCCGGCTTTTAATCGCAAACGAGGCAAAATGTCCGTTCCGGGTCCCGACCCACAACTCACTCTCGCTCTTCCCGCTCAATGCCGAAATCTCGTTGGCCTGCGGATCCCGGTCGGCAGGATACGGACGGTAACTTTCGCTCAACCGGTCCCGACCCTTGTACTGGCGCAAACCGTCCTGAGTCCCGATCCAGATCGTTCCCCGG
>CALUKK010000029.1 GCA_944321205.1 uncultured Alistipes sp.
CTTTCTCATGGCTCGAGAACTTCAGGAGACTGACCATTGACTATGAATACAGGGCCGATACGCACGAAGCCATGATGCATATCGCTGCCATAAAATTATTTTTGAATAAAATTTAAACAGCTTCTTAAATTCTTGTTCTTTTATTGCCTTGTATTCCACGGATCATCAAGATTACTGTTTCTGAAAGAAATCCGAGGCCTGAAAAGTAGGAATGAAAATCATTCACCGTGTATATAACCGTCATTGCGGATATTCCATAACGTCGCAACGACGATTCCACCGACAAGAGCGACTCCTGACATCAGAATGAAGAGCGAATTCCAACCGAAATGGTCCGAATACCAGCCAAGCCCCACCCCGGTAAAGATCACCGAGGCATAGCTCATCACACCGATCAGTCCCACGGCCGAAGATGCCGCGTGTTTGGTTGCCTGTTTTGTTGCCGTCACGGCCAGCAGGGCCTGAGGTCCATAGAGGAAAAAACCCGCCATGGCCAACAACACCAATACCGTCATGGAGCTGACCGTATCGGGCAACAAATGCAATACAAGGAGGCACAATGCCACCAGAAAGAGTTCTACGGCACACATCCGATGAGTTTTACCTCCGAAAAGCCGATCCGAGCACCATCCGGCACAAAGCATCCCGGCACACCCCGCTACCTCGAAGATTGCAATCGTCCATCCGGACAGTTGCGGGGAGAGTGATTCGGGACGGTTCTGCAGAAAGGTGGGACCCCAGTCCAAAACGGCAAATCGGACGATGTAGACAAAAAGATCCGTCACGGCAAGCACCCAAATGACGGGATTGCGGAATACCTTCTTCCGGACAAATGCCCGGAAAGCCTTCCGACTGTCATCTCCATCGAGTTCCGTACGGGTATCCGCCAATTCGGGCAAACCCACAGACTGCGGCGTATCGCGCAGGCTCACGATAATAAACAACACTCCCACCGCCGCAATGCCTGCCGGAATCCAGAAACACCACCGCCAGTCTCCGAACAATACGATCACATAACCGCAAAGAATCGAAACCAGAGCCGCTCCGACCGAATGCGAGGTATTCCAGACCGCCGTTTTGGTCGCCAATTCATCGGGATGAATCCAGTGTGCCAACAAGTGATTGCAAGGAGCGAAACCACACCCTTGAAATACATTGTTCAGAATGAGCAATACGGCCATGACCGTCACCAAGGTTCCGACAAAATCAGGACCCTGCGTCTTTCCCGTAATGAAGGTACTCAGGGTATCGCTCCACCCGAACAGGAAGTTCAAGACCACACACGCCGACAACCCGATAGCCAGATGCCATCGGGCATTGGTCCGATCGGCAAGAATGCCGTTCACGAACTTCGACACTCCATACACCAGCCCGACGATCGACAAAATAACGCCAAAGCTCGTGTTGGTAATGCCATATTCGTCTCCGAGGGCCGGCATGGCGAACGAAAAATTCTTGCGGACGAAATAGAACATCGAGTAACCCACCATCGAAGAGATGATGACCCGCCATTGCCAATACCGGAATGTGTGGCGATTCTTCATGTCCGATTAATTCAAATGTTCATAGGTAAATGCCTCCCACGGAAGATCGGCATCAGCCTTGCCGTGATCAAGAATATCGACAATATGCATGAGTAACGGGAAATCCTTCAGGTCGACCAATCCAAGTTCGGCCTTGCGCCGAATGGCCTCACCCATCACGCGGGTGATTACCAGGCTCTCAAGCGTAATGCCCGCCAACGCCTCCGTCACCTGATCGTAATCCAGACCCTTGCCCATCAGAACTCCACAACGGCGTGTACGACCGCTGAAAATCGTTACATAGAGATCTCCCAGTCCGATGCACTCCGATTCGAATTCGCCTCCCTGCAGAAGCATCAAGGCATGCGTCTCGCGAACGGCCTGGGTAAACGTGCCGGCCTGGGAATTATAGTGCTGAGGCTCCTGTTCTCCATGCCACCGGATATTGAGGCCGACAGCCAGCGTCACGGCCATGGCGTAGGCGTTCTTCAAGGCTACGGCACTTTCGAGACCGATCACGTCATTGGTCAACGAAATGTGATAATAGGGACGCTGCATGGCCTTTTTCATCATTCGAAGGGCCTCGTTGTCCTTACCGCAAAAAGCCACCTCCGAAGGATCCATGAAGACCAGTTCATACGAGGTACACGGACCTCCGATGGCACAAATATCCCGATGAATTCCCCGTTTGGCCAGTTCACTCTCCCAGTATCCCGGATAGGAGAGAAGCGAGCCGTCGGCCGTAGCCCGAAGGCCTTTGGTCACGGAAAGAACCGGTATGTCCGGATCCAGCTGCGTGAGAATCTCCTCCAGGAACCAATCCACCCCGAATGAAGAGACTCCCCCGATGACGAAATCCGAACCTTTCACCACCTCTTTCCACTCCTTGAAATAATGAAACGTCACATTGGCGGGAAACGGGCGACAGAACTTTTCATGACGGCCCGTCCGGAAATACCCGTCGATAATCTCATCGTCGAGGCATGTTCCCACAAGATGGACCTCATTCCCGTTTTCCGCAGCAGGAAATGCAAGAGCCGACCCCATCATTCCTGCTCCAATAATAGTAATTTTACTCATACCATATTTAATTAAACGTATATGTTTTCATCGAACTTCAAAGTTGCGTGCACGCGCCCGCAATTGCAAATATAGACATTTTTTATAACCGTCCACCCAAAAACTCAAAAAAAATGTATCTTTGTAACACAGTTGTCACACATGATAAATGGGAACAAGCTTGAACAAGTTGAATAATGAGTAAAAGGAGTAGTGACCAGATTACGATCTTCGATGTAGCCAAACGGGCAAAAGTATCACGAGGAACAGTGGACCGAGTTGTATACAAGCGCGGGCGCGTGTCTCAAAATACGATAGAGAAGGTACAAAAGGTCATTGCCGAACTCGGATATACTCCCAACCAGAACGCCTCTTCGCTGGCCTCCAAACGCGAATATACAATCGCCTGCCTCATCCCCCAATTCCGGGAAGGGGAATACTGGGAAAAAATCTACGAAGGTTTCATCAAAGGGGCTCGGGCCATTTCTGGCTATAATCTCCGGCTCGAATTCGAACTCTACGACCAGACCGACCTCGAATCTTACCTGCGCTGTTGCGAGCGAATCCTTGAAATGCATCCATCCGGAGTCGTCATGAATGCCGTTTTCAAAGAGGCTGTCATCCAGTTTGCACAACGACTCGAATCCCTGAACATCCCCTATGCCTTCGTAGACAACAAGGTTGACGAACTGAATTATCTGCTGTACTACGGGGTGGATCCCTATAAAAGCGGAGCTCTCGGAGCCTTCCTGCTGACCACACGCTGTGATGTGAAAGATATCGCATTGATCCGACTGATCCGAGATTCCAAACACAAGGCGGACCCGAATGCGCCGCGTCGCCACGGTTTTCTCGACTACATCGAAGAGAACTATCCCCACTGCAAGATCCACACGTTGTTCATTTCTCCCGAAGATGCGCAGTCGACCTATCAGACGCTCAAGGAGTTCTTCACGGCACATCCCGAGGTCCGACACATAGCCATGACCAATTCTCGTGTATTTCTGATCGACGATTATCTCAGAAGGAATCCCGATCCGAACCGGATTGTCGTTGGATTCGATGACCTGGACCGGAATCTGGCCAGTCTGCGCGAAGGGCATGTCGAATATCTCGTAACAAGACATATCCCCATGCAATCATACCTGGCTCTGACCAGTTTTACCGATTATATTATAAAGGGGATCACGCCTCCGCGTCATAACAACTACGTGCACATGGATATTCTGCACAGACGCAATCTCGACGATTATTGACACCCCTGATACCCCCGAGATCCGGGGAGGGGTTATTCCGACTTTTGTTTCAGGGCCGCCAGGTTCCGCTCCTGGTTGAGAAACTGATATTCGAGATGGATGCGCATGGCCGAGCGGAACAGGTCGGGACGCCCCATCTTCAGAATCTCGACCAACGTCCGGTGCGTCATCATTTCGTGCACCTTCCAGTTTGCGGATCGGGGCGTATACAGCGCAAAGAGTTTGCTCAGCAGGTGCTGGAAATATTGCAGGCTCTTGTTCCCGGACATCCCATAGAGAATACTGTGGAAGCGGATATCCAGTTGTTTGAGCAACTGGGGATCGGTCGACTGCTCCTCCTGCTCGACAAGCTCCTCCAACAACGCGATCTTACTCTCCGTACGGTTGGCCACCACATAATCGGCCATACCGATTTCAAGCATGATGCGCAGCTCGTAGAGATCCTCGACGGACTGATCATCCAGGAATCCCGACATGACGACATACTTCAGAATGCCGAAAACCTTCGGGGCCACGAAAATGGTCCCTTTTTTCCGTTTCGTCTCCAGAAATCCCAACGTCCGCAATCCGCTGTAAGCCTCCCGGATGACAACCCGGCTCACGCCCAGAATATCGGCCATTTCATTCTCCTTGGGCAGCACCGAATTGAAGGCATATTTCTTCTCTGCGATATATTCGAGAATCCGATGCTGGGTCTGTTCCACCAGTGAGATCTCCTGATTCTCTTTTTTGGGATTCGTCATTGGTTTTTTTCTTACAAATGTACAAAAAAGTAGCGTTTTCAGCTACACACGTGTCTTGTTTTTTAAACGGCAGGCTATATATTAAAATATTTTAACAATATCTGCGCAAAATAAAATTGCCTGTTTACCTGTTTAGATATGACATATTTCACCTTTTCGGAGCAAAAGTAGCGATTTATTTGCAGAAAAAACAAAAATATGTATGATTTATTCGAAATAAATAATTACATTTGTTGCGAAGGTATTCCATACAGTTCTCCAAACAGAAAAGAACCTTATTCATAAAATATATAAAAATCATTGCACCATGGAAAAAATCAAAGGATTGATCGACGCTCCGTTTACCCCGATGCTGGCAAACGGAGATGTGAATCCCGACCCGATTCCGGCCTACGCCGCCATGCTGGCGAAAAACGGACTGAAGGGTGTGTTCATCAACGGCTCCTCCGGTGAGGGTTACATGTTGACGCCCGAAGAGCGGATGCTGCTGGCGGAAAAATGGATTCAGGCCGCACCGGCCGGTTTCAAGGTCATTGTTCACGTCGGAAGCTGCTGTCTGCGCGAAAGCGTCCATCTGGCCGCCCATGCCGCCGAAATCGGAGCCTGGGGGATCGGAGCCATGGCCCCTCCGTTTCCGAAGATCGCACGGATCGAAGAGCTGGTGGCCTATTGCGAAACAATCGCCGCAGCCGCCCCCGGCCTGCCCTTCTACTACTATCACATCCCGGCATTCAACGGCGCCTACCTGCCGATGGTCGATCTGCTGAAGGCCGTTGACGGACGCATTCCCAACTTCGCAGGCATCAAATACACCTACGAGAGTCTCTACGAATACAACCAGTGCCGCCTCTACAAGAACGGTAAATACGACATGCTCCACGGCCAGGACGAGACGATCCTCCCGAGCCTCACGCAAGGAACCGAAGGCGGAATCGGAGGCACGACCAACTACAACGGACGCGAACTCACCGGCATCATCGAGGCCTGGCAGCGTGGCGATCTGGAGACCGCCCGCGAAAAACAGAACTTCGCACAGGCCGTCATCAACGTGATCTGCAAATACCGCGGCAACATCGTCGGCGGCAAGCGCATCATGAAACTCATCGGATTCGACCTCGGGCCCAACCGGATTCCGTTCCGGAACATGACCGACGACGAAGAGGCCGCCATGAAACAGGAGCTGGACTCGATCGGATTCTTCGAACGATGCAACCAATTCTGACATACGATTCTCCTAAAACCATTGACCATGCATGACAAATTCCACCTTCTTGCAGTCCTGACCCTGCTGCTGGCGGGCTCCTGTGGCAAAGAGTCGCTCAAGCAGGACTTCTCGACGCCCGGCACGAATCGCATCTCATTCGCATGCTCGGCCGAGCAAAACGACGGTACGCTGTCGATCTGGGAAGCAGACAGTCAAATCGGCATGTTCTGCGAACAGACCGGTTCGAGCAACCAGAAACTCACCATCGCCGCAGCATCCGCCGGAAGCGAAACGGCCCTGTTCTATACGGATCTGACCTGGGGTGAAGGAACCCATCGTTTTTCGCTCTACACGCCCTACAACGAGGCCAATACGACATCCGTAATCCAGGGGACGCTGCCGGCAACCTACGCGCAGACCGGCTCGTCGATGGATCACCTCGATCGCTACAACCTGACCTACGGGGTTGTGGAGACGACACCCACGGCGGTAAATACCCCCGTGGAGGTCCGGATGAAGTCGATGCTCTCGCCCGTCGACATCGGAATCCAGACCTCGAAATATACCTCCGGATGGACCCTTGAGCAGATCGCGATCGAGGCTCCGGCCGACAAGGCCCTGGCCGGCAACTACACCTTCGATCTGGCAACCGAGGCATACAAGATCACCTCGGAAGCCTCTCCCAAGGTGACGATCAATCTTCCGAGTCTTTCGCTGGAGGAGAGCGTGCACGCCTACATGCTTGGGGCCCCGGGTCAGGAGATGAACGTCTCCTGTTCGTTCGAGATCACCCTTGCCAGTGAAGAGGAGGGGAACCTGCTGTTGAAGGGGACCCATCAACTGACGGCCTCGACCACATTGGATATCGACGGATTCGACGCCACGATCGTCGATGACAACGCCGTCGATCTGAGCCGCAAGAACGGAGTCCGCGAGACGGCCAACTGCTACGTGGCATCCGAACCGGGCGTCACCTACAAGTTCCCCGCCACGGTGATGGGCAACGGCTATACGACCCCGGCCGTCCCGGGATACACTACCAACGACGGAATAGCTCCGGGTATAACGCCGACGGCGCTCGACCCGAAATCCGCACAGATTCTCTGGCAGACGTCTCCCGATCTGCTCAGCAACATCAAACTGCGCAACGGATACGTCTACTTTACGCTCAACGGCGAAGCCGGGGGGGGGACTTTGACTGTCGGGAATGCGGTAATCGCCGTTTATAGCGGAGCCGGAGCCACCGGAGACATTCTCTGGAGCTGGCATATCTGGGTGACGGATGCCGACCTCGAGGCCCATCTCCAGACCTGGACGGTACATGCCGACGCCGCACAATATTCGAACTACCGGGATCCCGTTCTGATGGACCGGAACCTCGGGGCTCTGACTACGGCCGACTTCGGCGAATCCGAGACCAACGAATCCCACGGTCTGCATTATCAATGGGGCCGCAAGGATCCCTTCATCGGAGCCGACAACTCTTCCGAAATCAGCCGCGTGGCCGCTCCGACCTACGACAGCCGGAATCAGGAACTGGGCGCCATGACCAAAGCCTCGTCGTTCTCGTCGGCTGCAGCCTGGACCCATGTGGATCAGAAGATCGCCCGGGCCGACATTGCCAAATACCCGATGGCCTTTGTCTCGGGAGTCGACAACAACTTCTGGATGGAGGAGACGGCCCACGACCTGTGGGGACTTCCGATCAGCGGTATCGAAACCAACGATCTCGGGCACAAGACCATCTATGACCCGTGTCCTCCCGGATACCGGGTAATGAACCCCTATGCCATGACGGGTGTCACATCCACTTTGACAGGTGGAAGATTGGCTAACCTAACCCATCACATTCTGAACGTAGGTACATACCGGAACGACAAAGCCGCACTTCAGGTTTATTGCAATGATGACCAGGAGATTGCAAAGCTGCCGGCCGGAGGAGCCATATTTTTCATGGATGAAAAGGGCTCTTTCCTTCTGACCAGAGCAGGATCCTACGGATACTTCTGGACGACAACGATGATGTCCTCGGGCAACAGTTTCCAGGCATGTCGAATGCACTTCGACTGGAACAACTTCGTCTCGATGGAGGGCGGCTATGCCTCCTACGGACACAACGTACGCTGTGAAAAAATCAAATGATTGGAACCATGACCGAAGAAAATCTGAATTATCTGAAAAAGTGCCGGGAGCGCTGCGCAACGGATCTGGTCGAGGAGATTCTCCCCTTCTGGATGGAACACGGCCTCGACACCCGCAACGGAGGCATCTATACCTGCCTCGACCGCGACGGTTCACTGATGGATCCGACCAAATCGGTCTGGTTCCAGGGCCGCTTCGGCTACATCGCCGCCCGGGCCTATCTGTCCGACCGCACCCACCCGGAGTGGCTCGCAGCCGCAAAATCGACGATCGACTTTCTCGAGCGCCACTGCTTCGACGTGGACGGGCACATGTTCTTCTCCGTCACGGCAACCGGTGAGCCGGTTCAGAAACGACGCTACGTCTTCTCGGAGTGCTTCGCCGCAATGGCCATGGCCGAATACGCCCTGGCCTCCGGAGACCACGGTTACGCCCAAAAGGCCCTCGATCTCTTCAAACGAACACTCGACATGCTGCAAACGCCCGGATTCCTCGAACCGAAATATCGGTTCGAGGCCCGCGGCCACTCGATCACCATGCTGCTCATCAACGTGGCAAACGTCGTCGGACAGGTCAGCAACGACCCCGCCCTGGAGGCGCAGATCGACCGCTCGATCGACGAACTGAAACGCTACTTCATGAATCACGAATACCGTACCATTCTGGAGTGCGTCGGTCCGCAGGGCGAATTCCTCGACACGGGAATCGGCCGCACGATCAATCCCGGGCACTGCATGGAGACGGGATGGTTCATCCTCGACATCGCCAAGAAACGCGGGTGGAATCCCGAACTGGTCGAAATGGGCACCACGATCATCGACTGGGCCTGGGACTGGGGTTGGGACGACACCTACGGCGGCATGATCAACTTCCGCGACTGCAAGCACTTCCCGCCCCAGGACTATTCCCAGGACATGAAGTTCTGGTGGCCCCAGTGCGAGACGATCCTCGCCGCACTCAATGCCTGGCAGGCAACGGGCGACGAGAAGTATCTGCAAATGCACCGCCGGGCTTACGAATATGCCTTCGGAGCCTTCCCCGATCCCGTTTTCGGAGAGTGGTACGGATACCTGCACCGGGACGGCAGTGTCGCTCAACCCGCCAAGGGCAATCTTTTCAAAGGGCCGTTCCACATCCCGAGAATGATGCTTCTCGCAACCCGGCTCTACGACGAAATTCTTGCAACCCAAAAGAAATGACCATGAAAAACTACTTGATTGGATTGAACCTCATACTCAGTCTTTCGTGTTTTCCGATACTGGCGGTTTCGTGCTCGGAGGAGATCACACGCCCGGAGGTAATCACCCCTCTGATGCCCGACCTCGGACCCGAAGGCACCGCCGGAAGCGTCGGCCTGGACAACGTCTCCCGAACGACGGTCTGCCAGGCGGCCAACAACGCCGACGTCTGGCGTATTCCCTCGATCGTGACGGCAAACGACGGTTCGTTGCTGCTCTTCTGTGAATGGCGGCACGAGTCGTGGCGCGACAAAAGCTACACCGATGTCGTCGTGCGCCGCAGCACCGACAACGGCAAAAACTGGAGCACGGCCCAGAATCTGACGGGAAGCATCAACAGCGGCGATTTCGCCTATATGGATCCCACGCCCGTTGTGGACCCGCAGACCGGAGAGATCTTCGTATTCTGCACCCGCTGGAACGAACTCGACACGGATGCCACCAAGAACCGCGCATTCAGAATCTCGTCGACCGACAACGGGGTTACATGGAGCGCGCCGCGCGATGTCTCGGATGAAATCATCGTGCCGGGGCTGTACAGCGGCGGATTCGGGCCCGGACACGGAATCGCCATCCGCGAAGGGAAATATGCCGGACGGCTGGTGGTAATCACCCGCCAGAACAACGGCAAAAGCAACAGGGGCTATGTCATCTATTCGGACGACCACGGCAAGACATGGCACTACGGCTCCTCGACGAACGGCGCCGAAAGCCAGATCGCCGAAGCGGGAATCGACCGTCTCTATCTGAATCTGCGACAGGGTGAGTCGCGTTACACGACCACCTCGGTCGACGGCGGCGAAAGCTGGTCTCCGGCCATGGTCGATGCCTCGCTGCCGGTCGTATCGGGCGGCTGCCAGGCCAGTGTGCTGGGTACCGGCGGGAACATGGTCTTCTACTGCGGTCCGAAAGGCGGCGTAAGAACCGAAACCAACGACAACCGAAGCGGTCTGACACTCTTCCGAAGCGCCGTCGGCGGAAGCAGCTGGTCCCGCAAACAGGAACTCTATACGCTGGCTGCCGGTTACTCCGACATGACACTGCTTCAGGACGGAAGTCTGGCCATCGTCTTCGAGGCGGGACCCGAAGCGGGTTTTACGCTCAATGCCCAACGCCCGGCCGGATGGATGCGGCTCGATCTGATCATCTGTCCCAAAGAGGTTACGGATTACGACTACTGGTTCGAATAATAAAGCACATACGACTATGAAAAATATCATGCGATTGATAGCCGTCGCATTCTCGATCTTGTGTCTGTTCGCGATTGTCGACGCCTCGGCCAAGGAACAGATTCGCATCTCGGGTCGGATCGTCGATTCGGCCGGGAATCCGCTGGCGGGTGTGGCCGTCATCGAAAAGGGTACGACCAACGGCGTCATCTCCGACAGCGACGGAGCATACGCCCTCATCGTGGGATCGACCGATGCCACGCTCACCTTCAGTTGTCTGGGATACATCGCCCAGGATCTCACCCCCGGGAACCGTTCGCAACTGGACGTCACCCTGCAGGAGGATTCGCTCAACATCAACGAGGTGATCGTCACCGGATACGGTCAGACCGTAACGAAGGACAAGCTGACGGCCGCCATCTCGAAGGTTTCAAGCGACGTTCTGGAGCGCGGTGCCCACAGCAACGTCCTCCAGGCCCTCTCGGGCAGCGTCACGGGTACGCGCATCTCCACGACAACCGGACAGCCCGGTTCGGCCCCCTCGATCGTCATCCGCGGCGGTGCCGCCCTCGACGGCAGCGGAACTCCCCTGTATGTGATCGACGGGATCCAGAAACCGGACCTCTCGGACATCAACAGCAACGACATCGAATCGATCGAGATCCTCAAGGATGCCGCAGCAACGGCTCTCTACGGTGCCAAGGCCAATGCCGGCGTGGTGCTGGTGACGACCAAGCAGGGAAAACGGGGCATGTCCGAAATCTCGTTCAAGGCCAAGGTGGGTCTGAGTTACCTGCGCAACACCTCGGAGTTCCTCGACGCCGACGACTATCTCTACTACCTGCGTCTGGCGGCATACCGCTCGGGCAATACGGCCTCGCTCTCGGCTCCGGGCCCCTACGGAACGGGAAACGTCTATGCGGCGGATGGAAATGCCTCGTCGGAGGGTGTTTACAGCACGATGTTCCTCACGGATGAGAACGCCTTCCTGCTCGACCAGGGATACAAGAGCATGATCGACCCGATCACGGGCAAGACGATCATCTACAACGAATTCTCCTCCCGGGACGTTTCGGTCCGCGACGTGGCGATCACGCAGGACTACAACGTTTCGGCGTCGGGCGGCAACGACCGCGGCAAATATTACGCCAGTGTCGGATATTACGACGAACAGGGTTTCCCGGTGATCTCGGAGTACAAGCGCATCTCGATGCTCGGAAACGGATCCTACAAGATCACGCCGTGGCTCGAATCCACCTCGTCGTTCAACTTCAGCCAGTCCGACAAGCTCGGGGTCTCGGACTACATCAGCGGCGGAGAGAAGAACTTCTTCGGTATCATGTACTCCGCGCCCCCGACCATGCGCCGGTACAACCCCGACGGCGAAGAGATCATCTGCACGACCAACTGGGAGAACGGAAACTGGGACGCCGCCCAGGACTTCTTCTACCGCCGTCACACCAACTACCGCTTCACCTTCAACCAGGGCCTGAAGTTCAACCTCACGAAGCATCTGTCCCTGAAGCTCAACGGCATGCTCTACATGAACATGACCGAGGTCGAGAAGTCGAACAAGGCCTATCTCTCCAAACCCGGCATCTGGAACGAGGACCGCGGACGTTCGGACAGCTATGCCCGGGGCGTGACGCAGACCTACAACGCCATCCTGGGATACGAGAACTCATGGAACGACCACAATCTGAACGTCATTGCCGGATACGAATTCTATGACAAGTACAATTTCGGATTCAACGTCTACGGACAGGGTGCCGACTCCGACGACTTCATCAGTCTGGGTTATTTCGACAAGACCGAAGAGGCGAACATCACCAAAATCTCGATGAACTCGACGCACGTCCGCGAACGCAGCATGTCGTTCTTCGGCAACGTCATGTACGACTACAAGGGCAAATACCTGGCTTCGTTCTCGGCACGCTACGACGGTTATTCGAAACTGGTGAACAACAAGTGGGGTTTCTTCCCGGGCATCAGCGCCGCATGGAACATCCACAAGGAGGATTTCATGAGCGACACCTCCCGGTGGCTTTCGAGCCTCAAGCTCCGCGCCGGATTCGGACAGAACGGAAACGTGAACATCCTCTCGGGGGCCTACGACCTGCAAGGCAACTACGGCAAGACGGGCAACTACAACGGCACGTACGGCATTCTGATCAACAAGCTGCCCTATCCGGATCTGACCTGGGAGAAGACCACCTCGGTGGATCTGGCCGTCGAGGCGGTGTTCTGGAACCGGCTGAGCGTCTCGGCAGGCATCTACAACAAGGTTACGTCCGATCTGCTGGCCACGGTACCCTATCCGAGTTCGAGCGGTGTGGGGTCGCAGTACACCAACAACGGCAAGGTCCGCAACCGCGGTCTGGAACTCGAAGTCGACGCCACGCTCTATCAGAGCAAGGACTGGTCGATCCGCATGGGTGTGAATGCAACCTACATGCGGTCGAAGATCCTCCAGCTGCCCGACAACGGGAATGAAAACAACCGCCAGGGCGGCGAACAGGTCTACGACCCCCACACCGGAGAGCTGATCTGGGTCGGCGGCAAACAGGAGGGTCAGGAGTACGGCGCGGCCTACGCCTTCCGCATGACGGACATCATCCGCAGCAACAAGGATCTCGAACGGTACGCCTGGTACAAGGACATCACGCCGGCCGGCGGTACGATCTACGGCCCCGGAATCTGGGCTACGCTCACGGCCGAAGAGCAGCAGAAAGGACAACTGCTCCAACCGGGCGATGCGGTCTTCTACGACGTCAACGGAGACCAGGTGATCGACCAGTACGACCGGGTCTACATGGGTAATCTGATTCCCCACTGGATCGGCGGAGTGAACTTCTCGGTCAGCTGGAAGGGTCTCGAGCTTTATGCGAAATTCGACTATGCCCTGGATTACGTGGCCGTCAATTCGCGCAAGCGGTGGTACATGGGTCTCTTCCAGGGAACCTTCAACACCATCAAGGAGAGCAAGGACACCTGGTCGGAACAGTATCCGGACGCCAAATATCCGATCCTGATGTATGCCGACAACAAATACCGGAACAACTATCGCGTCAGCGACATCTTCTATGACGATTGCAGCTACCTCTGCGCCCGGGACATCACGCTGAGCTACACCTTGCCCGAACGGATCAGCAAGGCCATACGCATGAAGCGGCTCACGCTCTCCGTGACGGGACAGAATCTCTTCTATCTGACCAAATCGTCGCTTTACAGCCCCGAATACGGTGCGGACGACGAAAGCGGATACGGAATCCCGAGGACGGTTCTTTTCGGAATCCAGGCTACCTTCTAATCAAACGACCGTTTAGACGAATCGACTATGAAAACCTTTCGAAACATCATACTGGCACTCTCCGGCCTGCTCATGGGGGCCTGCAACGCCTTGGAACTGGGTCCTATCGACCAGTATTCGATCAACAACTACTGGAACACCGAAGAGCAGTGCGAACGCTTCATGATCGGGCTTCACTACCGGCTCAAGGAGAAGATGGAGACCATCATGGTCATGGGTGAGCTGCGCGGCGGCACGCTCTCCACGGAGTCCATCACCTCGACCGGAGAGGCCGCCTCGAACATCGAGGCCGTCAACAACAACCTTTCGGTGTCGAACCCCTGCCTGACCAACTGGGGTGACTTCTACATGGACATCTATCAGATCAACCACGCCATCGAAAAGATCTCCGGCGAATGCGACTTTCTGCAGGAGACGACCCGGAAGACCTATCTCGGGCAACTCTACGGACTGCGTGCCTACTACTATTTCCACCTGCTGCGTACGTGGGGCGGGGTTCCGCTCTGCGACAAGCCCGACGTCCTGCAGACGGGCGACCTGACCACGCTCAACAAGAAACGAGCCAGCGAACAGGAGACCTGGAACTTCATCCGCAACGACATCGACACCTCGTGCGACATGTACGCCGACCTGGAGTACGGCAACTACAACGGGGCGAACTGCTACTGGAACAAGGCGGCGTCGCAATGTCTGAAGGCCGAGATCTACCTCTGGGGTGCCAAGGTGAAACCCATCGGAGGGAGTGCGGTCTTCTCACCGGATCCCGAAGGGGACCTGCGGGAGGCGAAAACAGCTCTCGAGGAGGTTGAACCGCATTACAGCTACAACGCCACGTTTATCGACGCCTTCTCGCCGACGAACAAGGATTCCAACCCCGAAACGATCTTCGCGGCACGCTACATGCTGAACGAAAGCACCAACTATTTCGTCAACTTCACCTACAACATCGCCATCTTCACGAAATACTTCGATGCTCAGGGCAACAAGCTCGGCAACGTCCTCAACATCGGCAGCGGATACATGCGCTACGAATATTCGCAGGCGTTCTACGATTCGTTCGAGGAGGGGGATACGCGTCGGGACGCCACGTTCCTGCAATTCTACCTCAAGAATACGGACGACGAACTCGATCCGGCGGGCCGGAGTCTTCGGAAGTTCCTCGGCGAGGTAAGCAACGGCAAGGTACAGTATACGAACGACGTGCCGGTCTACCGCTACATGGACGTGGTGCTCATGCTGGCCGAGATCTGCAACGAACTCGACGAACCGGCCGAAACGAAGAAGTGGATCGACCTGGTGCGCAAGCGTGCCTTCGGAACGGACCATCCGTTCGTCTATACGGACAAGAAGGCGGCCGAAGAGGCTATTCTCCACGAGCGGAGTGCGGAGTTCGTCGCCGAGAACAAACGCTGGTACGATATCCGGCGGATGCTCGGCGGAAAGTATGCCCTGGAGCTCGTCAACGGGGACGAACAGCGGCTGTTGTGGCCCATCGATTCGGGAGTTCTCTCGAAGGATCCGCTCGTTGAGCAGAACCAAGCCTACAAGTAATCGTTGCCGGAGCCGTGAAACAGTTCTTTGCATCGATCGTTCTTCTGTATCTCGGACTGGCGGCACGGGCCGGGAACCCGGGGGTGGAGATCTTCACTCCCGGGATTCCGGTCGTGACCGGCCGCGAATACGGCATCGTCACGGAGATCTGCATCGAGTCGGACGGAACGGATACGCTCGACCGGATCGATCTCGCGGTGACGGATCTCGACCTTGCCACGCTTCGTTCCGCCCGTCTGGTCTATACGGGCACGCTGTCGGCCATCCGCTCGCGGACGACCTCCTACGTGCTCAAGGAGATGGGGAAACGGCTGGGCGGCGGACAGATGCTCTGTGCCGACGAAGGATTCGGAAACCTGCTGCAGGTCGTTCATCCGACGGAGCCGTCCTTCCGGATCCCGGTGGGCAAGGCGCTCGTCAAGGGGCGCAACTTCTTCCATGTGAGTCTCGAAATCGCACCCCGCACGCTCGGGGAGCTCGCCCGGCCCTTCGCGCTACGGGTCGAGCGGATCTCGGTCAACGGGCTCAACACACCCTTCGAACAGCAAGGTGCCGGACACTCGCGCCTGGGCGTAAGCGTCCGCCAGCACGGCGACGACGGAGTCTATGCCTACCGGATTCCGGGATTGGTGACAACCAACGACGGATCCCTGATCGGCGTATATGATGTCCGGCATGTGTCGAGCCTCGACCTGCAAAACGACATCGATGTCGGAGTCAGCCGCAGCACCGACGGCGGCGTGACCTGGGAACCCATGCGTATCGCCATGGACATGGGCCAATGGGGCGGGCTTCCGCAATCCCAGAACGGAATCGGCGATCCTTCGGTCCTCGTGGACACCCGAAGCGGCGAGATCTTCATCCTGGCGGTCTGGACACACGGATGCGGCGGGGATCGCGCCTGGACCTCCGTCGGGAATGGTCTCGAACCCGGGCAGACGGCCCAGCTGATGCTGACCTCGAGCCGGGACGACGGCCGGAGCTGGTCGGCGCCGCGCAACATCACCCGACAGATCAAACATCCGGAATGGTTCCTGACCCTTCAGGGTCCGGGACGCGGGATCTGCATGTCGGACGGAACGCTTGTCTTCCCGATCCAGTTCATCGGAGCGGACCGCATCCCCTGTGCCGGCATCATTTACAGCCGGGATCACGGGGAAACCTGGCACTTCCACACCCCGGCCCGGACGAATACCACCGAATCGCAGGTTGCCGAACTGCCCGACGGATCGTTGATGCTCAACATGCGCGACAACCGCAAAACCGGACGGGCCGTGAGCATCACCACCGATCTGGGACGCACCTGGCGCCAACACCCCTCCTCGGGGGAGTTGATCGAGCCGGTCTGCATGGCCAGCCTGCTGAGCATCCCGGCCGAGCGCAACGTCCTGGGCCGGGACCTGCTGCTCTTCTCGAATCCCGCCACGAAAAAGGGCCGACACAGCATGACGATCCGGGCCAGTCTTGATGACGGATACACCTGGTTGCCGGAGAATGCGTTGTTGCTGGATGCCGAAGAGAACTGGGGGTACTCGTGTCTGACGCAAATCGACGCGGAACACATCGGAATCCTCTACGAAAGCAGCGTCTCTCAACTGCTCTTCCAGGCCGTCAAGCTGACGGACCTCGTGCGGGTGATCCCCGAAGAGGTTCGTTTCGAGGCTCTTCCCGAGATTGCCGAGGAGGGGGATTATGCCCGCGGCGTATCGGCCCCCTGCTGTGGATTTGTCGACGGGCGATTGATCGTGGCCGGAGGTGCCAACTTCCCGGCAGATCCGTTGGCCCGGGAGTCGAAAAAGATCTTCCTCGACGATATCTGGACCTGGGAGAAGGGGGATGCAACGTGGCGGCATGTCGGGAAACTCCCCTCGAAACTGGCCCATGCTGCCGGTTACGCGTGCAACGGACGGCTGATCGTGGCCGGCGGTGCCAATGAGAAGGGACCCTCGAAAGAGGTCTTCGCCCTCAGCGTAAAACGCGACAAGGCCCGTATCACGCCACTTCCTTCGCTGCCGTTCGAGGTCGAGCAGGCCGGCGCGGCGACATCCGCCGAACGGCTCTACCTGGCCGGAGGTCTCACATCTCAGGGGGTGAACGAATCGCTGCTGGTCTGCGACCTCCGCACGGGGGCACGCTGGCGGGAGCTGGCCCGGCTTCCGGAACGCATGGTACAGCCGGTTCTGGTCGCAACGCCGAAAGCCGTCTATCTCTGGGGCGGGTTCGATCCCCTCACGGGGCGATGCATCCCGAACGGCTACCGCTTCGATCTGGAGAGCGGACGCTGGACTAAGACAACACCGGTTCCCGCCGGCACGACCTTCACCGGAGCCACCCCCTTCGAACCCGACACACAAGGCTTCCTGGTTACGGGAGGCGTGAATCCCGAATGCTTCGAAGCGGGATTGAAAGCCTCCGGGGAGGAGGCCGAAGCCTACCTTTCGATGCCGCCGGCCCATTATCGATTCAACCGCCGGATCTGGTATTTCTCCTTTGCGGACGAAACCTGGCAGGAGGTCGGTTATTCGGGACGCTGTGCCCTGGCGGGTGCCGCCTCCGCCTTCCACCGCGGGATGAGATTCCTCGTGGGCGGAGAGATCAAACCCCGGGTCCGCAGCCCGAAAATCTGGAAAATGTCACTCTATGGAAAACATGAAAAAACAACTCTTCAATAGCAAGATCTACCCGTGGGTCGTCGTCGCCCTGCTGTGGGTCGTGGCGCTGCTGAACTACATGGACCGGCAGATGCTCTCCACGATGAAGGAGGCCATGCAGATCGACATCGCAGAATTGACCACGGCCATGAATTTCGGACGTCTGATGGCGGTCTTTCTGTGGATCTACGGCTTCGTGAGCCCCTTTGCGGGCGCCGTGGCCGACCGCATAAGCCGCAAATGGCTCATCGTCGTTTCGCTGCTGGTGTGGTCGCTGGTCACCTTCCTGATGGGTTACTGCTCCACCTTCAGCCAACTCTACTGGCTGCGGGCTCTGATGGGCGTCAGTGAGGCGCTCTACATCCCGGCGGCCCTGTCGCTGATCGCCGACTACCACACGGGACGCTCCCGCAGCTTCGCAATCGGCATCCACATGACGGGACTCTATCTGGGACAGGCTCTGGGCGGATTCGGCGCCACGATCGCCGAAAACCACTCCTGGCAGGAGACCTTCCACGGTTTCGGAATCATCGGCATGGTCTATGCCGTTGTTCTGATCCTCCTGCTCCGGGAGCGGAAAAACTCGCCTCAACCCGTCAGCGGCGAGATTCGGCAAACGACCCGCATTCCCTTCCTGAAGGGGTTCTCCATGATCCTCTCGAACTTTTCGTTCTGGGTCATTCTCTTCTTCTTCGCCTCCGTATCGCTTCCCGGCTGGGGCACGAAGAACTGGCTCCCGACCCTCTTTGCCGAGAGTCTCGACGTACCGATGTCGGCCGCAGGCCCGATCTCCACGATCACGATCGCCGTATCGTCGTTCCTGGGCGTGCTGATCGGAGGTCCGCTTTCCGACCGGTGGGTACGCCGCAACCTGCGCGGCAGAGTCTACACGAGCGTCATCGGTCTGGCCATGATGATCCCGGCCCTCATCCTCGTCGGATTGGGCAAAGGCATGATCTGCGCCGTGGGGGCCGGACTCTTCTTCGGAATAGGATACGGCATGTGGGACACGAACAACATGCCGATTCTGTGTCAGTTCGTCTCCTCGCGCCTGCGGGCAACGGCCTACGGCATCATGAACATGATCGGCGTGCTCTCCGGGGCGGGATGTACGATTCTGCTCGGAAAGTGGGCCGACGGCGGGCAACTGGGCGTAGCCTTCGCCACACTCGGCGTCGTGACGCTGCTGGCGCTGCTCGCCCAACTGCTCTTCCTGAAACCCTCAACGGATGACATGCCATGAGGCTCCGCACGTTTAAAACGCTGTTGCTGACCGTACTGTTTGCGCTGCCGCTGCTGCAGGCCCGGGGTGCCGACCATGCGCCCGTCCGTGTCGCCTGCATCGGCAACAGCATCACCTACGGCTCGGGAATCCGGGACCGGGAACACGACTCGTATCCGGCCGTGCTGCAACGGCTGCTGGGTGACGGCTATCTGGTCGGGAACTTCGGGAAACCCGGAGCGACGCTTCTCCGCCGCGGTCACCGGCCCTATTTCGAGCAGA
>CALUKK010000030.1 GCA_944321205.1 uncultured Alistipes sp.
AGAAGCGTCGTGCTAAACTTGCTAACAAACAGGAGGAGTAAACCATGGCACAGGAAAACAAGGCTCAGTCGGAAATCCGTTACCTCAACCCCGTATCGGTCGACGTTAAAAAGAAGAAATACTGCCGTTTCAAGAAGCTCGGCATCAAGTATGTAGACTACAAGGACGGTGAGTTCCTCAAGAAGTTCCTCAACGAGCAGGGCAAGATTCTGCCCCGCCGCCTGACCGGAACCTCGCAGAAGTTCCAGAAGAAGGTCGCCCAGGCCGTGAAACGTGCTCGCCACCTGGCCATCCTGCCCTTCGTAACCGATTGCATGAAATAATTTAAAGGAGGACAATCATGGAGGTAATTCTGATCAAAGATATCGAGAAACTGGGATACGCAAACGACATCGTGGACGTAAAACCCGGATATGCAAACAACTACCTGATTCCTCAAGGCCTTGCCAAAGCTGCCACGGCTTCGGCAAAGAAGGTGCTGGCCGAGAATCTGAAGCAGCGGGCTCACAAAGACGCCAAGATTCTTGCCGATGCCCAGGCGCTGGCCGAGACGATCGTCAATCTGCCGTTGACGCTTTCGATGAAGGCCGAGGAGGGCAAGCTCTTCGGTACGGTAACCGCTACGGATCTCGCCGAGGCGCTGGCCGCCAAAGGCATTACGCTGGATCGCAAGCAGATCACCGTAGAGCCGATCAAGACCGTCGGAGAGTACGAGGCTACGGCCCGGCTCCACAAGGAGGTCAAGGCAACGATCAAATTCTCGGTGGTTGCCGCCGAATAAGGCGAACCGAGGTCCACAGAAAAAGGCTTTCCGCGATGCGGAAAGCCTTTTTTGCATATCCGGGATCCCGGCAAAAGGAAGAGGAAGGAAGAGGAGGGAGGGTCAAGGCTGACCGTCAAATGCCGGAGCTCCGGAGATCTCCCGACCTCGGAACCAGACTTTCCAGCTATCACGGGCATAGCCACGTCCGAGCAGCCGGAAAGAGTTTACATCGGCTCCATCAACAGGTTTTCCACACCAAAAGACCCGCCAAGGGTCACAGGCATACCCATCACCGAGAAGTTTGAACGACAAGGCACTGGCATCATCGACAGGCTGACCGCACCAGAAGACACGCCACGAATCACGGGCATAGCCGTCCCCAAGAATCACGACCGACGAGGCATCGGCATCTTCAACAGGTCGTCCCTCCCAGAAGACGCGCCACGTATCACGGGCATAGCCGTTCCCCAGGGTTTTGAACGAGGAGGCATCCGCCTCCTTGACAGGTTGCCCGAACCAGAAGACCCGCCAAAGATCTTTTCCATAGCCCTCTCCCAGGTCTACGAACGACGAAGGAACGGCATCATCGACCATCCTTCCACGGAACCAGACATGCCAGTTATCCTTGACATAATTCACAGGTGGCGGCACGTGGCCGGGATATTGAGGCGCCGCCGTCAGCGGATCACGGAGGGGGATCATCCAAAGCAGGAAGAGCAGGCTTCCGATCCAGATTGTTTTTTGCAGACTCATGTTCGATCTTGGAATAAGCGGATGGCAAGATAGTGGTTTCGGGATCAATTACCAAACGGAGAAGCAAAAAAACGCCCGCACACATGGTGTGCGGGCGTTGCTTATCGGATCGAGGTCGTATTTTCACCGCCTCTCATCATCCGTTCAGATTCGGGAAAGGATTTCCGGGGTTTTCCATCTCCCCTACCTCAGAAAAGGATACGCAGGTGTCTCCTGATCTCCCCCCCCCTGGAAAGGGCACTTGAGCGACTCTCGATCCCTCCCCCAGGAAAGGGTACTCGGACGTCTCCCAATCTTCCCCCCCCCTCCTGGAAAGGGCACTCGGGCATCTCCAGATCCCCCTCCCCTCCAGAAGACTACTCTTCGTCCTTCTTGGCAGCGGCAGCCTTGGCCTCCTGGGCTTCAGCAGCCTCCATGGCACTCTTCAGAGCGGCCAGACCGGCGATGTCACCCAGAGTCGTCTTCTCAACCGAGGCGTTGATCTTCTTCACGGTCGACTTCGTAGCGTCGGCAGCGGCACGTTTCTCAGCCTTCTCGGCGGCAACGGCCTCCTTGCGGGCGTCGTCGTAGGTACGCAGGTGCGACAGGGTGATCCGGCGCGAAGCCTTCGAGAACTCGATAACCTTGAAGTTGAGTTTGTCACCCACCTTCGGGGTCGTGCCGTCCTCCTTGACGAGCTGACGCGACGGGCAGAAGCCCTCGACATTCTCGCCCAGAGCAACGACGGCTCCCTTGTCGGTAAGTTCGGTGATCGTACCCTCGTGGATGCTGTCGACGGGGAACTGGGTCTCGAACGTATTCCAGGGGTTCTCCTCCAGTTGTTTGTGGCCCAGCGAAAGACGACGGTTCTCCTTGTCGATCTCCAGAACTACAACGTCGATATCGGCGCCTACCTGCGTAAACTCTCCCGGATGCTTGATCTTCTTGGTCCAGCTCAGATCCGAGATGTGGATCAGACCGTCGATACCCTCTTCGATCTCGACAAAGACGCCGAAGTTGGTAAAGTTACGCACCTTGGCGGTGGTACGCGTTCCAACGGGGTATTTGGTTTCGATATTCTCCCAGGGATCGGGCGTAAGCTGTTTGATGCCGAGCGACATCTTGCGCTCCTCGCGGTCGAGGGTCAGGATAACGGCCTCGACCTCGTCGCCGACCTTCAGGAACTCCTGAGCCGAACGCAGGTGCTGGCTCCAGGACATCTCCGAAACGTGGATCAGACCCTCCACACCGGGAGCGATCTCGACGAAGGCACCGTAATCGGCCATCACAACCACGCGGCCCTTGACCTTGTCGCCGACCTTGAGGTTGGGATCCAGCGCTTCCCACGGATGCGGGGTCAGCTGCTTCAGACCCAGAGCGATACGCTTCTTGGCCTCGTCGAAGTCGAGGATCACGACGTTGATCTTCTGGTCGAGCGAAACGATCTCCTCGGGATGGTTTACGCGGCCCCACGAGAGGTCGGTAATGTGAATCAGACCGTCCACACCACCCAGGTCGACAAAGACACCATAGGAGGTGATGTTCTTGACGGTACCCTCGAGGATCTGGCCCTTTTCGAGCTTCGACATGATGATCTGCTTCTGAGCCTCGAGTTCGGCCTCGATGAGGGCCTTGTGCGAAACGACGACGTTGCGGAACTCCTGGTTGATCTTGACAACCTTGAACTCCATGGTCTTGTCGACATATACGTCATAGTCGCGGATGGGTTTCACGTCGATCTGCGAGCCGGGGAGGAAGGCCTCGATGCCGAAGACGTCGACAATCATACCGCCCTTCGTACGGCACTTGATGTAACCCTTGATGATTTCGTCCTTCTCGAGAGCCTCGTTGACACGATCCCACGACTTGAGCTGACGGGCCTTCTTGTGCGAGAGGGAGAGCTGACCGTTCTTGTCCTCGGCCGACTCGACATAGACCTCCACCTTGTCGCCCACCTTCAGATCGGGGTTGTAGCGGAACTCCGAAACGGGGATCACGCCCTCGCTCTTGTAGCCGATGTTGACCATCACCTCACGCTTGGTAATGGCGGTTACGGTACCCTCGACCACTTCGCCGACGTTGACGTTCGACAGCGTCTTGTCATAGGCTTCGGTGATCTGGGCCTTGTCCTGATCCGAAACGGCCAGGTCGTTTTCAAAGGCGTTCCAGTCGAAATTCTCGTTTGCGACTTTCTTTGCTTCTTCCATGTTGGAAACAGTTTTTGCGATACAATCGCTCGTTAAATGGTTAATAATAAAGTTCATAGCCCGGATACACGCGGTGTTTCACGCGCACACGGGACTGCAAAGGTACATCTTTTTGGCTGAAAATCAAATTTTTCAGACGATTTTCAGACGGTTTGTGCCACAACTCGCCGGGACAGCCTGCGCCCACGACCGCCCCACGGCCGACCAACCGACGAACAGCCTGCCGATCCGCCACCGAACAGCCTGCCGATCAATCGCCGACCAGCCACCGACCAGCCGCCAAACAGCCACCAAACAGCCTGCCGCATCGCAAGCGGTCCCGACACCGGACATCCACACCCTGTGCCCCCGGCAATACCTCCCGACACCCATTCCGTCCTACTTCGTTCCGCTTCGGACGATGCGCTGACGCGGGCGGTTGTCGGGCGCGAGCGGCGAATCCTCCTCCAGCTCCTCGAGCAGCACGTCGGCCACCTTCACGCCGGTAATCTCCCCGTCCGAATAGTCCAGATCGCGGTAATTCCTGAAGACGTAGTCGCTGATGGCCACGCGATATGCACGCCCCTCGCGCAACTGCGGGAAACGGACGTCGAGGGCACTGTCGGCCGCATCGGTGACGATCTCGTAGGGAGTCGTCGAGATGAGGTCGATGCGGTGCGACTCCTTGCGGTTTTCGGTGTCGTTGTATTTCGAGAGGATCATCTGCCGCATCTGCGCCGGTGTCATGCGCATCACGGCGATCTCCGTCCCGAAGGGTTCAAGGTCGTAGATGCGGGCCGTACTCATACCCCCGGCCGGAATCGAGTCCAGACGCACGCCGCCGACATGATAGAAGCCCACCTCGGCATCGGCCTCGTCAGCCACGGCTTCCGCCATCCAGTTGGCCACGCCCCACCCGTTGGCCGAATGGGAGAACTCACCGACCGGACGGTTCAACTCGGGATCTGCGTAGTAGCGGTCGACCTCGGCCTGGAAGAGCGAATCGGGAGCATAGTCGGCCAGCGGGAGGATGCGGCAGTCAATTCCGACGATCCTGTCTCCACGCAGGCGGATCGTCGTGGCTCCGACGTTGGTCAGATTCTTGCCGGTCTGCGTAAGCAGCGTACCGTCCACAAGCGTATCGCGCAGTTCGTGGGTATGGCCACCGATGACCAGATCGTAGCGGTGTTCCGTGGCGAGCAGTTCGGCATCGCGGTCATCACCCATGTGCGAGACGAGCACCAGCAGGTCAACCTTCGGGCGCAACTCTTCCGCACAGCGGCGGGCCGCCTCCTGGGGATCGGGGAAACGGAGTCCCTCGAAATTGGCGGCATTGCCGGCCGGATGTCCCGGACCTTCGTAGTTCGTCACCACGCCGACCAGTCCGATGCGGATACCGCCCCGCTCGACAATCGTCCAGGGAGCCGGCTGCGGGAAGACACAGGTGTCACTTATGAGATTGGCGCAGACCACCTCGAAGTCCATGCTGTCGATCATGCGTCCGAGGAAGGTCTGGCCGAAGTCGAACTCGTGGTTGCCGAACGTCGCCACGTCGTAACCCAGGCGGTTCATCAGGGCTATCATCGGCATACCGGGCGTCGGAGCCTTGTCGACATAGGCGTTTCCGGTCCAACGGTCCCCGGCGTCGACCAGCACCACCAGGCGTGCCGTATCGCGGCATGCCTCGACGGCCGACACCAGACGGGGGAAGTTCTGAATCCGGGCGTGCATGTCGTTGGTGGACATCAGGACGATCGTCGTTTCGCGGGGTGAACAGGCTACCAGCACGATCCCCGCAACCAGCAAGCCCCATTCAAGCATCTTTTTCATATTCACGACATTGTTTTTCATTTCGGGCAAACGGTTGTCAAAAGTACAAATTATTCCTATCTTTGGCTGCGACACAGCAAATTTTTTCCGATGAACGACACCATTCAGATCATCTGCGAGAACCTCGGCGGGAAACTCTCCGTGGAGATGGGAACCCCGCTGCTGCGGATTGCCGAGAAGCTGACCCCGGGAGCGCACCCCTTCCTGGCCGCCTTCGTCAACAACCGCATCAAGGAGTTGAACTACCGAATCTACACCCCCGTGACGGTCCGCTTCGTGGACATCACCTCGTTTGCCGGCATCCGCGTCTATCAACGCACGGCGTGGTTTCTGTTGCAGAAGGCCGTCAAGGATCTCTATCCGGGGCGCCGGCTCCACATCCGGCACTCGATGGGCCAGAGCGGCTTCTACTGCGAAATCGAGGGCATCGAGGAGTTCTCCGAGGCCCAGACCGCGGCACTTCGCGAACGGATGCGGCTCCTTGTGAAGCGGAATATTCCGATCGAACGGCGGAGGATGCTCACCACCGAGGTCCGGGCCCGCTATGCCGAAGAGGGGTTCACGGACAAGATCGAACTGCTCGATACCCGACCGCGCCTCTACAGCGACCTTTATATATTGGACGATACGGTGGGCTATTTCTACGGGTCGCTGGCCCCCTCGACGGGTTATCTGCACCTGTTCGACATCGAACCCTACTACAACGGCTTCTACCTGGCGCTTCCCTTGCGCACGGATCCCGACCGGCTGAACAAGAACGTCCAGCAGGAGAAGATGTTCTCGATCTTCCAGGAGTACCAGTCGTGGGTGACGCTGATGGGTGTCCCGACGATCGGAGCGGTCAACGCCCGGGCGCTGGCGGGCGATGCCGGCGGCATGATCAAGATGGCCGAAGCGTTCCACGAACGGAAATTCGCCGAGGTGGCCGATGCCATCCACACGGCCAACGTCGAGCGCGGAATCCGGATGGTGCTGATCTCGGGGCCCTCGTCAAGCGGCAAGACCACCTCGGCCAAACGGCTCGGCATCCAACTGGGCGTATTGGGATTGCGCCCCGTGATGATCTCGCTCGACGACTATTTCGTCGATCGCGAAAAGACCCCGCTGGACGAAAACGGAGAATACGACTACGAAGCCCTTGAGGCCATTGACCTCGACCTGTTCAACGACCACCTCCGGCGGCTGATGGCCGGCCAGAGCGTCGACATCCCGCGTTACGACTTCATCACCGGACGCCGCACGCAGCACGGCACGCCGCTGACGCTCGACGAACGCTCGATCCTCATCATCGAGGGGATTCACGGTCTCAATCCGCGGCTGACCCCCTCGATTCCCGACTCGAAGAAGTTCCGCATCTACATTTCGTGCTTTACGTCGGTGGCCATGGACAACCTTTCGCGCATCGCCACGACGGACAACCGCCTGCTGCGGCGTCTGACCCGCGACTACAAGCAACGGGGTGCGGATGCCTTGCATACGCTTTCGCGCTGGGCCTCGGTGCGTCGCGGCGAGGAGCGGCACATCTTCCCCTATCAGGAGAATGCCGACGTGATGCTCAACTCGTCGCTCTTCTACGAGATCTCGGTGCTGCGTCCCTACGCCGAGAAGATCCTGCGCGAGGTGCCCGACACCGTTCCGGAGTTCGACGAGGCGTGCCGGATGCTGAAGTTCCTGGACAACTTCATTCCGATACCTTCGGAGGAGATTCCGCCGACATCGATTCTGCGCGAATTCATCGGCGGCAGCTCCTTCACCTACTGATTCGAGGGGACGACGGACGGCCCCGGCCCACCGCCGGACGGTGCACACCTCCCCTTCCCTCAAAAATAGCGACGGAAAATTTTGGGCTTCCGTCGCTTTTGTTTTACCTTTGTATGATCCTGCAAGGGGGGGGGCATGGCACGGGTACGGGCGTCCGAACTTCGACAAACGACACGCGACGTCCGGCGGCCGGCCGGCGGCCCGCTCTTCCGGGGATCGGAAAATGCAGACAACACAAAACACACATAACCCATAAAACCTTTTATGTTCGACAAATTCTCCGGACGCCACATCGGCGTCAACAACGAAAAGGACCTCAAGGCGATGCTCGACGTGATCGGCGTGGGGTC
>CALUKK010000031.1 GCA_944321205.1 uncultured Alistipes sp.
CTCGTCGAAGGTTGAAACCTCGATGGGTATGGGTGCCGCCGTTACCTTCGTCATGGCTCTTACGGCCCTTGTGGCCTGGCCCATTCAGACCTATATCCTCGTCCCGCTGCACATCGAGTACATGCAGACGATCGTCTTCATCCTCGTCATTGCGGCATTGGTGCAGATGGTCGAGATCATCCTCAAGAAGGTTTCCCCCTCGCTCTATCAGGCGCTGGGAATCTTCCTGCCGCTGATCACCACGAACTGCGCCGTGCTGGGTGTGGCGATCCTCATGATCCAGAAGGAGTTCAACCTGCTGCAAAGCGTCACCTATTCGGTTGCTACGGCTCTGGGTTTCGCCCTGGCTCTGGTGCTCTTCGCCGGGATTCGCGAGCGGCTGGACTTCGAGGAGGTGCCCAAGGCCTTCCGCGGGGTGCCCATCGCCCTGATTACGGCCGGAATTCTGGCCATGGCTTTCCTGGGATTCTCGGGGCTGGTTTAGTCTTCCGCTCGGGGCGGTTCCGAACCGCTTCCGCTCCCGATGTCGATACGGTCCGAACGTCGCGCTGCCCCGTGCCGCGGCGTTCGGACCGTTTTCCTAAAAAAATGACGCCGATCTTTCGTTTCTTGGCGGCAATTCGCTATTTTTGCGTAATTATAAACCATAATCCCCAAAAATTCCCGAACTGCAATGGAGGATATCATAAAGCTTCATGACAAGAAGTTCAAGATCATGATCCCCGCCGCAAAAATCGACCGGGCCGTAGAGGCTGTCGCTCAGCGGATCAATCACGATTATGCCGACAAGGAGACCCCGCTGTTTCTGGGCATTCTCAACGGCTCGTTCATGTTCATGAGCGATCTGATCAAGAAAATCGAGTTCCAGAACGAACTCTCGTTTGTCAAACTGTCCTCCTACGAGGGTACCGAATCCTCGGGACAGGTGCGGAGTCTGATCGGCCTGACCACGCCGATTGAGGGCCGGCACGTGATCATCGTCGAGGATATTGTCGATACGGGGGAGTCGATCGACCACATGATTCGCGACCTTGAAGCCCGCAAACCCGCTTCGATCGAGGTTTGTACGCTCTTCTTCAAGCCCGGCTCCTATCGCAAGACTCGTCCGATCAAGTATCGCGCCATGGAGATCGGCAATGAGTTTATCGTCGGTTACGGCTTGGATTACAATCAGTTGGGCCGAAGTCTGAAGGATATTTACGTCGTGACGGAGTAATGGCTGTAAGAATCGATCCCGCAATGTTCGACGGCGGAAGGCTGTTGCCTCTCGTCGAGGATTTCTATACGATTCAGGGTGAGGGTTTCCATGCCGGGAAACCCGCCTATTTCATCCGTTTGGGAGGATGTGATGTCGGTTGCCGCTGGTGCGATGCCAAGTATACGTGGAATCCGAAACTCTATCCGCCGACGGACGTACGGACGGTTATCGAGCGTGCCACGGCCTGTCCGGCCCGGGCCATTGTCATCACGGGAGGGGAGCCCTTGCTCTATCCGCTGGGCGTGTTGACCGATGCACTGCGTGAAAAGGGCCTTGAGATCTTCCTCGAGACTTCGGGCTCGCACCCCTTCAGCGGGGTGTTCGACTGGGTGTGCCTCTCGCCCAAACGGCAGCAGCCTCCGCTGGACGAGGCATACGGCCGGGCCGACGAACTGAAGGTGATCATCGAGTCGGAGGAGGATCTGGCGTGGGCCGAACGAAATGCTGCTCGGGTCCGTCGGCGTTGCCTGCTCTATCTGCAGCCCGAGTGGAGCCGTTCGGAGGAGGTGATGCCTCTGTTGGTCGAGTATGCCAAGGCGCATCCCCGCTGGAACATCTCCATCCAGACGCACAAGTACATGCACATCCCGTAGATGAAGATTCAGGTCGGACGTCGCTTCTGGATCGTTCTGACGGCGATCATTGTGGTCTTCTCGGTTTTCGTGATCGGGAAGAATGCCCTGCATGCCGTGAAGATCAAACGCCAGATCAATCAGCTTGAACGGCAATACGGCTATTATGTGGACAAGATCGCCCAGGACAGCACCTTGCTGGAGCGGCTGCGTTACGATGACTATCTCGAGGAGTATGCCCGGGAACATTACCATCTGCAGCGGCGCGACGAGCATGTCTACATCCTGGAAGAGTAGATTTAAGCGGGCCCTTCTCCACGATGGAGCGGGGCCTGCCCATTTATAAGACCGGGGCGGCCGGGGTGGAGTCGGGTGCAGGAAGAACCTGACCGCGGACAATCGCACAAGGTTCAAGGCCTTCGCAGAGAGTGGTCAATATAAGCGGAGATCGGTCAATAAGCAGGGAGCGGTGTCAATAAGCAGGGAATGGTCAATAATGGGAGAATCCCCGCCAGTCGAGCGCTTCGGGTTGTCCGGCCCGCAACCAGACAAGACCCTCCTGGGCGGTGATGCGTCCGATGGGGTAGAGCGGGGTGCCGAATCGTATCCGGAACTCCGCGGCCAGTCGCTCCGCGGCGGATGCCTCGGCCGTAAGCAGCAGTTTATAGTCCTCACCTCCACAGGCTGCGGTTTGCAGATCCGCACCGGCAGCCACCGGAATGCTTTCGAGATCGATCTCCGCTCCGGTGTGCGAAAGATCGAGAATGTGTCGCAGATCCGAGGCCAGACCGTCCGAAAGATCCATCATCGCATGAACCTCGTGCCGGGCTCCGAGCCATCGTCCTTCATCGACCTGCGGAACGGGATTGCGGTGAAGAGCGGCCAGCGGCGTGTCAAGATGCCCGGCCAGAATCTCCCGAAGTCCGGCCCCCGAACCTCCCAGCTCTCCCGTTACGAAGATCCGGTCGCCCGGACGTGCATCACGGCGTCGCTTGAGATGGGACACAGGTCCGCGTCCGATTGCCGTGACGTTGATCGTGATCCCCGCTTCGGAACGCGTCGTATCGCCCCCGATCAGCGGTGTGGCATAACGCTCCGCAACCTGGCGGTAGCCCTCCATGAACTCCAGCGCCCACTGTTGGGTGGCATCCTGCGGAAGGGCGATCGACAACAGCGTCGCAACGGGACTTACCCCCATGGCGGCAATGTCGCTCAAATTTACGGCAAGGGATTTGCCTCCCAATTCCCGGGCTGTCGTGGCGTGGCGCAGAAAATGCACCCCTTCGGTCAGCAGGTCCGAGGTGAAGACCAGCGCTTCGTCGCCTGCAAGCGGCAAAACGGCGCAGTCATCGCCGATACCCTCGAATCCCTGGTCGGGAAGCGAGGCGAAAAGACGGCGTATCTGCTCGATGAATCCGAACTCGGTCATGTTTTTGATGTGGCTGTGGGGCAAAGATACCGTTTTTTCGGTGAAAATGACTACCTTTGTCTCCGAAATGCACGTCCTGAGGCACGAAGCCCGGATAGATAACCTGACACCATATGAAAATATTGATTCTCAACGGTCCGAATCTCAATCTGCAGGGACGACGCGATCCCGGTGTTTACGGCTCCCGAACCTTCGAAAGCTTCTTCGAGGAGCTCAAGAGGCGTTATCCCGCCGTCGAATTCGACTATCTGCAATCGAATCACGAAGGGGTGCTCATCGACACGATCCAGCAGGCCGACGGCCGCTACGACGGTGTGGTCCTCAATGCCGGGGGGTATACCCATACGTCGGTTGCGTTGCGGGATGCCGTAGCTGCCGTGCAGGTTCCCGTCGTCGAGGTCCACATCTCCTCGATCCTTGCCCGCGAAGAGTTCCGGCACACGTCGATGCTCGCTCCCGTGGCCCGGGGGTCGATCATGGGATTCGGTCTGGACTCCTACCGCCTCGGCGTCGAGGCGCTGCTGCAGCCGATCCGTTAGTTGAGAATCGCTTGTCCATAACCGCATAATATTTTGCCGCTATGTATCGCATGAAAAAAACCAAGATCGTCGCCACCATGTCGGATTTCCGCTGTACCGAAGAGTTCGTACAGAAACTTTTCGATGCCGGAATGGATGTCGTCCGCGTGAACTCCGCACACGTCTCCGAAGAGGGTGCCACGAAGATCGTTGAAACCGTACATCGGGTCAACCCCGCCATTCCGATCATGATCGACACCAAAGGCCCCGAAATCCGGGTGACGACGATCGCCGATGAATACGGAAACAGCATCAACTACCGACCCGGAGACCGCATCGTTGTGCGGGGCTCCGACGGCTCGGATCTCACCACACGCAAAGTCGTCTACATGAATGTCCCCACGATCGTCCGCGATATTCCCGTGGGGGCCCGCATGCTGATTGCCGATGGAGAGCTCGAAATCCGCGTTCTCGGAAAAAACGAGCAGGAGCTGGAGTGTGAATTCGTGGTCGGCGGGGCCATGCGCTCCCGCAAGAGCGTCAACGTCCCCGGTGTCTCGATCAATCTCCCCTCCGTCACGGAGAAGGATCGTCGGTTCATCGAGTGGGCCGTGCGCAACGATGTCGACTTCATCGCCCATTCGTTTGTCCGTTCGGCCCGCGACGTGCAGGCCGTGCAGGAGATTCTCGATGCCCACGACAGCAAGATCAAGATCATCTCCAAGATCGAAAACCAGGAGGGCCTCGACAATATCGACGAGATCATCGAGGCGTCGTACGGAATCATGGTTGCACGCGGTGATCTGGGGGTTGAACTCCCCGCCGAGGAGATCCCCAATGCCCAGCGGCGCATCGTCGAGAAGTGCATCTGTGCCAAGCGACCCGTTATTATCGCCACCCAGATGCTCTATTCGATGGTCAAGTCGCCGCGTCCGACCCGTGCCGAGGTCAGTGACGTGGCCAGCGCCATCTACGAACGCGTCGATGCCGTGATGCTCAGCGACGAGACCGCCATGGGAGACTATCCCGTCGAGTCGGTGGAGACGATGGCCCGGGTGGCCCGGGCTATCGAACGCGACGGAGAGCATTTCCAGCCCATGATCGACATGAACATGGTCTCGGTGAATCACGAGATCACGGCCCAGTTGGCCCGTTCGGCCGTGCGGGCCTCGACAAACCTCCCGATCAAGTATGTCATCCTCGATACCAGAACCGGACGAACGGGTCGTTATCTGGCCGCCTTCCGCGGTCGCAAAACCGTCATGGCCGTCTGCTATTCGCTCCATGCACAGCGTATTCTGGCCCTCTCGTACGGCGTGGTGCCCATTCTCCGCAAACAGGAGCTTTCGGACCGCTACCACTTCCTGGTCGATGCGCTGGAGTTCATCGACCACTACCGCAAACTCGATGACGAGGATCTCATGGCGATCGTCGGCGGCAGTTTCGGTCCCGACGGCGGCGCCTCCTACGTTGAGATCTCCAACGTGAAGAACATCCGGCGCCGGAACGCCGAAATCACGGCTCACCAGAACGCTTAGACGTTGGCCGGAGAGCTCAGAGAGAAGGTCGCCCAGGGCGTAGCGTGGAGCATGGCCGAGAAGATCGGAACCATGCTTCTCACGCTGGCCGTACGTCTGGTGATTCTGCGCCTTCTGACCCGCGACATCCTGGGATTCATTTCGATCCCTTCGGCCCTGCTGGCCGTGTTGCTCGTAGTCGTCGACGGCGGATTCTCCCAGAGCCTCATCCGGCTCAAGAGCCCCCGGGCGGAGGATTACAAGTCGGTCTTCGTCTTCAATATCGGGATGGCGCTGCTGCTGTATGTGGCGCTGGTGGTGTCGGCTCCCCTGACCGCCCGCTGGTACGGCATGCCCGAGATCGGCCGCATTGCGCCGGTCTTTTTCCTGTTGATCCCCTTGAGCGCGCTCTGTGCGGTGCAGAATGCCATCTTCATCCGGCAGTTCCGCTTTGCCCTGCTGTCGAAGGTGACATTCTTTTCCTCGCTTGTCGGGGGACTGGCCGCCATAGCTTGTGCCCTGGCGGGTTGGGGAATCTGGGCCCTGGTCGTCGAACGGGTCCTGGCGGCCGTCGTGCGTGCCGTCGTGCTGTGGTGGCTGAGCGACTGGCGACCCCGGGGACGTTGCAGCTGGAAACCTCTGCGGGAGATGGCCCCCTTCAGTTTCAGCCTCATGGCCTCCGATCTGATCTCCAATTTCTACGGCAAGATCCCGCAGTTCTTCCTTGGAAAACTCTATGATCCCGCCACCCTCGGTTCGTTTGACCAGGCCGTGAAGATCAAGGACATGCCCGCGACGACCGGAATGCAGGCCGTACAGGCCGTCACCTTCCCGGCTCTGGCCCGCATCCGCGACGATGCTCCGAAATTTGCCGAAAGCTACCGCCAGGTCGTCATGGTCGTCGCCTACGTCATGTTCCCCATCATGCTCGGCATGTCGGCCGTGGCGCACGATCTGTTCGCCGTCCTGCTGGGGGAGGAGTGGATTCCCACGGCTCCCTATTTCGAGGTTATCTGTCTCTCCGGAGCCTTCTATTCCGTGGGGCTGGTTGCCTACAACATCCTCAAGGTCCAGTCTCGCGGCCCGTTGATCGTGCGGCTGGAGATCCTCAAGAAGGGGGTGATGACTCTTGTCTTCGCCCTGACGATCCCCCGCAGCGTCATGGCCGTAGTCTGGGGACTGGTTCTTATTTCGGTCTGCGAAATGGGAATCAATTTCTGGGCGGCCCGCCGTTTTACCACGCTTACCCTCCGGCGTCTGCTTCGGACACTGCTGCCCGTGGCGGCTCTCTCCGCCGGAATGTGGCTTGCCGTGCGCGGTGTGGCCTGTCTGATCCCCCGCAATGATCTCCTGCGGCTGCTGGTGGAGGTCCTTGTCGGGATAACCGTATATGGCGGAATCTCGGCGCTCTTCCGGCTTGAGGCGTTTCGGGAGGTCTGCACTATCGTCAAAAAACAGATCGTCCACAAGGCGTAGACGATCCGTTTTCGAGGTGAGAGGGGGGGGAGAAAAAAGACAAATTCTTTTCGACTCCGCTATTGATAGATTCTCGGTGAGACAAGGCCCCGCAGTACCACCAGGGCATTCTGTACCAGCGCCTCGAGCTCGTTCTCTCCCGGGTAGACCGTGACGGGGGCAATGAACGAACAGTGGCTGCGGATGTACTCCACGACCGGTTCGTTATAGGCGATGCCCCCCGTCAGCAGGATCCCCTCGACCTCGCCTCCGAGCACTGCGGCCATCGCTCCGATCTGTTTCGAGATGTTGTAGCACATGGCGTCCAGTACCTTGCGGGCCCGTTGGTCACCCTGCGCAATGCGTTCCATGACCTGAATGACGGAGTTCGTCCCCAGGTAGGCCACAAGACCTCCCTTGCTCGATACGAACTTCAACAACTCCTCCTTGGTGTATTGTCCCGAAAAGCAGATCTTGATCAACTCACTCGACGGAATGCTTCCTGCCCGGTCCGGGGCGAAGGGCCCGTCGCCGTCCAAGGCGTTGTTCACATCCACGATCCGGCCCCGGCGGTGTGCCGCAACCGAGATGCCGCCTCCCATGTGTGCCACGATCAGATTCGTCTCTTCGTAGATGCGTCCCGTCTTCCCGCAATGTAGCCGTGCTATGGCCTTCTGATTCAGGGCGTGGAAGATCGCCTTGCGGGGGCACATCGGCATGCCGGTGATTCGTGCCGTGTCATCCATCTCGTCCACAACCGGCGGATCGGCGATGTAGGCCTTCACCTTGGCCATGTGGGCGATCTGGGCCGCAAGCAGTCCTCCCAGATTGCAGGCGTGTTTCATCGTGGCGTTGCGCAGGTCGTAGCGCATGCGCGAGTTCACCTCGTAGACGCCTGCCGGAATCGGACGGATCAATCCCCCTCGACCGATGACGGCCGAAAGCCTCCGAAGTGGAAAATCGGCCTCCCGGAGCGCCGAAAGGATCAATCCCCGACGCCAGTCCAGCTGATCGATGACATCGGTGAAGCGTTGCAGCTCCTCGGTCGAGTGACGCAGCGTCAAATCCAACAAAGGCCGCTCTTCCTCGTAAAGAGCGACCTTCGTGGATGTTGAGCCGGGATTTATTGCCAGAATGTAGTAGCTCATAAGATTCTCGGTTCAGTCAGGTTTGGGTGTGCAGCTATCCCGCTGCAAAGGTCTTTAGTGCTTTACTGCCAGGCAGGCCAGGGCAATCGAGTAGAGTTTCGTGAGGCTTGTGTCGCCGCGCGAGGTCAGCACGCACGGTACGTTCGTGCCCATCACCATGGCCGCCAGCTCGCCGCCGCACAGGTGCGTTGTGCTCTTGAAGAAGACGTTGGCCGACTCCAGGTTCGGGAAGAGCAGGCAGTCCGGATC
>CALUKK010000032.1 GCA_944321205.1 uncultured Alistipes sp.
CGATCACGTCGAAATGCGTCGGCTGGCGGATGATCTGCATCGCCGCGTTGTCCACGAACATGTAGTCGACCGTCACTTCCGGGTACTCCTTCGCTACATGTTGCGCACGCTCCCGCCACAGCCGCGAGGTCTCCAGCACGTTGGCCTTGTCGACAACCGTCAGCCGCCGCCGGCGCGTCATCGCCAGCCGGAAGGCCACGTGAAGAACCCGATCGATCTCCTCGACCGTATAGCTGCACGTATCAAAGGCCCGACGTCCATCCTCGTCCCGACCCTGTGGCCGTCCGAAATAGATGCCGCCCGTAAGTTCGCGCACACAGATGAAATCCGTGCCCCGAACCACCTCGGGTCGAAGCGGAGATCGGTCCGTCAGAGACTCGAAAAGCGTAACGGGACGCAGGTTGGCAAAAAGCCCCAGCGACTTGCGCATACGCAGCAGCCCCTGTTCGGGCCGCACCTTTGCCGTGGGGTTGTTGTCGTACTTCGGGTCCCCGATCGCACCGAACAGGACCGCATCCGAAGTCTGGCAGATGCGGTGTGTCTCTTCCGGGTAGGGATCTCCCGTGGCGTCGATGGCCGCCGCTCCCACCAACGCCCGTTGATAGGTTATCCGATGATCGAAACGGCTCGCTACTCGATCCAACACCTTTACGGCCTCCGAGATGATCTCCGGCCCTATGCCGTCACCCGGCAACAATGCTATCCTGATTTCCATGATTCGTAGGATTGGTTTCTATGATGTTCAACATTTTGATCGTCGCCTTGATCGCGGCCTCCGTCTGGTCCGCATCCAGCCCGTGGGTCCGGAACGTCCGACCGTCAGACTCCCACGTGATGATCGTCTGGACGAAGGCATCCGTACGACCCCCGGGAGGGATCGACACCGCATAGTCCCGCAACATCGGAAAACGCCGACCCAACTGCTCGCGGTAGATCTGCCGAAGGGCCCGCATGAAGGCATCGTACTGTCCGTCTCCCGCCGAAGTCTGCTCGTACTGCTCTCCGTGAATCTCGATCCGCAACGTGGCAACCGGCCGCAAACCCTGTGCCAGCGAAAGACTGTAATTCAGAATCCGAACCGGAGCGTCCGTCTGATCGTAACGCAGCACGTCGGCAATGATATAGGGAAGATCGTCCAGCGTCACCAGCTCCTTCTTGTCGCTCAACTCCACAACCCGCTCCGTCACCTTGCGCATCGCCGTCTCGTCCAGATCGATACCCAGAAGCTCCAGATTCTTCAGAATGTTCGCCTTCCCCGAGGTCTTCCCCAGGGCGTATTCCCGAACCCGGCCGAAACGCTCGGGCAGCAATTCATTGTAGTAGAGGCCGTTCTTGTTGTCCCCGTCGGCGTGAACGCCCGCACACTGCGTGAAAACGTTCGCCCCGACGATCGGTCGGTTCGACGGAATGCGCACGCCCGTATAGGACTCCACCGTTCGACTTACCCGGTAGATCTTCTTTTCCACAATGTCCGTCCGGCACCCCAGCCGGTCGTGAAGAACGGCCACGGTACTCGACAACGGGGCGTTACCAGCTCGCTCCCCCAGTCCGTTGATCGTCACATGGACCCCTTCGAAGCCCGCACGAACCGCCGCCGCCGTATTGGCTACGGCAAGATCGTAGTCGTTATGGGCATGGAAGTCAAAGTGAAGCGCCGGATAACGATCCGTCATCTCCCGGCAAAAACGCTCCGTGGCATACGGATCCAGGATTCCAAGCGTGTCGGGACACATGAAATGACAGACGGGAAGATCCGCAAGCCCGTCAAGCATCGCGTAGACGTAATCCGGAGAGTGATACATGCCGTTCGACCAGTCTTCCAGGTAGAGGTTCACGCGCATCCCCCGATCCGCAGCCCGCAGAATCTCGGCCCGCACGTCGGCAAGGTGCTGTTCGGGCGTGCGCCGCAGCTGCTCCTCGCAATGACGCCGCGAACCCTTCGCCAGCAGATTCACCACGCGGCAGCCCGCTCGCCACAGCCAGTCCACCGACACGCCTCCGTCAATGAAGCCCAGCGCCTCGACCCGCTCCAGGCAGCCCCGGCTCCGGGCCCAGTCGGCAATCGCACGCACGGCCTCCTCCTCCCCGTGGGATACGCGCGCCGAAGCGATCTCGATCCGGTTGACGTGAAGCTCCTCAAGCAACAACCGGGCAATGGAGAGCTTCTCCCGGGCGTTGAACGACACCCCGGAGGTCTGCTCGCCGTCACGAAGCGTCGTGTCGAGGATCTCCACCCGCTGGTGCATCGGAGTCATCATTCGGCCCCGTGCGTTTTTTCGTACGCCTCGATCTGCGGAAGGATGCTCCGCAGGTAGTCCACATCGTCGTAGCCGTTCTGCAGGCAACGTTTCTTATAGGCGTCGATCTCGAACGCCGAACTGTGGCCGCTCGACACGATCGTGAAGCGCTGATTGTCCAGATCTACCGTGAATTGAGCCTGGGGATCGCGGCGGATCTCGTCGAAAATCTCCCGAAGAAAACGCTCCTCGACACGCACCGGAAGCAATCCGTTGTTCAGGGCATTGTTGCGGAAGATGTCCGCGAAAAAACTCGACACGACAACCCGGAAACCGTAGTCGGCAAGCGCCCACGCGGCATGCTCCCGGGAACTCCCGCAGCCGAAGTTGCGACCCGCAACGAGAATCTGACCCCCGTAGCGCGGATCGTTCAACGGAAACGTCGCAACCGTACGGCCCGCAGCATCGTAACGCCAGTCACGGAAAAGGTTATCACCGAAGCCCTTCCGCTCGGTTGCCTTCAGAAAACGCGCCGGGATGATCTGGTCGGTATCTATGTTCTCCACCTCGACGGGTACAGCCCCCGAGGTGAATGTTTCGAATTTGGGTATGGACATGAGGTATGTTTTCGTTAATGATTTCGAATCTTTACGCTTCCCCGAAAACCTCGCGGGGATCCGAGATACGGCCCGTTACCGCGGCCGCGGCCGCTACGGAGATACCCGAAAGCATCGTCCGGGCTCCGGGACCCTGACGCCCTTCGAAATTGCGGTTCGAGGTCGACACGCTGTATTTTCCCGCCGGAATCTTGTCCGCATTCATCGCCAGGCAGGCCGAACAGCCCGGTTGGCGCAATTCAAAGCCCGCAGCCTCCAGAATCCGGTCCAGGCCCTCGGCCCGAGCCTGCGCCTCCACGCCCTTCGAGCCCGGAACGATCCACGCCGTCACGCCATCGGCCTTGTGACGCCCCTTGACAAGCTGCGCAAAGCGTCGCAGATCCTCGATCCGCCCGTTCGTACAACTCCCCACGAAAACGTAGTCAACCGGATGGCCCAGCAATCGTTCGCCAGCCCGGAAATCCATGTAATGCAGCGCCTTCGGGTCGGCAGTCTGCGGAATCGTCCCGTCGATGGCCATCCCCATGCCGGGGTTGGTGCCGTAGGTGATCATCGGCGCTATGTCCGACGCATCGAAGTGGTACTCCTTGTCGAAAACGGCGTCCGCATCGCTGTACAGCTCCCGCCACCGAGCTACGGCCGCGTCAAAGGCCGCACCCTGCGGTGCCCGCTCGCGTCCGCGCAGGTAGTCGAAGGTCTTCTCGTCGGGGGCGATCATCCCGCCGCGCGCTCCGCACTCGATGCTCATGTTGCACACCGTCATCCGACCCTCCATCGAGAGCGAACGGATCGTCGAACCCGCAAACTCGATGAAGTGGCCCGTACCTCCCGAAGCCGTAATTTGCGATATGATGTAGAGAATCACATCCTTCGCCTCAACTCCCGGACGAAGCGCCCCGTCAACCGTAATGCGCATCGTCCGCGGTTTGGTTTGAAGAATGCACTGGCTCGCAAAAACCATCTCCACCTCCGAGGTCCCCACGCCGAAGGCTACGGCGCCCAATGCTCCGTGGGTCGAGGTGTGGCTGTCGCCGCACACGATCGTCATCCCCGGCTGCGTGAAGCCCAGTTCCGGCCCGATGATGTGCACGATTCCCTGGCGGGGATTCCCCACGCCGAAGTGTTCGATACCGTACTTCGCACAGTTCGCCGCCAAGGTCGCTACCTGACGCCGCGATTCGGGCTCCTCGATCGGCAGATGCTGGTTCACGGTCGGAATATTGTGGTCGGCCGTCGCCGTGATCTGCGCGGGGCGTGCCACGCCGATCCCCCGACGCTCCAGGCCCGCAAAGGCCACCGGGGATGTCACTTCATGGATATACTGTCGGTCGATATAGAGCACGCAGCGACCCCCCTCTTCGATTCGCACCGTGTGCGCATCCCAGATCTTGTCCAAAAGCGTCTTTCCCATAATCATGCCTCCTCTTCTTTACGTTCCGTAACATTCAGGGCCCGCAGCGCATCCAGAAAGGCCTCGACCGATGCACGCGTCGTATCCGTATGGGCCGCAAATCCGTGAACCGTCCGACTGCCGCACTGAACCTGCACGTGCACCCGTCCCACGTCGTTCGATCCTCGCGTGATGGCCTGCATCAGAAATTCCGTCAGAACAACCTTCTCGTTGATCAGCTTTTTGATCGCCGTGACCGCCGCGTCGACCGGACCGTTTCCAGTCCCTATGGCCATCCGCTCGTGGTCCCCGAACTTCAGAACCACCGTGGCCGTCGGAACCAGGGTGCCCGTGGTCACCTGCAGGAACTTCAGCGCAATGGACTGCTGCTTCATCCGGTCGATGTCTCCGACCAGGTACAGCAGATCGTAGTCGTGGATCTCCTTCTTCCGGTCGGCAAGTGCCAGGAACTTCTCGTAGGTCGCATCCAGCTCCTCCTGGGTCAGATCATAACCCAGCAGCTCCAGCCGATGCACCAGGGCCGCACGTCCGCTCCGCGCCGTCAGCGCAATGACCGATTCGTTGAGTCCGATGTCGTGAGGATCGATGATCTCGTAGGTCTGTCGGTCCTTCAGAACCCCGTCCTGGTGGATCCCCGACGAGTGGGCAAAGGCGTTCCGTCCCACGATCGCCTTGTTCGGCTGAACGGGCATGTTCATCAGACTCGAAACCAGGTGAGAGGCCTTCGTGATCAACTGCGACCGGATATTCGTATCGATGTCAACGTCCTTGTGGCAGCGCAGCGTCATCACAACCTCCTCCAACGAGGTATTCCCCGCACGTTCTCCGATGCCGTTGATCGTCACCTCGGCCTGTCGGGCCCCGTTCAGAATGCCGCTCAGCGTATTGGCCGTTGCCATCCCCAGATCATTGTGACAGTGCGTCGAGAGTATCGCCCGGTCAATGTTCGGAACATGGTCCATCAGGTATTTGATCTTGGCGCCGTATTCGTTCGGCAGGCAATAGCCCGTCGTGTCGGGAATGTTCACAACCGTCGCCCCAGCGGCAATCACCGCCTCGACAACCCGCGCCAGATACTCCGTATCGGCCCGCCCGGCATCCTCGGCATAAAACTCTACATCCTCGACATAGCGCTTGGCATATTTGACCGACGCTATCGCCCGCTCAAGGATCCGTTCCGGCGTGGAACGCAACTTGTCGTAAATATGCTGCGGAGAAACACCGATCCCCGTGTGGATCCGTTTCCGCCGAGCCAGGCGCAACGCCTCGGCTGCGACGTCGATATCCTTCTCCACGGCTCGGGTCAACGCACAGATCGTCGGCTCCGAAACCGCTTTCGAGATCTCGAGAACCGAATTGAAATCCCCGGGACTCGAAATCGGAAAACCCGCCTCGATGATGTCCACTCCAAGGGCCTCCAGCAATTTGGCTACCTCGATCTTCTCCGTCGTGTTCAACTGACAGCCGGGAACCTGTTCCCCGTCGCGCAGGGTCGTGTCGAAAATGTACAGTCGCTCGCTCATACTCGAAACTTCGTTTGTGTTAGGGTAAAAATTTCAGTGACGACGCCTCACGGTATCCGTGCGGCATACGCCACCGCTTCTGTTATTTTTCCCGCCTTTCAGGTTACGATCCGTAACTTCATGCGGTTATTTTATCGCTATATTCCTGTTTTCCGAGGCCTTTCCATATCGGTCCGAAAGGTGCACCCCTCTCCTAACCCCCTCGTTCTTTGGCAAATATAATCATTTTTTAAGATTTTCAAAAACAATTCGCCCTTTTTATCATTCCATAATGAAAGCGGCCCCTCGGACCCAAGAGTCCGAGGGGCCGCCTCCAGGCACTTCGGCGTCCCTCACAACGTCAACGGCTCACACGCAAGACCCCACGCCTCCGCAACAGGACCGTAAACCACCTTCCCCGAAACAACATTCAGCCCCAGCGCCAGCTCCGCATTCTCACGCACCGCGCGCCGCCAACCCTTGTCGGCCAGCTGCAACACGTAGGGAAGCGTCGCATTCGTCAGCGCAAGCGTCGAGGTACGCGGCACGGCACCCGGAATGTTCGCCACACAATAGTGCAGGATCCCGTCCACGTAATAGACCGGATCTTCGTGCGTCGTCGGATGTGAGGTCTCGAAGCACCCGCCCTGATCAATCGCCACGTCGACCAGGACCGTCCCGGGCTCCATCAGCTTCAACATCTCACGCGTGACCAGTTTCGGGGCCTTCGCTCCCGGAATCAGCACCGAACCGATCACCAGATCCGCGTGTTTCAACTCCTCGCGGATGTTGTACTCCGAGGACATGAGCGTCTTGACGTTCCTCGGCATCACATCCTCCAGGTAGGTAAGACGCGGCAACGAAATGTCGCAGATCGTCACGTCGGCACCCATTCCCGCCGCCGTGCGCGCCGCGGCTGTCCCGACAACCCCCGCGCCGATGACGAAGACCCGGGCCGGCTTTACGCCCGGAACCCCGCCCAGCAGCACACCTTTGCCACCTCGCGGTTTCTCCAGAAAATAGCAACCCTCCTGGGTCGCCATGCGTCCGGCAACCTCCGACATCGGAATCAAAAGAGGCAGCGACCGATCGGAGCGCTCGACCGTCTCGTAGGCACAACAGATCGCGCCGCTTTCGATCATCGCTCGGGTCAAAGCCTCACTGCTCGCAAAATGAAAATAGGTGAAGACAATCTGGTCCCGTCGGATGAGCCTGTACTCCGGAGCAATCGGCTCCTTGACCTTCACGATCATCTCCGAACGGGCATACACCTCCTCGATCGTGGGCAGAAGTTCCGCCCCTACGGCCTGATAGGCCGCGTCCGGAAAGCCGCTGTTCTCGCCCGCAGTCGCCTGCACATACACTCGATGTCCCCGCTTGACGAGCTCCTGAACGCCCGACGGGGTCATGCCAACGCGATTTTCGTTGTTCTTGATCTCTTTTGGAATTCCGACAATCATGGGTTGAAGTTTTTAAGGTTTTCGTCCCTCAAAATACGAATTCGTCAGATAAATCCCAAAAAATTACAGCTTTTTTTACATGATGATCAGAATCGGTACGAAACCGTAAGGTAGAAGGTGCGTGGAAGCAGGTAGGTGTAACGCGTGGCCTGCGGAGTGTAGCAGGTCGCATCGCCACTCCGGACCCGACGCACCCGAAGCGATTCGTAACCGTTGTAGACCACATCGTCGGTGCCCAGCAGATTCCGGAGCTGAAGCGTCAGCGTCAGCCGGGACCGCTCGAACCAGAAACTCTTGAAAACCGTGGCATCAACCGTAAAGGCGTCACGAAGCCGCTCCTGGTGCGTGAAGGCCTCGAAGGCCTCCGGCGTGATACCGCCCTGCCCCGCCAGCCGGTCCGTGCGCCGCAAGGCCATCGGTTCCACAAAGCGTCGTCCCGCATATCCCGCCGAAGCATACAAACCCCAACTCCGCGGCCCGAACCACGACAATTCCGCCGAGGCGGTCAGTTGAGGAGCCCCGCCCACCTCGCAACCGCCCATCCGGCTCTCCGAACCCCGGTCGACAGCCGCATTGTCCACATCCGACAGAACCTCCACGTGCGCATCCCGGACATAACGGTAACGGCCCGCCGAGGCCGCAAGGGCCAGTTGCCAACGATCCGAAAGCCGCAGTTCCGCAGCTCCCTCGATTCCGTACGACCAGATGCCAAGACCCGTAACGGCCATGTCGCAATAGACGTATGACATGTCGTCGTAATAACGGCGGGTCTCGATACCGTCGAGCCTCAACACCGTGTAGAGACTTGCCTCCAGATGCAGCATCGGTCCCGTCTGACGGTAGGTCGCCTCGGCACCATAGGTGCGCGCGGCTTGCGGATGCGCAAGCGTGCGGTTGTTGTAGAGCGGTTGGTAGAAGAGATCCTCGGCCGACGGTGTGTCGGCAGCCGCAAGAAACGAAAGTTCCACATAGTGACGAGGCGTGAAGGCCCACCCCGCGCGACCCTGCAACCGGTAGGGCGAGAATCGCAGCACCCGGGAACGGCCGTAGGACTGTGCGCCCGGAAAGAGCTCCTTCTCATAAAATCCCCGGCGGCTGATCCCCGAACTCCCGAGGGCCAGCGATACGTCTCCCCGGAACCGGTCCGAGCGATAATCCGCCTGAAAAAGAACCTGCACGGAACGCGTCGTGAGCGAATAGTCGTAGGAGAAACGATCCCCCTCGCGGATCTTCCGGTCCGGATGGCGCAGGTCGTTCTGAAGCAGCGTCCCGTAGGTATCGTCGTCCACCAGAAACTGATCGATGTCAAGAACGTACGAAGACCCCAGCAAGTCGCGGAGCTCCTTGTAGTTGCGGCGATTGTCCCGATGCAGCTCGACCCCGTAACGAAGCGTAAGCCGCCGATCCACATCCGTCGTGAAGAGCGCATGGAGCGTCAGATCCCAGAGCCGCTCGACCCGATCCTCCAGAGCATAGACCGCATGTCCGCCCGCCATGCGGTTCTCCAGAATCAGCTCGTCCCAGTCGATTTGCGTATAACGGGGATCGTTCGACAACCACGCCTCTTCGGTTGCCCGATCGTCCGTATAGCTCGGAAGGTAACGGTAGTTGTCCGGCATCGGGGTGCGGGCATCGTACCAGCCCAGCATGCTGTAACGGCTTGTACCCGTCCGTGCGCCGAATGTCGCAGCAAATCGGGTCGTCGGCGTCAGCGACCTCGTCCACGCGACAAGTCCCAACGGAAGTGTCTCCCGCCGGACCCGGGAGTTGCGGACCTTTCCATCCTGAAAGCCCCACGCCGGATTATAGAGCCGGTCTCCCGTCAGCGTGAAGGCCTCCTCCGAAGTCGAAAGACGCGTCCCGCGCATCGAGACCGGAAGAAGAAGCATCAGCGAAAATTCACCCGCAGCACCCGAAGGCCGTGCGAAACGAAGACCGCCCGTCACACCCTGCGTGAAGACCCCTTCGACGTGCAGATCACGACCCGTCCGGAAATCCGCAGCCGCCGAGAGCCGCCACAAACGACCTACCCGGTGCGAGCCCTCAAGCCGTACTCCGAAGCGATAGTTGCGGTCGGTGAAACGAACCGAAACCCGATACGGTTGCGTAGGTTCTCCCGCAGAAAAACAATAGCGGGTCGTCGAAGCATACCCGCCGAGAACATCCTCCGTACTCCGAAAACCCGCACTGCGTTGCTCCCCGGCCCCGAGTTGGCGCAAAATACCCAAATATGAATATGGCAGTTCGAGACCCGAAAGGGTCGTACGCTCCGAGGCGTAGTCCATTCCCCGACGCCGGATCGCAACGCCT
>CALUKK010000033.1 GCA_944321205.1 uncultured Alistipes sp.
ACCTTTTCTCCTCGCGGGATTTTGCCGATGTAGCCCGCAAGATCACGGTTCTGCGGGAGATTGCCGCGGTCCGGGAGCGGAAACTGCGCGATATTGAAGCGCTCACCGAGCAGGTTCGCAGCGAAAAGGAGGAGCTTGACCGACGACATCGTTCGCTCGACTCGGTGACGCGGCAACTTGCGGCACAGCGTGAAAAGCTGCAACGTGATTCACGGAATGCCCGGGCCAACATTCAAAGCATGACGCAGAAGGAGCGGTCGGCGCTGCAACGCAAAATAGCCCGGGAACAGGAGCTCGACGTGGCGATCAACGAACTGCGCAAACTCACCAAGGGCAACAAGGAGGGAGCCTCGTTCTCCTCGAAGACCACGGGACTGCGACTTCCTGTGGAGTCTGGCCGCGTAAAACGCTACCGGGACAACATGGCCGAGATCACGGGACCGAAGGGGGCCCGGGTTCTGTCGATCTACGAAGGCAAGGTGATCGACATCAAGCGCAACCGCATAACGAGCAAATACGACGTTTACGTGGCTCACGGCGAGTACCTGACCTCCTATGCCAATCTGGGGACGATCAGCGTCGAAAAGGGCCAGAAAGTGGCCAGAAACCAGCAATTGGGAACCATAGGCTCGGCCGTTGACGTGATGACCATGGAGACGGAGTACAAACTCGTCTTCGGCATCTATCCTCCGGACCCGAATCAGAAGATGCGGGCCGAGAACTGTTTCAAGAGATAGAAAGGGGCAGAGAGGGGGAGAAAAGAGAAAAAGAAGTGGAGAGAAGTGATGTAGAGAAGTGATGTAGAAAAGTGAAGAGTGGGGTGAAGAGAGAAAGAGAGGGGTGACAGAGTCAACAGGCGACAGAGACGACAGACGGGAGACAGAAGACAGAGACGACAGACAGCAGGAAGGTGACAGAAGAGACCCTGAAAAAAGGTCTTTTGCAAAGGTAAAATCCAATGAAAAGAACCTGGAAAACTCTTTCTTCCGATCCGATAAAAGATCCGAAAAAATGGCTGTAAAATACTATACCGACGATTGCAGCTACCGCTATCCGCAGAAACGGCTGACAGCACAGTGGCTGCGCGAGGTGGCCGAAACAGAGGGCTACACGCTGGGCGATGTCTGCTATATCTTCTGTTCGGCACAACGGCTTCTGGAGATGAACCGGCAATACCTCGGACATGACTATTTCACCGATGTGATTACCTTTGATTACAGCGACCGCAAGGGTACGCATATCGTTTCGGGTGATATTTTCATCGATGTGGAGACCGTGGCGGACAATGCCCGCCAATACGGAGCGACGCCTCTTCAGGAGATGCGGCGGGTAGTGGTGCACGGCGTACTTCATCTTTGCGGACAGAACGACAAGACTCCGCGAACCAACGCCCAGATGCACCGTAAGGAAGACAAATACTTGAAATTCTGGGAGAAATAATGACCCTCGATTACGATATCATCGTCATTGGCGGCGGACATGCCGGATGTGAAGCCGCTGCTGCCGCCGCACGCCTCGGATCCCGGACGCTGCTGCTGACGATGGACATGACGAAGATGGCCTCGATGTCGTGCAATCCGGCCGTTGGTGGAGTAGCTAAAGGGCAGATTGTCAGAGAGATAGATGCTTTAGGCGGAGAAATGGGACGCATCACCGACCGCACGGCCGTACAGTTCCGGATGCTGAACATGTCAAAAGGGGCAGCCATGTGGAGTCCACGGGCCCAATGCGACAAGACCCGCTTCTCGGAGGAGTGGCGCCATACGCTGGAGAATATTCCGAACCTCTATATCTGGCAGGATGCCGCTACGGAGCTTCTCTTCGAAGAGACGGGACAAATCCCGCACGAAACGAAAAACGGGGAAGCCGAAACTCCCGCTCCGGACGACAACAAATCCATTTCCGAAAAAGAGATCATCGATAAAAACAGCTGTTGGGATGAAATGCAACGCGCAGGAAAACACCTGCGCATTCGGGGCGTAAGGAGCCGGATGGGAGTCGAATTCAGTTGCCGGGCCGTGGTACTGACAGCCGGCACCTTCCTGGATGGAATGATGCACTGCGGTGCGGCACACGCCGAGGGGGGCAGGGCAGGAGACGCCGCTTCACACGGTATCACCTCATGCCTGCAACAGATCGGCTTCGAAACCGGTCGCATGAAGACCGGAACGCCGGCACGGCTCGACGCCCGGACGATCCATTTCGAGATTCTGGAGCCACAGTACGGCGATGAAAAACCCTCGAAATTCTCCTTTTCTCCCGAGACCGAACCTGTCAAGGATCAGATGCCGTGCTATCTGGTCTATACGACTCCGGAGGTTCACGCCATTTTGCGCACGGGATTCGACCGTTCGCCACTCTTCAACGGAACCATCCACGGTATCGGCCCGCGCTATTGCCCCTCGATTGAGGACAAGCTCCGGACCTTTGCCGACAAGGAGCAGCACCAGCTTTTCCTCGAACCCGAAGGACGTTCGACCAACGAATACTATCTGAACGGATTTTCATCGTCACTTCCCTGGGAGGTACAATGGGAGGCGCTGCACAAGATCCGAGGATTCGAAGATCTGCACATCTACCGCCCGGGCTATGCCATCGAATACGACTATTTTCCGCCCACACAACTCGAACATTCGCTCGAAACGAAGCTCGTTTCGGGACTTTTTTTCGCCGGACAGGTCAACGGAACAACCGGCTACGAAGAGGCGGCAGCCCAGGGTCTGATGGCCGGAATCAATGCCCATCGGAAGTTGAAAGGGGAGGAGCCGATCGTACTGAAACGCGACGAAGCCTATATCGGCGTGCTGATCGACGACCTGGTCACGAAGGGTGTGGACGAGCCCTACCGGATGTTCACCTCGCGTGCCGAGTACCGGATTCGGCTCCGACAGGACAATGCCGACATGCGACTCACTCCACTGGGGCACAAAATCGGTCTGATTTCGGAGGAGAGATACGCCCATTTCGAACAAAAAAAATCGAACGTAGAATCACTTGTAGCCTTTGCCCGTGAGACGAGTGTCAAGGCAGCCGAAATTTCAGACTATCTGAAATCGATTGGATCGGAGCCTCTGACGCAAGGTCGGAAGCTTTACGACATTCTGATGCGCAACAACGTAACCTTTGAATCGTTGGAAAAGGTTCTTCCGAAGCTGCACCGTTTCATCGAATCACACCGGATCGACGCTGAAGCGATCGAAGAGGCCGAGATTCAGATCAAGTACAAAGGCTACATTGAGCGCGAAAAATTCATTGCCGAAAAGCTTCATCGGCTCGAAAACATCCGCATTCCGCTCGACTTTGACTTTTTTTCGATGAATTCACTCACGATTGAAGCCCGACAAAAATTAAATCGCATTCGACCGAAGACTATCGGACAAGCCTCGCGCATCCCGGGGGTATCACCTGCCGATGTCAACGTTCTGCTGATCAAGTTCGGCAGATAATTCATTTTACAATACAACTCAAAGGAGTGTTCCACGTGGAACACTCCTTTTCCTTTATACAGGCAGAGATAAACCAACAGATGTTCCACGTGGAACAATAAGCAACCAATAAACAACCAAAAATTAAAACATAAAGTCCAATAAACTGGATTGATAAGCCAAGTGTTCCACGTGGAACATATTAGCAAGAGAAGGTATAAAAACAAAAAAATCCCGCTCCTGCGAGCGGGATTTTTCGATAAAGAATTCGATAAAAAATCGAAGCGACAATGCAATATTTAGAGAACAATCGTGCACCAGCCGTATTTATCCTCGGCACGACCGTACTGAATATCCTGTAAAGCGTTATAAAGTTTCATGCAGTTTTTACCGACCTCGTCACCGTAATTGTACGAAGCACCGGTCTGCATGTCATAAATATAACCGATAGGGGAGATCACGGCAGCCGTACCGCAGGCACCGCACTCTTCGAAAGTAGGCAGCTCCTCAACCGGAATATGACGCTCCTCCACCTCAAGCCCCATATCTTTGGCCAGTTGACGAAGACTCTTGTTCGTAATTGACGGAAGAACCGACTGCGATTTCGGCGTGATATACTTGCCATCCTTGATACCGAAGAAGTTGGCGGCACCACACTCTTCGATATACTTATGCTCGGCAGCGTCGAGATACATGATGTTCGAATAACCGAGTTCATGACCTTTTTCACCGGACAAGAGGCTGGCCGCATAGTTGCCACCCACCTTGACATCACCTGTTCCACGTGGAGCAGCACGGTCCTGCTCACGATCGATAGCCACACGGATCGGCTTGATACCCGATTTGAAGTAGGCACCCACCGGCGAGCAGTAGACGATCAACAGCGCATCCTTGGCAGGCTTCACACCCAATCCGGCCGTCGTGCCGAACATCACGGGACGCAGATACAACGATGCACCCGTACCGTAGGGAGGAATGAAACGCTCGTTGAGTTTGACCACCTCGATGCAGGCCTTGACGATCATCTCCTCCGACGGAACCGGCAGGCAGAGACGTTTGGCCGACGACTGCATACGACGGGCATTCTCCTCGACACGGAAAAGGCGAACTTTGCCATCCACACCGCGGAAAGCCTTCAAACCTTCGAAAAGTTCAACACCATAATGCAGACACGAAGCCGACATGTGCATCTGGATGTACTCATCCTGCGTGACGATCATATCGCTCCACTTGCCGTCCGAATAGGTGAAACGAACGTTGTAGTCGGTCTTGCGATAATCGAAACCGAGTGCACTCCAATCCGTAGTTTCCATATTTTTACATTTTTTAAGGATTATCACATCAGAAAATAAATAGAAAAATCTCGGGCTTATCCGACGATCGCTCCATTGCTGGTCGTATCGCCGGGCTGCAGCAAACGTAATTTTCCGGAGGCATCCTCAGCCATCAGGATCATTCCTTTGGAGAAAATTCCCTTCAATTCACGCGGTGCCAGGTTGACCAGCACCAGGACCTGTTTGCCGACCAACTCCTCGGGAGTGAAGTATTCAGCAATACCGGATACGATTTCGCGTTTGTCAATACCCGTATCGACGGTCAATTTCAACAATTTTTTGGTTTTGGCCACCTTTTCGGCCGACAGAATGGTCGAAACGCGGATATCCATCTTCTGAAAATCGTCGAATTGAATCGTATCTTTCTGTGGTTCAACATGTTGAGCAGCTTCGGCGGCCATATTGGCAGCCTTCGTGGCGGCGAGTTTGTCCAGTTGACGCTGGATGACGTCATCCTCGATCTTCTCGAAGAGAAGTTCCGGCTCTCCGATCATGTGACCCGCCGGAATGAGATCAAAAGTACCGAGCCGTTCCCAACCGAACTTGTCAACGGCCAGCATCTTCAGAATCTTGGCCGACGAGAAGGGCATGAAGGGTTCGATGGCAATGGCCGTATTGGCCGTGATCTGCAGAGCGACATTGAGGATCGTCCTGACCCGTTCGGGATCGGTTTTGATCACCTTCCAGGGCTCCGTATCAGCCAGGTACTTGTTACCGATACGGGCAACGTTCATGGCATCCTTCAACGCCTCACGGAAGCGGTAATTCTCGATATTGGACTCGAGCGAAGCCTTGACGGCAGCCACATCGGCAATTGTCTGACGATCATAGTCGCTCAATTCACCGCAAGCCGGAACCTCACCGTTGAAATACTTCTTGGTCAGCACCAGCGCACGGTTGACGAAGTTACCGAGAATGGCTACGAGTTCGTTGTTGTTGCGGGCCTGGAAATCCTTCCACGTGAAGTCGTTGTCCTTGGTCTCGGGAGCGTTGGCGCAAAGTACGTAGCGCAGCACATCCTCCTTGCCGGGGAATTCGTCGAGATACTCATGGAGCCAGACGGCCCAGTTGCGCGACGTGGAGATCTTGTCACCCTCGAGATTGAGGAATTCGTTGGCCGGAACATTCTCCGGAAGGATATAACCGCCATGCGCCTTCAGCATCGACGGAAAGACAATACAGTGGAAGACGATGTTGTCCTTTCCGATGAAGTGAACCAACTTCGTGTCCTCCGACTTCCAATACTTCTCCCAGTCGGGTGTAAGATCCTTGGTAGCAGAGATATAGCCGATCGGCGCGTCGAACCAGACGTAAAGCACCTTTCCTTCAGCGCCTTCAACCGGCACGGGAATTCCCCAATCCAGGTCGCGGCTCACGGCCCGGGGTTGCAGACCGCCATCCAGCCAGCTCTTGCACTGACCGTAGACGTTCGATTTCCACTCCTTGTGCCCTTCGAGAATCCACTTGCGCAGGAATCCTTCATATTGATCCAAAGGCAGATACCAGTGTTTGGTCTCGCGCTTGACGGGCACTGAACCCGAAACGGCGCTGTGAGGTTCGATCAGTTCGTCGGGCGAGAGCGTCGAACCGCACTTTTCGCACTGATCGCCGTAGGCACGATCGTAACCGCACTTGGGACAGGTGCCGACGATATAGCGGTCCGCAAGGAACGTCTTGGCTTCCTCGTCGTAATACTGCATCGAGGTCTTCTCGATGAATTTACCGTCGTCATAGAGTTTGCGGAAGAAGTCCGAAGCGGTCTTGGCGTGAGTAGCCGAAGAGGTACGCGAATAGATGTCAAACGACATGCCCAGCCGCTCGAACGAACGCTTGATCAACTCATGGTAGCGATCGACGATCTGCTGGGGCGAAACGCCCTCCTTGCGGGCCTTGATCGTAATGGGCACGCCGTGCTCGTCGGATCCACAGACCGAAATGACATCACATCCCTTCAGTCGCAGATAGCGGGCATAGATATCCGAAGGTATGTAAACTCCCGCCAAATGTCCGATATGGACGGGACCGTTGGCATAGGGGAGCGCAGAAGTAACAAGATAACGTTTGAACTCTTTGGCCATAAACAGGTAGAATATTGCTAATTTCCGTCAAAAGTACGAATTTTTGAGGGAATCCGGAACGAAAAGGGGAGAATTTGTCAACCCGGCGGAGAAAAAGCCCCGAAGCGAAGGAAGGAACGCCCGAAACGGGAGGAAAACCGGTGAAAGTAAGCGTTCAGACGCTTCCCGGAAAAGCGATCGAAACCACAAAAGAAAGCCATAAAAAGAGGTTCCATTGAAATAGCAGCCAACCACCCGGAAGAAGGTGGAACAAAAGGAGGAAAGCCAATGGCGAAAGCAAGTAAACGGGCAGCTCGAAAAGTATCGGAAAAGAGATCGGGACAAGGGAAAGGAGACAAAAAAGGGGACCGTCCGAAGGACAGCCCCCAAGGGATAAAAGAACGAATTCGTTATTCAAACTGCAGTTCGTCGAGCAGCCAGCCGGCACCGGCAAACTTGTCAACCACAAACAAGACATAACGAATATCGACGGCAATTGTCCGCTGCAATTCGGGTTCAAAGGCAATGTCGCCCGACATGGCCTCCCAGTTGCCGTCGAAGGCCAGACCGATCAGCGCGCCGCGGCTGTTCAGCACCGGAGAACCGGAGTTGCCACCCGTAATGTCGCAGTCGGCCAGGAAGGCGACGGGAAGCTCCCCCTTCGCGTTGGCATAGCGTCCGAAATCCTTCGCCGCATAGAGCTCCTTGAGTTTCTCCGGTACGTAGAACTCCTGCGGATTCTTCGGATCCTCCTTCTCCATGACCCCCTTGAGCGTCGTGTAGTAGTTGTACTCGATACCGTCGGCCGGCGAATAGGGGAGCACACGGCCGTAGGTCAGACGAATCGTGAAGTTGGCATCCGAAGCCCAGGCCTTGGCGGGATTCTGGAGCATCAGACCGGCAATGTACTTGCGATGCCCCTCGTTGTAGAGCTTCTGGGGTTCGCGCATCTCGGCCGAGAGGTTCGAAAGGAGTTCCATGACCGACTTGCCCAGCGCCACGGCCGGATCCGAAGCCACCTTTTCGGGATCATAATGCTCAACCAGATCCATCACACGCTCCTCGGAGGCAAACACCGAACGATCATAGAGATCATCCACATAAGCGTCGATGTCACCGCCGAACTGCTTGTCGACAATCTCTGCGTAGAACGACGGCAGCGTCTTCATGTTTTCACGCGCGATGGTCAGCATGCGCTTGGCCACCTTGCGGTCGGTCGAAGGGCTGTAATCCTTGTACCAGTCGGCCAGACGAGCCTTCAGTTCGGCCGTGTCGGTGAGGGTCTCCTTGACATCCATGTTGCGCATGCTGCCGACAAAGTTGCGGGTCGGAGAGAGCAGCTCGACCGATGCGAGGAAGGCCTCGGTCAGATACTGGCGGGCCGCAGCGACGGGCTCCATCTGCTCAACGGCCAGACGGATCTTCGACAGGGCGTCGGTATATCCCTCCTCGGGCAGCGTGTTCTTCTCGGCCCAGGCCTGGAACGACGCCTCCTGTGCCTCCTTGCGGGCCTTTACGCCAAGTTTCTCGATACCACGCGACATACCGATCGAATTCTTCCAGTAATTCGACGAGCGGGCGTATTTCGAGGCGTACTGGATGCGAACGGCATCGCTGGCGAGCATGTCCTCCCAGAGGATGGCCTGGCGCTCACCGCGGATGAAGATGCGCTGCGGATTGTCCACGCGGAGCAGATTATCGATCTCCCACGAGGTGGCGTAACGCTCCGTCGAACCGGGGAATCCCATGATCATGGCAAAGTCTCCTTCGTCGTAGCCGTCGAGCGAGACCTTGAGGAACTTCTCGGCCTTGTAGGGTCGATTTTCGGGCGAATAGTAAGCCGGCCGGTTGTCGGGTCCGGCATAGACACGGAAGATCGAGAAATCGCCCGTATGACGCGGCCACATCCAGTTGTCGGTATCACCGCCGAACTTGCCGATCGACGAGGGGGGTGCTCCGACCAGACGCACATCCCGGTATACCTCCATGACAAAGGCGAAGAACTGGTTGCCGCCGAAGAACGACTCCACATCGATCTCCATATCGGGATTCTCCTTGCACAGACGCTCCTTGACGGCTCGGATGTTCTCTGCAGTGATCCGTTCATACTCCTCCTGGGAGGCGATCGAGGGGACATTGCCCATCACCTCGGGCGTCACGTCCGCAATCTTGCGGATGAAACGCACCTCCAGCCCCGGCGCCGGCAACTCCTCGGCCCGGGACATGGCCCAGAAACCGTTCTTCAGATAGTCGTGCTCCACGGAGGACAACTGCTGAATCGAACCGTAACCGCAATGGTGATTCGTAAACAGGAGACCTTCGGGCGAGACGATTTCCCCGGTACATCCCCCGCCGAAGATGACGACGGCATCCTTGAGCGAGGAGTTGTTCACGCTGTAAATCTCCTCGGCGGAGAGTTTGCAGCCACGCTCCTTCATGTTCTTGATGTTCATCTTCTGAAGGTAGGGCAGCAGCCACATGCCTTCATCGGCCGCAGCGGAGAGTGTCACCCCCACGGCTGCAACGAGTAACAGGATTTTCTTCATAAAAAAGGGATAAAATTCATGTTCAACATTTTACAATCTTGCACTTGCCGCTGACCGAAAGGATTTCGAGGCGCAGAATTTCGGTTCTTGCGAATGATTTTCCGGCATAGTGCATTCCAGTTTCGCAATCGGCCGGGGCATACTTTTCGAGCAGCAGGCGCAGCGCCCTCCAACGCTCTTCGTCCGCAAGCCCCCGCACGGCGCGGGCCCGGACGACGATACTCTCGTATGCGGTGGTGAACTTCGACGGACAGACCCGGGTTTCCCCCACGACGCAGAACGAAACCTCGGGTCGGAGATCCAGACAGCGCAACTTCCGCCCTTCGGGGGCGCAATGCACATAAATATGCTCTGTGCCATCCCAGACGTAACTCAGAGGAATGCCGTAACCACCCCCCTCTTCGTCCACCATCGACAGCACACCATACTCACCCCGTCGGAGAAGCTTCCGGGCCGCCTCTTCATCGAGCAGCCGATCACGGCGGCGGACCGCCGCATTGTCATACCGGAAGCGGGCCCTCTCCGGCTCTGTTCCCGGAAACTCCGTTTCCGCAGGCACCATCTCCTTTTTCCGCCCCTCCGCTTCCAGTCCCTGCATCTTCAGCTCCTCCTTTTTCCGTCCCTCCATTTTCAGTCCCCCGGTCTTTCTCCGCACCATTTCCAGCCCCTCCATTACCGGATGGCGATCATGTTACGGATCGAACGTTCGGCAGCCCGGCGGATCTGTTCATCGAGGATAATCTCGGGCGATTCGCTCTCCAGACATGCAACGATGTTCTCCAGCGTCACCATCTTCATATACTTGCAGTTGTTGCATCCGCACGTTTCATCGTCGGGCGGCGCCGGAATGAACTCCTTGTCGGGATAGCGTCTGCGCATCTCGGCCAGAATGCCGGCCTCCGTGACGACGATGAACTCCCGGGCGTCGCTGCGTCCGCAAAAGTCGAGAATTCCGGCCGTAGAGCCCACATAGTCGGCCACCTCGAGGATATAGGCGCGGCATTCGGGATGCACAACCACCTTGGCATCGGGATGTTCGCGTTTGAGCTGCAGGAGTTTTTCGAGCGAGAACTCCTCGTGTACGTGGCACGCCCCGTTCCAGAGCACCATGTTCTTCCGGCCTGTCAACTTCTGGATATAGGATCCCAGGTTACGGTCCGGAGCAAAGATCAACGGCTGGTCGGCAGGCAGCGACTCAACGACCTTCAGGGCATTGGACGACGTGCAGCAGATATCCGTCAGGGCCTTGACCTCGACGGTCGTGTTGACATACGAAACGACCTTGTAGCCGGGGTAGCGGGCCTTGAAGGCGGCAAACTCCGCAGCATCGCACGACTCGGCGAGCGAGCAGCCCGCCTCGGGGCAGGGGATGAGCACCTTCTTGTCCGGGCAGAGGACCTTGGCCGTTTCGGCCATGAAGAGGACCCCGGCAAAGAGGATGATCCGTGCATCGACCTGCTGGGCCTGGACCGAGAGGGCGAGCGAGTCGCCCAGGAAGTCGGCCACGGCCTGCACGTCGGGAGTCGTATAGTAATGGGCGAGGATGACGGCATTCTTCTCGCGTTTGAGCGCCTCGATGCGGCGGGTGAGTTCGGCAGCGTTTTCGACGTTCATTTTTCTTTTTATTCCTTTAATAAATTTTAATAAATAAGAAAGAAGAAGAAATATAATGGCTGTTGATACTGTTTACAACTTCGACTGTTAGCCGGCTATCAACATTTTCTCGGTTCTCTTTTACTTATTTTTCTTCTTAATTATTTAAAAAACAAGAAAATAGAAATTTATTTAACAATTGTTGACAATGGTTTTCGACATTTCGACACTTCTAAACTTTCAACATCCGATTCCGTTTTCGCCCCTTTTCGGCAGCGGACAACTTTTCATAAAAATTTTTGGTTTCGGGAATTTTCTGTATATACCCGGTGTGATTTACGAAAAGCAAATTTTCGGGTCCCGAGTTATCCTTTTTTATCATCCGTTGTTGAACGGGTTGTCGACAGTTTGTCAACCGTTTTTCATCACTTTACTGACAATCTTCTCCGCAATCGAACGGTAGCGCTCCTCTACCTCGGGATACGTCGCCGTGGCTGGACGCCCCTCCTCGGATCCATCCATAATCGATTGAACAATAGGTATTTCACCCAGGAAATCCACCCCGCTCTTTTCGGCATAGGCTCGTGCTCCGCCCCGTCCGAAGAGGTAGTAGCGGTTCTGCGGCAGTTCGGCCGGCGTGAACCACGCCATGTTCTCGATGATGCCCGCTATCGGAATGTGGACATTCTCGTTGCGGAACATCTCCACCCCACGCACCACATCGGCCACGGCTACCTGTTGCGGCGTGGAGACAATCACCGCCGCGTCGATCTTCAGCTCGCCGATGATCGACAGATGCACGTCGCCCGTTCCGGGAGGAAGATCCGCCAGCAGAAAGTCCAGCGTTCCCCAGCGTGTCTGGTGGATCATCTGCTTCAGGGCGCTGACAGCCATGGCTCCGCGCCACAGCAGTGCATCCGTCGGTTTGATGAAGAAGCCGATCGACATGAGCTTGATGTCCATCGATTCGGCGGGCACGATGTGTTCGGCCCCATCCTCGACGACGGCTTCGGGCATGTAGCCCTCCACCCCGAACATCTTGGGCTGCGACGGACCGTAAATATCGGCATCGAGCACCCCGACACGGAATCCCATGTTGCGCAGGGCGATGGCGAGGTTGGCCGTGACGGTCGATTTTCCGACACCTCCCTTTCCCGAGGCGATGGCGATCACCTTGGCAATGCCGCCCGTCGTGGTCGAGAGTTTGGGTTCCGGACGGGGTGCCGCCCCACCCTCCTTGATCACAACAAGCACTTCGGCACCGGGGAAAGCCTCGTGCAACAGACTCTCGGCCTGGTTTTTGATCTTGACGGCAAAGGGATCCCTCGCTTTTGCGAAGCGCAGCACGACGGTCACTTTACCTTCGGCTGTGGCCAGGTGTTCGATGAATCCGCTTGACACGATATCCTTGCCCGTTTCGGGGTGGATGATCGAGGCGAGCAGTTGCTTTATTTTCTCTTCCATGGTCGCAAATCGTTACTTTTCCGCAAAGATAACGTATATTTTCAGGATTAAATATAGGATCCATGTATATTTTATCGTAAAACGATAAATTTTATTTGTTTTACGTAAAAGATCCTTATCTTTGCACAGGGAACGAAATTCGATTGACGGGGATGCTCCGCAAGAGGAACGACACCGGGGGCGCCGCTTGACGCGGCGCGGGGGGTGGAAAGGAGAAACGACGGTCGGATTCTCGGACAAAATCTCGGAAACGAATACAACTTATAGCCTATGAATTTCTGGAAAACCTTTCTGGCCGGACTGCTTGCCGTGGTGGCGGGAACGTTTCTGGTCTTCTTTTTTTGGATTTTTCTGCTTTTGGGGATCGCCGGATCGATGGAGAAGAGCGTGTCGCTCTATCCCGGGACGATTCTGAAGATTGACTTTTCGGAGATGATCACCGATGCCCCGTCGTCCGATCCGCTGGCGGGGCTGGATGTTCTGACGTTGCAGAGCACTCCCCAACTTTCGCTGTTCAAGGTTTTGCAGACGCTCGAGGCGGCGGCCGCGGATGACCGGATCAAGGGAATCTATCTGCGGATGAACGGAACGGGGGGTATCGAAGGTACGGCATTGCTGGAGGAGTTGCGTGCGGCTCTCGAGGAGTTTAAGCAGAGCGGCAAGTTCGTGGTGGCCTATAACGAGACCTATTCGCAGGGACAGTATTACCTGGCTTCGGTGGCCGACCGGATCTACCTTCAGCCCGAAGGGGGGGTGGATTGGAGCGGATTGGCTTCGAACGTCACCTTTTACAAGGGTTTGCTCGACAAGCTCGATCTGAAGGTCGAGGTTTTCCGTCCTACGGCCTGTCGTTACAAGAGTGCCGTGGAACCCTTCCTGCTCGATCGCATGTCGCCGGCCAACCGCGAACAGATGCAGGCGCTTGTGAATTCGATGTGGCGGACCATTTCGGGGGATGTCTGCGCTTCGCGCGGGATCGATACCGTCGAGATGCGGCGTCTGACGGATCATCTTGACGTGTCGCTGGCCGACGAGGCGCTCCGTTACGGATTTGTCGACGGGCTGATCTACGAGGATCAGATGAACGATGTCTTTGCCGAACTGGGCGTGGAGGCCGAGGATGAGGAGTACCGTTTCGTGACATTGGGACAATATGCTTCGCAGGTGGGAGCCGATCTGAAGAACATCTCGGCCGATCAGGTGGCTATCGTCTATGCCGACGGACAGATCGTCGATGGTGAAGGTTACGGTCGTGAGATCTACGGCAATACGCTGGCTTCGACGCTGGCCGAGGTGCGTCGAGACGACCGGATCAAGGCCGTGGTCGTCCGGGTCAACTCGCCCGGAGGCAGTGCCTTGGCTGCGGATGTCATCTGGCGGGAGATGGAGTTGCTGCGCGATGAAAAGCCGGTGATCGTCTCGATGGGTTCCTATGCGGCCAGTGGAGGCTATTACATTTCGTGTCCGGCGGATGTGATTGTGGCCGACCGGTTGACGCTGACGGGATCGATCGGAGTCTTCGGCATGGTGCTGGATCCCCGGGATGCCCTGAAGAACAAGCTCGGTATTACCATCGACGGGGTGCAGAGCAACACGTCGTCGGATTTTATGGGCAAGGGCCCGTTGACTCCGGTTCAGCGTGCGATGATCATGCGGGGCGTGGATCGTGTCTATACGACCTTTACGAAGGATGTCGCCGAGGGGCGCAATTTGCCGTTGGAGCGGGTTCTGGAGATTGCCGGAGGCCGGGTCTGGTCGGGTGAGGAGGCACTCGGCATCGGTCTGACGGATGGCTGCGGCGGTTTGAAGACGGCCATAGCCCTTGCCGTGGAGAAGGCCGGACTGGCTGACGCCTATCGGGTTGTGGAGGTCCGCGAGCAGCCGACGGGGCTGGCGGCCATTCTCTCGTCCTTGAACAGGAGTGTCCGGGCGGCCTTTACCCGTTCGGATCTCGGAACGATGATGAAGGAGTATGGACAGGTCCGCGAGGCTCTGAACCAGCAGGGGATCGTGATGTATTCGCCCTGTCGCGTGGAGCTCCGGTAGGCTGCAGACGTTGCGATCGGATGAAAAGGCGCTCTGAAAAGGGCGCCTTTTTTTGAAAAAATACCCCGAGGGGCTGTTTTCTCTTGCCTTTCGATTATCTTTGCAATATGGCAGTAATCAGATTGACCAAAGAATTCTCCTTCGAGGCGGCACATGCGCTCGAAGGTTATGACGGCCCGTGTCGGGAGATTCACGGGCATTCCTATCGTTTTTTCGTGACGGTGAAGGGGATACCCCTGGAGGATCCCGCGAGTCCCAAATGTGGAATGGTGATGGACTTCGGCGTTCTGAAGCGTATCGTCAACGAAGAGATCGTTTCACGGTTCGACCATGCACTGGTGTTGAGGGCTTCGGAGGCCGGGACGGAGCTTTTCCGGGTTCTGTCGTCGCGCTTCGGGAACATCATCACGGTGGATTATCAGCCGACGTGTGAAAACATGCTCGAGGACTTTGCCGCACGCATAGCCTCGCGTTTGCCCGAGGGTGTGACACTTCATTCGCTGCGGCTGCACGAAACCGCGACCTCGTTTGCCGAATGGTTTGCCGAAGACAATATCCGCTAAACAGACGCCACACACGATGATGAAAAAACTCTTTCTGGTTGACGCCTATGCGTTGATCTTCAAGTATTATTACGCTTTTTTGGGGCGTCCCATGCGCAATCGTGCAGGGATGAACACCTCGGTGGTGTTCGGGTTCGTGAAGTTTTTGCGCGACATTCAGAAGCGAGAGCATCCCGATTTGCTGGGTGTTGCGTTCGATCCTCCGGGAGGGAGTTTCCGTCGGGAGATCTTTCCCGAATACAAGGCCAACCGTTCGGAGACTCCCGAGGACATCATACGTTCGGTACCCTATGTCAAACGGGTTCTGGAGGCGATGTGCATTCCGATTCTGGAGGTTGAGGGTTACGAGGCCGACGATGTGATCGGCACCCTTTCACAGAAGGGTGTCGAAGCGGGTTACGACGTCTATATGGTGACGCCCGACAAGGATTACGGACAACTGGTCCGGGACCATTGCCGGATCTACAAGCAGCGGGGATCCGAGGGCAGTATCGAGATTGTCGGGTGTGCGGAGATCCGTGAAAAGTACGGTATCGAGGATCCGCAGCTGGTTCGTGATATCCTGGCGTTGTGGGGGGATGCTTCGGACAACATTCCGGGGGTTCCGGGCATCGGTGAGAAGATCGCCTGCAAATTGGTCCGGGAGTGGGGCCCGGTTGAGAACATTCTCCGGAATGTCGACCGGATTCCCGGGAAACAGGGGGAAAAGATTGCCGGATGGGCCGATAATCTGCGTCTGGCCAAACGGTTGACCACCATCTGTCTCGATGTTCCGATCCCCTTCCGGGAGGAGGATCTTACGGTTTGCGAGCCGCATCTGAATGACTTGCGGGCGCTGTTTGCGGAGTTGGATTTCAAGGCTTTTCTGAACGATCTGTCCAACCTGGCACCTCCGGAGCCGATTTCGGATGCACCGCGTCAGGAGGCACAGACCCAGTTGGCGGAGATGGCCCGTGCCAAATCCGCCGCGGTCCGGCGGGCAGCTCTGGCGGGTCAGGGAAATCTGTTCGGGGATCCGGTGGTTCTCGCATCGGTGGAGACACCGGTTCCGTCTGCGCGGTTGCAGGCCGAAGCCGAGGCGATGCATTTCGAAACGGCCCAGACCACGCCTCATGAATATACGTTGGTCGAGACGGACGACCACCTGCGGGAGGTGATCGACCGGGTAAGTCGCTACGGGGAGGTCTGCTTCGATACCGAGACGACGGGTCTCGACATCTTCAACGACCGGATCGTCGGACTCTCACTGGCCGTGGAGCCCTTCAAGGCGTGGTATATCCCCTTCAGGGAGGAGAATACGGCCCGATACGTGGAGATCATCCGTCCGCTCTTCGAGAACGAACGCATCGCCAAGATCGGCCAGAACATCAAGTTCGACCTGATGGTGCTGCGACAGTTGGGCATCACGATCCGGGGTCGCTTCTACGATACGATGATCCTCCACTATCTGCTCGATCCGGAGTCGCGTCACAACATGAACATTCTGGCCGAGAAGTATCTGAACTACAAGCCGATTGAAATCGAGACGCTGATCGGCAAGGGCTCGAAACAGCTGACGATGGATCTGGTGAACGTCGAACGCGTGAAGGAGTATGCGGCGGAGGATGCCGACGTGACGCTGCGGCTCAAGCAGGTACTCTACCCGATGGTCGAACAGATCGGACTTCATGACCTCTATTTCGAGATCGAGGAGCCGATGATTGCCGTATTGGCCGACATCGAGATGGCGGGAGTGCGGATCGATTCGGACGCCCTGGCGAGCTATGCCGTGGAGTTGAACCGCAAACTCCAGGAGTTGGAGGCGGCCGTTCGCAGCGAGGCCGGCGAGCCGAATCTGAATATCAATTCGACCCGGCAGTTGGGGGAGGTTCTCTTTGCGAAGATGCGTATTGCCGAGAAACCGAAGATGACCAAAACCAAGCAGTTCTGCACCGACGAAGAGTACCTTCAGAGTTTTGCGCACAAACATCGGATCGTCGATCTGATCCTCGAATACCGGGGAGTGAAGAAGCTTTTGTCGACCTATGTGGAGGCTCTTCCGCAGCTGGTCAACCGTCGCACGGGGCGTATCCATACGTCATTCAACCAGGCCGTGACGGCTACCGGACGCCTCTCGTCGACGAATCCCAATCTGCAAAATATTCCCGTACGGGATGAAATGGGGCGTCGCATTCGCAAGGCCTTCATCCCTTCGGATGAGGATCATCTGCTTCTGTCGGCGGATTACAGCCAGGTGGAGCTTCGTCTCATGGCTCATCTTTCGGGTGACGAGGCTCTCATTGCGGCCTTCGAACACGGGGAGGATGTCCATGCCTCGACGGCCGCCCGTCTCTTCAACAAACCGATCAGTGAGGTGACTCCCGAGGAGCGGCGACGGGCCAAGACGGCCAATTTCGGGATTATCTACGGCATTTCGGCCTTTGGGTTGAGCCAGCGGCTGGAGATTCCGCGCAAGGAGGCCCGGGAGATCATCGACGGTTATTTTGCCTCCTATCCCAAGGTCCGGGAGTATATGGAGCAGGTGGTGGAGAAGGCCCGCAGGGATGGTTTCGTGACGACGATTTTCGGACGGCGCCGTTATTTGAACGATATCACGTCGCACAATGCCGTGGCGCGCGGCCTGGCCGAGCGCAATGCCGTGAATGCTCCGATCCAGGGGTCGGCGGCCGACATCATGAAGATCGCCATGATCAACGTTCATCGGCGTTTTGCGGCCGAGGGGATCCGTTCGAAGGTGATCCTGCAGGTGCACGACGAACTGGTGGTTGACATGCTCCGTACGGAGCAGGAGCAAGTCGTGAAGATCGTCACCGAATGCATGGAGTCGGCCGCGACGCTCAAGGTCCGTTTGATTGCCGATGCCGGTATCGGCAACAACTGGCTCGAAGCCCATTGAGAGGGGGACAATTGAAACGCCGATAAATTCATAAAAGCATGATCGAACCTGTTTACAATCCTTCGCCGACGCGTTACGATGCCGGCATGATCTATCGCCGGGCCGGACGCAGCGGCATTCAACTGCCGATGCTCTCGTTGGGGCTGTGGCACAACTTCGGGAGCCATCAGACCTTTTCGAAGGTCCGGGAGATGGCCCATTACGCCTTCGATCGAGGCATCGTGCACTTCGATCTGGCAAACAACTACGGTCCGGAATACGGTACGGCGGAGGAGAATTTCGGGCGATTGATGGAGACGTCGTTCCGTCCCTACCGCGACGAACTCTTCGTCTCGTCGAAGGCCGGATACGACATGTGGCCGGGACCCTACGGCAACTGGGGTTCGCGCAAATACCTCATGGCGAGTCTCGACCAGAGTCTTCGTCGCATGAAACTCGACTACGTGGATCTTTTCTATTCGCACCGTTACGATCCCGCCACGCCGCTCGAAGAGACCCTGCAGGCGCTGGTGGACATTGTCCGCGGCGGCAAGGCGCTCTATGTGGGGCTGTCGCGTTATCCGTTGGAGGCGGCGCGCTTTGCGTTCGATTATCTGGCGGCACGCGATGTGCCGTGTCTGCTCTTTCAGGATCGGTACAACCTGCTTGACAGGACTCCGGTCGAATCGGGAGTCTTAGATCTTGCGACGGCGGCCGGATCGGGATTCATCGTCTTCTCACCCCTGGCCCAGGGGCTTCTGACCAACCGCTATCTGAACGGGATCCCGGCCGATTCGCGGATGGCCGAGGATCGGACTTTGCATCGTGACATTCTGGATGAAACGATGCTGCGGCGTCTTCGGGGTCTTGATGCCCTGGCCGGAGAACGGGGCCAGACGTTGGCCGAGATGTCCTTGTCGTGGCTGCTGCGGGACGAACGCATCACGTCGGTGATTATCGGCGCCAGCTCGACGGCTCAGATCGAGGACAACCTTCGGGCCCTGCAACGGCTCGATTTTTCGCCCGAGGAGCTGACCCGGATCGAGACGCTGTTGCAGCTTTGAGAGGATGTCTGTTCTGTAAAATGAAAGCGCCGGACCTGAGGATCAGGTCCGGCGCTTTTGCCACAGGGCGGACGGTTAGAAAGAGACGCCGACGCGGATTCCGAAGTTGTTGATGTTGTTGACCTTGTAGATCAGCACATCGCCTTCGTTGGTCGCGTAGTTGTAATAGAGAGCCACGTGGAAGCCCATGCGGTAGTCGGGACGCGGGAAGATCGACACCCCGACCTCGGGCGAGAGGTAGAAGCCCCAGGTTTCCGTGTATTGGCGTACGACGTAATAATAGGAGGATAGTTCGGCATAACAAGCACCCAGCTTCATGCCAACATACGGCTGGAATACACTGTCTGTAAGCCAGTTGTAACGCGTCGTAACACCGAACGGCAGTTGGAAGAGCGCGTGTTTCTGATTGGTTGTCAGGGCGGATCCGCTGCCCAGATCGAGCGTCTGACGGTCGATGCTCTCCAGATTGGTCTGATAGGAGATGAAGGGACCTACGGTGATGGCCGGCGTAACGAAGTATCCACCTTCGAAGTTCATTCCCCAGCCGGATGTTTTATCGGCGAAATCGTTGCCCAGGGGAACCCCCATCTGCCAGTCGACATTGATGTAGGTATTGGGTATCAACTGTGCTTTTCCGGGCATCGCGGCAGCCAGCATGACGACGCTGAAAGCTATGGTTTTGAAGTATTTCAATGTTTTCATGATCGGAGTTTTTAGAGTTGGACTATTTGGTCAGATAGGGAGACTGTTCGAAGGCCTGATCCACGCCGTCGATCGTACGCTGGAGATTGAGTTCGGTATCGTCGGTCAGCAGGCCTCCGATGAAGCTGTCCCAGATGACGGGGAGTTTCCGGCCATTCTCCTGTTCGGCCTCCAGATCGAGCATCTCCATGAGCAGGGATCCGGCCGTATATCCGTAGTATACGCTGTAAGGATAGTGCCATCCGACCCAGTTTCCCCAATATCCGGGAGCCCAGTAATAGGGATAGTACCACCACCAGTAGGGATTGTCATATCCGACGAAATAGGTGACCTTTCGTACGTAGCTGAGTTGGATTCCGACGTTTGCGAGCTCTTTGTCATCGCTGCGCGTGTATCCGGCGTTGTCCATCCGGGCGACCACGGCATCGATGATCGACAGGGCGTCGTCATCTTTCCAATACTCGGTTTTGTCGCTGTTTCCGATCACCAGGATGCTGTCCGGGAGATAGTAGGTTTCGATAGCGGAGAAGTCGGTTCCGGAATCGTGGGCGGTGTAGACCAGATAGTCCCTGTGGAGATCCGACGTCGAGGGGTCTTTCTGGCACGAGCAGAACGCAACTGCTGCGAGTGCGAACGCAATGTAACGGAGATGTTTGACGTTCATGATGTTTTTGATTTTTGGTTTGCTCTTGGCACCCACCCCAAAATTCATTCCCGGATGGTTGTTTTTTTGCAACCCGGGCCGAACGGGGCATGAAAAAACCGGAAATCCGCAATCTGGATCTCCGGTTTTGTGGAAAAGACTGTAATTCGGGCTGCTACCGGTATTTATGGGAGATAAGGGTCATGAACTCCTCCCGGGTCCGGTGGTCGGAGAGGAAGATTCCCGTAAAGGCGGAGGTGGTGGTTGCGGACTGTTGTTTTTCGATGCCGCGCATCTGCATGCACATGTGGCTTGCTTCGATCACGACAGCCACCCCCATCGGGCTCAGAGCCTCCTGGATACAGTCGCGGATCTGGACCGTCAACCGCTCCTGAACCTGCAGACGCCGGGCGAAGCACTCCACCACGCGGGCGATTTTTGACAGTCCGGTGATATATCCGTTGGGGATGTAGGCCACGTGGGCCTTTCCGTAGAAGGGCAGCATGTGGTGTTCGCAGAGCGAATAGAGTTCGATGTCCTTGACAAGAACCATCTGTTTGTACTCTTCGCGGAAGGTGGCCGAGCGGATGATCTCCAGGGGGTTTTCGTCGTATCCCTTCGTGAGGAACGACATGGCCTTGGCGACCCGTTCGGGGGTCTTCAGAAGCCCTTCGCGCGCGGGATCCTCGCCCAACAGACGCAGGATCTCGGTATAGTGACTTTTGAGGGCTTCGATCGTTGCGGGATCGAAACGCTCCTCCTTTTCATACAGTTTTGTCTCCATGATGGGGCAAAGATACGAATTATTTCATGATCTGGTCGATGACCCACGAGGTGCGGGCGGCGGAGCGTCCGGTCGAGGGGCATTCTCCGGTACCGCGGAGTTCGTCGACGATGGTTTCGATCAACGGACCCTGGATGTATTTCGGGGATTCCGTTTCGAAGTGTTCGCGGCCTTCCGGCGTGGTGAGTTCGATGGGTGAGAAGTCGAAGGTACTGAAGCGCAAGGAGCCCTTGCTTCCGACGATGCGTACGGAATCCTCCCTCTCTTCGGGCTGTGCGACGAAACTCCAGAGTCCGGTTCCGAGGATCCCCGCGCGGAAATGCAGCAGTGCGGCGACCGTGTCAGTCACTTCGTAGAATCCTCCCAGATTGTTTTTGGAGCCCTCTGCGGCAGCGATCTCTCCGAGCAGGAAGTCCAGAATATCGAGCGTGTGGGGAGCCATGTCGTAGAAATAGCCGTCCCCTCCGACTTCGCGGCGCAGGCGCCACGGCAGATGCTCCGGATCGCGGTCTTCGGGGCCTGCGGGGCGCAGATAGCGCACCTCGACGCGTTGCGGGGTACCGATGCGGCCGTTCTCGAGCAGCTCCTTCACCTTCCGGAAATAGGGCAACGCACGCCGATAATAGGCCACATAGAGCGTCTGGTTGCAGCGTGCGGCCACGGCGAGCATCTCCCGACATTCGTCGTAGTTCATGGCCATGGGTTTTTCGACATAGACGGGCTTCCCGGCCTCCATGACACGGATGGCCAGTTCGCGATGCGATGCGGGCGGCGTGGCGACGTAGACGATGTCGACTTCGGGATCGGCGATCAGTGCGTCGGCATCGGTGTAGTAGCGACCCACGCCGTGACGGCGGGCGAAATCGGCGGCCTTGGCCCCGTCGCGCCGCATGACGGCCACCAGTTCGGAGTGGTCGGTCAGATACATCGGAGGTCCGCTCTTGCGTTCGCAGACGTCGCCGCACCCCAGAATGCCCCAATGAACGGTCTGCCTGTTTTTCATGGCTTTGCCTTTTCGAGTGAATGGAGGTATGCGGCGAGTTTGCGGACGGCACGTCCGCGGTGTGAAACGGCATTTTTCTCTTCGGGCGACATCTCGGCGAAGGTCCGTTCGCAACCGTCGGGGATGAACAGCGGGTCGTAGCCGAAGCCTTCGTGACCGGCTTCGTGATCGATGATACGACCCTCGACGACCCCTTCGAATAGGTGCTCCTCACCGTTGAGGATCAGCGAGATGACCGTGCGGAAGCGGGCTCGTCGGTCGCTCTTCCCCTCGAGGTTGCGGAGCAGCAGACGGTTGTTGGCCGCAAAGTCGTGGCCGTCGGTGGCATAGCGGGCCGAATGGACACCCGGAGCACCACCCAGAGCGGCGACTTCCAGTCCCGTATCATCGGCAAAGCAGTCCTGTCCGGTTCTTTCATAGAGGTAATGAGCCTTTTGGGAGGCGTTTCCTTCGAGGGTCTCCTGCTCTTCGGGAATCTCCTCGGTGATGCCGCACTGACGGGGCGTCACGAGGGTGAAGCCTTCGCCCAGCACGGCCTGTACCTCACTGAGCTTATGGGCGTTGTTGGTGGCGAATATGATCTTCATGATGCTGGTTTGGTTTCGATTCGGCTGCGAAGGTAGTCAATTTTCCGGAATTCCCGAACCGGGTTCTCCGTCGCAGCCCAGTTGTCCGAGTTCGTAGTGTTCGTAGCGGGCTCTGACTCCCCCGCCGCCCAGGAGATAGAGGTCGTCGCAGACCCCTTCGAGCGGAGTGATCCGGTTCGAGGTGAGGATGACGGTCCGCTCTTCGGCTCCCAGATGGAGCAGGAGTTGCTGCATGACGAAGATCCGTTCGGGAGCCAGTTCCCGGAAAGGGTCGTCGAGCAGCAGGATGCGTTTGCCGCGCATGAGCGTGAGGATGATGCCGAGATGTTTGCGGGCCTCGGGGCTCATTGTTGCAGCCTGGGCATCGAGCGGAACGGGGAAACGGCGGATCAACGCTTCGGGGTTGACCTTGTGGTCGAAGTAACGGATCAACCCGATGCAGTCGCGGGCCGTGAGTCCGGGCCAGAAGTGCGGATCGGCCTCCAGGAAGGCCATATCCTGGTGCTGGAGCGGATGCCCGGCCTCGGAGATCGAACCCGCCTCGGGTTGCAATACGCCGTAAATGGCCCGCAACAGAGTACTGCGGCCCTCTCCCACCACTCCATGAACGGCATTCTTCGGCAGATGCATCGTCACACCGTCGAGCAGCGTGCGTTTTCCTTCGCGGATGCGTAACGAATCAATCGTAATCATGGAGGAAACGGTTGAGGTTGCGTTCGGCCCTCAGGGCATAGCTGACCGTCAGACAGAGGCTCAGGGGCAGCAACACGGGAATGATGAATCCCGCACTTCCGAGGCGTGCGGCCAGGGGTTGCCGGCGGGATGTGTCGGGAAGATAGTGTGCGTATTTCGCCACGACGGCATAAAGCAGGGCCAGGGCCGAGAGCGGGGCCCATGCTGCGGCAATCCATGCCGTGCGGGGATGTGCGAGGATGGCCAGCAGGGCGAACGGCAGCGTCAGCAGGAAATAGTTTCTCCAGGCTGTGAGCACTTTGCGGACAAGCAGCCGGCACGGGCCCATTTCCGGGAGTTGGAGCAGCTCCCGGGGTTCGTTGTCGAGGTAGAAGGCTCCGGCGGCCACGGCGGCCACATAGAGTCCCGGGAATCCGGCGATCGGCAACAGGATGCAGAGTATCAGTCCTCCGGCGATGATCCATACGGTCGGGGCATGGCGCCGCAGTCCGGCGGTCCATTCGGGAGAGCCGCCGAGCAGTTCGGGCCGGATCCAGCGTCCGGCATAGATTCGTTTGGGATTCGGGGCGGGCATTTCGATCAGCGGATGACACCGAGCTTTTCGAGGCGATCGTCGAGATCGATCTTTTCGATGATGGTCTTGACCAGGAGATCCATCTCCGAACCTTCGGTGTAGTCGGCCGGGCAGACATGATTCACGCGGTTGTCGTGGATCAGGGACGAGAGTTCCTTTCGGGCCCCTTTCTGGTCGGGATTGTAGACGGCGATGGAGTGTCCGCCGTAGTTTTTCACCAACCGCATGCAGGGAATGTCGGTCGTACCGTCCCCGACGTAGATCATGTGTTTGAACGGCACGGGCCTTTCGTCTTCGGGGATATAGCGGTTCACCAACTTCGAGTCGAAGACCGATTCTACGCCCTTGTTGATCTTGAAGATGAACTGGGTTTTGTTGGTGTAGTTCACGGCCACGGCGGGCCAATAGGCTATACCGTCGACATCGTAGAGGAACGAACAGGCGTATATTTTGCGGAATTCGTGAGCGATTTCGGTCCCTTCGATGATCTCCTTCAGCCCCGAGGAGTTGATGTAGTGGAGGATACGGATTCGGCGCTCTTCGCCGTAGCGGTTGATTCGGGAGAACCACTCCTTGACGCCGTTGAAGAGCGTGACGCGGCGTCCGGATTCCTGAAAGGCCTCGCGGCGCAGGGACAGCCCCTTTGATTTGGCCTCCTGGATCATGCGGGCCATGTAGGTGAGGACCATGTCGGCATCCTGGTCTTCGGCCAGGGAATTGGCTTCGCTCCAGAACTCCTTGTTGCTTTTTCCGACGGCCGGGATGAAGTCGTACTCCTGCATGTTGCCGGGTGCGAGCGTACCGTCGAAATCATAGATCAGGGCTATGGTGAAACGTTCGTCCATCGAAAACTCCTTTAGTGCTGCAAAGCAATGATAAACGCATGCAATTTACCGAATATTTTCGAGTTTCGGATGAAAAAGGTCCATAAAAACCGGAACTTTACGAACAGAAGTCCGTCTGTCGGGTCATTTTGCGGGGCTGTGGCCCGAAAGCTGCCGGAAGAGGGCCTCCACGCAGTGTCGGAAATGGCGCCAGGTCATCGGATATTGACACAGAAAGGTTCGCAGCACGATGCCTCTTTCGGGGAGTTTCAGTGCCTGGACTTTTTTCAGGAAATCGTTGGATAACCGTTCTTCGCGCTTGCGGACCACTTTGCTGTTGAGGTCAACGTCGGGCGTGCAGATGGGGAGTTTAGCCTTCCATTTTTCATACAGGCGCACCGTGTCTCGATACCAGGCCGGAGAGTAGTTGCCCAGAGAAAGATGTTTGACCAGAACCCGGTTTGAACAGCAGACGTAATTTTTGTATCCGGCCACGGCGCTCTGAATCGAAAAGTCCAGGTCATAGCAATGGAACCCCGTCAGCAGCGTTTCATCGAAAGGATATGCGTTCCACACCTCTTTTCGGACAAACAGAGCCATTCCGTCGAGAACGATCACCTCGGCAAACGGGATGTTGAGGAATGCATTGTTGACCTCGATCTTTATATTCTGATTTTCGTATCCACCCTGGTAGAGATAGGTGCAGTCCCATTTGGGGTATTGTCCCCATCCGGAGTAACAACGGAGTTTGGCCTTGTTTCCGGCGAAACCGATCACGCCGCAATCCGGTTCGCGGAGCTTTTCCTCGACAAAGGGTCCCCATGCCTCGGAAAGAAACTCCACGTCCTCATGAACGAAGAGCAGATAGGGATATTTGGCCTGAGCGGCGGCATGGTTGTATACTTTGGCGATCGGCCACTTCTTTTCCCGGTTGTCGAAGGCTATGATTTCATATTCGCATCCGATCGTACGTTCGATATTCTCCTTGAGGTTTTGCAAACGTTGCGTGGAGATGGAGCAGACGATGATTGACAGCATGGCGATTTTTAATTTGAGTGGATGAAAGGTCTCCAGAAATCCGCAAACTCCGGGAGATTGAAGGCGTGGCATCCGAACGGCAATCGGCACCGGTTGTATCGATAGGCCCATTCTGGCGCCTCTTCGATGGAAAAGGCGATGGCTTCGGTCCAGGCCGGTTTTTTCAGACGGACGCGACGGTCGTTCAATTCGCGGAGCAGAAAGACGTCTTCGGCGTAGAACTCCTTCTCTTCGGCCAGCAGATCCCGGATTTTGTCCCGATAATGGGAGGTCGTAGCGATCATCGAGGATACCCTGCGCAATGAAAGACCTCCGTTTCCCACTTCGTAGGCGTGGTATTTTGCCGAACGATAGGCACGGGGTCTGAAGTGTCTCTTGTACCAGGCCTTGATGTGGAAATAGAGGCGACCCGTGGTTGAGAGATAGCGTTTTTTCCAGGGCAGCCACGGAGCTCCGATGTAGTCGTATCCTTTTCGCGCCCAGTCGAGGAGTTCGTCTCGGAATACGAAGGCGTCCAGCTGGTAGATAAGGATGTATTCGTATTTTTCGAAGCGTCGGTAGAAGGACTCCTCGAGAACCATCCGGTTGTAGGAGCGACGGCTGACAAACCATTCGTCGGGGAACTTCTCCTCGAGGATCGAAGGATATTGTTGCCGAAGGGGTCCGGTGTCGAGATGTTCGGGCTTTACGAAGATGATGTCGTAATCCGAAAGGATCTTTACACATTGTCCGAGCGACAAGACTTCCGTTTCGGAAAGTGTTGTCTGATAAACGGGTATGACAACGGCAACCTCCTTTTTCGAGAGAGACATTTCTTTCATGGATGCAAAGGTAACTCTTTTTACCTCGAATATCGATATTTTTCCCTATTTTTGCAACACCCGTATAAAACGTTGAATGATGGAATTTAAGGAATTGATTGCCAAGCGACGTTCGATCCGCAAGTTTTCGGATCGACCTGTTGAGCGAGAGGTTGTGGACCGGCTTCTTGCGGAGGCTCTGACGGCCCCTTCAGCCCGGAATACGCGAACGACGCGTTTTTTGGTTGTCGATGATCCGGCACTGGTCGCCCGTATGGCGGAGATGCGCGATTACGGTTCGGGATTTCTGAAGAACGCTCCGTTGGCGATTGTGGTTCTGGGCGACACCACGACGAGCGATCTGTGGCGGGAGAATGCCGCCATTTCGGCTACGGTGCTTCAGTTGGCCTGTGTCGACGAGGGTCTCGGTTCCTGCTGGGTTCATATCTGCGGACGCCCGCGGCGCAAGGATGATCCCCAGGGCGAGAAGGCGTCGGATTATTTACGGAGTTTTCTGCCCATTCCCGACAGTTGTGAGCCGTTGTGTGCCATAGCCGTGGGTTATTCCGACTTTGTGCCGGCGCCGCTGCCCGAATACGACGACTGGTCGCGGGTCATCCGTCTGTGAAGCCGGGTACCTTACTTTTACCAATGTATGATCCAAAACATGAAATGACCATGAAAAAAACGACTTTTGCAAGCCTGTCAATGATGGCCGCCTTGATTTTTTCGAGTTGCGGGTCGCAACCGGAAAAGACCTCCGTGACGATTTTCGACGAAGGTCTCCGCTATTGTGAGAGCACCTACCCTTATGAGGGCGGTCTTCTGATTGCGAATTTCGGCTCCACGCAGCTCGATCCGCTCAACACCGAGGGCAAGGGTTACATCGTCCGCTACAAGGACGGAACCTCCGAGGTGCTGATTCCCGCCGACGGCAACCTGTCGGGACCGCGCGGGATGTACCTGCGCAACGACCGCCTCTTCATCTGCGACGTCAACAAGATCGTCGTCTACAACCTTGCCGACCGCGAAGAGGCTCCCCGCGTGATTGTGCTTCCCGAGGGTGAGGCCTTCGTCAACGACCTGGTCGCCGAGGGCAATAACCTCTACGCTTCGGTCACCAATACGGGCCATATCTTCCGCCTCGACATCACGGATCCCGCCCAGCCCGGCGAACCCGAACTGTGGCTGGAGATTGCCGGACCGAACGGTCTGGTGATCCGCGACGGCGTAATGTATGTGGCCAGCTATTCTCCCGACGGTGAGGCCAAGAGCGAACATGTCATCTATCGCATTGGCGATCTTCAGAATCCCGTTGCGGAGCCCTTTGTGACGGTTCCCGGACAATATGACGGTATTGCCTTCTCGGGCGACGGCAAGAGTCTTTATGTGACGAACTGGGCTCCGGCCGGCATCTCGCGCATCGATATGCAGACGCGAGAAATTCAGCCTGTGGAACTGACGCTTGAGACGCCGCTTGTCGGACCTGCGGACATGACCGTTGCCGACGGCAAGATCTATGTCCCCGACCTGCCCAACAGCCGTGTGGTGATCTTCGAAGAGTAGACCGCAGTCGGTCCGATACAAAAAAGTCCGGAGTTTTCTCCGGACTTTTTTTCTGGTATCTGGGTTTGTACACGGTCGGGCCTTCGCTTTTGTGGGATTCTGTCTTGCCCCCCTTTCGTTTGGAGCCACTTCCGTTGTTCGTGCGGATCCGGCTGTCGGACTGGAGTTTTTTCTGTCTCTTCCGGGCGCTCCTGCCTGCTTTCCGTTGTCGGCTTGAAGGCCTGTTTGACACCAATCTCTCCTGCTCACCTCTTCAGTCGGCCCCTGCGATTCCTCTTGCCGGTTCCTCCTTCCTCTCCCGTTCCTCTCCCGTTCCTCTCCCGCCCAACCTCTCCAGTCGGCCCCAGCGGTCCCTCTTGTCGGCTTCTCTTTCCTCTCTCTTTCCTCTCTCTTTCCTCTCCCGTTCCTCTCCAGTCGGCCCCAGCGGTCCCTCTTGCCGGTCCCTCTTGTCGGCTTCCCCGGTTTCCCGACTTCCCCGGTTTCTCCTGCCAGCCTCTCCTGCCCCTCCTGCTACCCTTCCCGGCGTTACCGGCCGGTTACGGGTTTGATGTCCTTCACGCGCAACTGCGTGGAGACCGTACCCCGGTAGTGGTTTTCAACGATCTGGTAGCAGACGTCGATGGGTTTGCCGGCCCGGACCCACTCATAATGGGTGGGTTGCTGGAAGGCGATGGCCTGAATCTTCGTATTGGGCTTCTGGCGTTGCATGAGATCCATTCGGAGGTGTTCACTCTCCATGCCGACGAGTTTGGCCTCACCGTGATTGCTTACGCCATATGTCACGAAGACCGGAGCCGTATTGCCGGGTCCGAATGGCTGGAAGCGGTTCAGATCCTTGCGGAAATTCGGCGTGATGTCCGAAAAGAGCAACTCACTGTCGATGTCGACCTGCGGAATAAGCATCTGTGGATCGATATTCTTCTCGACGAAATCGTTGAATCGACGTGTAAACTCTTCGACATTCTCGGGCCGCATGGTCAATCCTGCGGCATACATGTGACCTCCGAAGTTTTCCAGCAGGTCGGAACACGATTCCACGGCCTGATAGAGGTCGAATCCCGGGACCGAGCGGGCCGAGCCCGTCACATACCCGTTGCTCATGGTCAGCACCACTGTCGGGCGATAGTAGGTTTCGATGAGCCGTGACGCGACGATTCCGACGATTCCCTTCATCCAGCGGGGGTTGTAGATCACCGTACTCTTGAGTCGTTTGAGTTCGGGGTTGTGTTCGATGTATTCGTGAGCCTCCTGCGTGACGTGGCGGTCGATCGACTTTCGGTCCTGGTTGTAGGCGTCGATGACGTTTCCGAATTCTGCGGCGACACTTTCGTTCCCCTCGATGAGCAGTTCCACGGCGGCATGTCCTCCGGATGGGGAGGCATTTTCGTCGTTTTCGTCCATGCGCATGCGGCCGGCGGCGTTGATTCGGGGGCCGATCTTGAAGACGATGTCGTCGATGGTGATGTTGTGTTTGTCCAGGCCGCAGATCTTGATGATCGACAGCAGACCCTTTGAGGGTTCCCGGTTGAGGTTTTTCAGACCGTAATAGGCCAGAATCCGGTTTTCACCCGTCAGCGGAACGATATCCGAGGCGATCGAGACGACGAGCAGATCCAACAGGTTGAGAACCTGTTCGGCCGGAATGTGGTTCTTGCGGGCATAGGCCTGCACGAGTTTGAATCCCACGCCGCACCCGGAGAGTTCGTCGAAGGGATAGGAGCAGTCGACCCGCTTGGGGTCCAGAACGGCTACGGCCTGAGGAATCTCCTCGGCCGGGAGGTGATGGTCGCAGATGATGAAATCCACGCCCTTGCTTTTCGCATAGACGACCTTTTCCGTGGCTTTGATGCCGCAGTCGAGGGCGATGATCAGGCTCACGCCCTTGCGGGCCGCCAGATCGATGCCCTTGATCGAGATACCGTAACCTTCGGTATAGCGATCCGGGATGTAGAACATCAGGTTTTTGTGTTTTTTTTTGCGGAGGAACTTGTAGACCAGCGCAACGGCCGTACAGCCGTCGACGTCGTAGTCGCCGTATACCATGATTTTCTCATGGTTGGCGACGGCCCGTTCGACCCGTTCGACCGCGCGATCCATGTCCTTCATCAGGAAGGGATCGTGCAGATCGGCGAGGCTTGGTCTAAAAAACTTGTCCGCCTTCTCTACGGTGTCTATGCCCCTTTGTACGAGCAGATTGGCCAGGACGGGCGAGATCCGCAGAGCGGCAGCCAACATGGCTACCGTCGCGGGGTCGCCCTGAGGCTTCACTACCCAGCGTTTTTCGATAGGCATACGAGTTGTTATTTATATATTTCAACATTTAATTCATCACTTAAAAATTTCACAACCAGACGTTTGACCTCCTCCATCGAGGGAGTCGTTCCGGTTTCCGCGGCGATCGATGCTACGCCGCGATCGGTGAATCCGCAGGGGTTTATGCGCGAGAACCAATTCAGATCGGTCGTCACGTTCAGCGCAAACCCGTGCATGGTTACATAACGCGACGAGCGGACACCTATTGCGCAGATTTTGCGCGGGCGACGGTTTTCGGGGTCGATCCATACTCCCGAGGCTCCGGGGATCCGTCCTGCGGAGATGCCGAATTGTGCCACGGTTCGGATGACGGCCTCTTCGAGAGCCTGGATGTAGTCTCTCAGACCGATGCCGAGGCATTCGAGATCCAGAATCGGATAGCAGACCAGTTGCCCGGGACCGTGGAAGGTGATATCTCCGCCGCGATCTATGTGAAAGAACTTGGCGCCGGCCGCTTCAAGGGCATCGCGGCTGACGAGCAGGTTTTCGGCGTGTCCGCTCTTCCCGAGGGTGTAGACCGGAGGATGCTCCACGAGCAGCACGTCGCCGACAAGCTCCCTGTCGTGCGGGTCGGCCAGCCGGATGCAATCGGCTTGCAGCGTCGAAGCAAACGCCCTTTCGGCGGTGTTTTTTTCGCCCGGCACGCTTTCAGCAGCCGTTTTCTCAGTGGCGGTCGTCTCTTTAACGGCGGCCATCCTTCCAGCATGGCCCACCCTCTCAGCAGCAACCTTTCCTTCAGCAATTCTTTCAGCCGTCTTCTCTCCAGCCGTCTTCTCTCCAGCCGTCCTCTCACCAGCCGCCGACTCCTTGACTGTCACCTGGCCAGCCGCCTTCTCTCCAGCCGCCTTCTCTCCAACTGCCACCTCGTCCGCCTTCACCGCCTTCGCTTCCGTCCTTATGCCGAAGTCTCGGCTGCCGGACCGTTTCCGGGCGAGAAGCGCGTCGAAGAGTTCCTGCTGCAATTTCCAGCAGGTTTCGTACTCCATCTGTCCAAGGTCCCTCAACAGGGCTTTCATTGCTACAACCCTTTTACGCTACGCAGGGCTTCTTCGGCCATGTACGACGAGCGGACCAACGGAGCGCTTGCGCAATAGCTGAAGCCCATCTTCAGCGCCTGGAGTCTGTACCAATCGAATTTTTCGGGAGTGATATACGCCGCAACGGGGTAGTGCTCCAGAGTAGGCCGAAGGTACTGACCAAGCGTTACGATCCTGACGCCCGCTTCACGCAGATCGTGCAGGGTCTGTAAAACTTCATCATCGCTCTCGCCGAGTCCGACCATCAGTCCGCTTTTCGTTACGACGCCCTGGCTGCTGAGGTAGCCGAGGGTCTCCAGACTCGTCCGGTACTTGGCCCGGGACCGAACCAGAGGGGTCAGTCGCTCGACGGTTTCGATGTTGTGCCCGATGATGTCGGGCTTCGACGCGATGACCGTGTCCAGGAGGTCGGGTCGGGCGTCGAGATCGGGAATAAGGAGCTCAATTACGGCGTCGGGATTCTGAGCCCGGATGGCCTCAACGGTTGCGGCCCAATGGGCGGCACCACCGTCTGGGAGGTCGTCGCGGGTCACGGAAGTGACGACGACATACCTCAGTTTCATCAGGGCGACGCTTTCGGCGACCTTGCGGGGTTCGTCGGCATCGGGAGCCTCGGGACGTCCCGTACGGGTTGCACAGAAGCGGCAGCCGCGGGTGCAGATGTCTCCCAGAATCATGAAGGTCGCGGTTCTGCGACTCCAGCATTCGGCCTGATTGGGGCAGCGACCGCTGCTGCAAATGGTGTGCAGACCATGTTTTTCCACGATGTCGTGCACTTCGGCCCATTCGGGAGTCTGGCGGAGTCGGATCTTCAGCCATCCGGGTTTTTTGAGTACATCTACCTTGTCATGAAACGTCGGCATTTAAGTTCATTATTTTCCTATTGTTGCAAAAATAAGAAAAATAATTGACAATTCCCAATGCATATTTTGTTTCGGACCCTGAAACCCGGGCCGGAAGAGGTTCCGTTTTTGTTTGTGACCTGTTTTTGTATTATCTTTGTGGCGTTGATATTCCGGGGTTTGTCCGGAATCCTTTTTCGAGTCATGTGATTCATCTCAAGAATCTTTCATAGAGAACAGCAAGCACTTTCCCGGTTTGTATCGGCCGTGTGAGGATGTTTCATGCCTTTGCCGACCGTTTATGATACCGGAAAAGAGTGTATGTTCGTTTTTTGAAATTTTGTCTCTATGAAAAATCCAAGAATTCATGGTCGGTGCAGTCGGCTGGTTGCCAGTCTGCACGGAGAATGCCTTTTTCTGGCTCCCGATCTGCGACGTCGGGTCGTGGCGGAGATGCTCCTCCGCATCAACCGTCTGGATGCGGAGTCCGAAGCCGGCCTTTCGGTGTGGGGAAAGGGCCTTTCGAACGATCTGCGGGCCTTTGCCCGGAGTGTGATCCTGGAGCGTCTGGCCGATCTTCATCTTTGTCTCGGATCGCGGGTTGCGGCTTTTCGGGCTCTGCGGGATGCGGCCTTATCGGCGCTCTGCGGCGAAGAGTACGATCACGGGGAGGAGTCGTTGCCGTTGCGTTTCCTCCGCATTCGTTTCTATTATCTTTTCGAACGGATGCTTGCCTGTCGGGATGCGGATCCGCATTTGCAGGAGTTGGAGATCGATTCGTTTCTCGCTCAAGAGGCCCGTAGACTTGGGGGTGAGACCCTCTGACCTCTTTCTTTATGTCTGTTGTACGGACCGGCCCTTCCTCCCGCTCTTCTTCATGCCCTTTTGGCTCTCTGTCTTTTCTGTTGCCTTTCGCTTTCTTCTTTTGCTCACTTCACTCCTTCGATATCTCCCACTTCTCGTTCGTTCTCTGTCTGTTCTCTCTCTTCTTTTCTCTTCCTCTCATCTGCCCCTCTTTCTCTCGCTCCTCCCTCCAAGCCTCTTCTCCTCTCTCCCTACCCCCCCCCTCTCGTCCCATCCGGGTAGATAAGAAGAATCCCGATACGTGATCGTATCGGGATTCTCTGGTTAGGTTAGTTAGGTTAATGAGAGTGGGAGAACCCCACGTTTGATATACAAAAGTAACTTGAATTTTATGAAAATCCAAATCTTTTGTAACATTTTTCTTGTATGTGAGTAAAAAATTTTACGGTTTGTAATTAAGAATTTTTAAATTCGTGAGACTTCGTAATTTTTTTCATTAAAGAGCCTGCCGGATCTCTTCGGCCTCGGGAACCGTTTCAACGGGGCTGGCGACCTCGGTCGGCATGGTTGTGAAGTGCCGGTGCCGGTAGGTGGCCGGAGTCATCTGGTACTCCTTCTTGAAGAGCTTGATGAAGTGTGACGTATTGGGGAAGGTACATTCATTTCCGATTTCGGAGATCGACTTCGAGGTGGAGATCAGCAGCAACCGGGCGTGCATGAGCCGCTGACGGATGTACCACTTGTGCGGCGGCATTTCGAAGTGACGCCGAAACTCCTTCTTGAAGGAGGTCAACGAACGGTTGGTGAGTTTTGCGAGTTCTTCGATCGAGATATCCTTGAAGATGTGGTCATAGACGACCTGTTCGAAATTCTCTTTGGCGGAGTCTACGTTGTTGAGCAGTTTGCTTTTCAGGCAGCAGTCTTCGTGGGAGGCGATCAGGTAGATCAATTCGGTCATCTTGATATTCTCGGCCGTTTCGTCGTGGCGGAACTCCTCGTCGCGCAGGTAGTTGTTCGTGTTGATGAAAAAGTTGCGCAGCGAGTTCCATGCGGGCATGAAGATTTGATTCCGGTTTCTGCAGTTTTCGCACGAATGTTCGTTGGAGATGTTCAGGCCGTAGGTGATGTTCAGATGCATCAGGATGCGTTGGAGATCTTCGGGCGTGTAGTAGAAGATCACCTGTTCGAAGGGTTGTCCGCCATCGGGGCAGTTTTCGATGTAGTGGTGTCCGATTCCCAGGTAGAAGACATCGCCGCGGGAAAGGGTCTGGCGTTTGTCGCCATCGTAGATGTTTTTGGTTCCCCGGAGGATATAGCCGATGGCATAGCGGGATAGAACCTGAGTTTGGATTCCGTTGTGAAGTGGCTCTACGTACTTCACGATCATCGGTTGTTGGACCGATGAGTTCATTGAATTCTTCATGTTAATTGTAATTTAAGTTTTTTGGAACAAAGCGTTGCGTCACCATTGTCCGAACTCAAATATACAATTAAAACTTTCTAATCTACTATATATAATAGCATATTTGGACACAAATGGCAAAATAAGCCCGTTTGTGCTATGATTTGGACTAAATATATTATTGTAAAAGAATCATGAAGATGCTCCCGGCGAGCAGCAGCAGGTAGAGAATCGAAGCCGCAATGCGATGGATACGAACGAAGAGGAAGGGGAAGAGCAGGGCGGAAGGTACGGCCAGGAGGTTTACGGCAGCCGGTTTTGCGACGGGGTTGAGGAGCGTCGGGATGATCAGCAGCAACAGTCCGATCTGGAAAAAGAGGATTGCTCGGGGCCTGTTGCCTGCGGAATAGCTGTCGGCCAGGAAAAAGAGGATGGCGGTCAGATTGATGAGGAGAATGACCGCCAGAGGAATGAGTCCCGGAAGCGGGATGGCACGTATGGCTTCGAGAGGCGATCCGGATGTGAAGGCGTTGGCGGCGAGAGTAAGCGGCGCAAGGAAATCGCCGCCCGCTCCCCAGTTGATGTAGCAGAATGCCAGAAGCGGCAGCAGAAGTCCAGCCAATGCGACGACCGTCTCGCGCAGTGTGCGGTGGAAGAGCAGGACGGAGAGTGGAAGCAGCAGGATGAGCGGCAGGGATGCCGGCCGGACCAGGGGTAGAATCCCAAGGTAGAGCGATGCCCGGAACATTGCATCGAACGCATAACCGTTTCGAAAGGCTCGGGCGTAGTTCTTGACGGCAAGAGCCAGGAGCGTCATCGCGACCAGCGATACCAGGAGACTGTTTCCGAGTCCGAGGCTTGTGCCAAGGATCCCGAAGAGGGGAATTGCCAGGCAGGTCCCGGCGGCGTATAGATTGTAGCGCAGGGAGATCCGACCGAGGCATGTCCCGGTATAAAGCATCAGCAGCCCCGCGATCCATTTGGCCCAGATCGGATATGACGACTGGAATGCCCCGAGCAGCTCTTCGGGCGAGGCGATGGCCAGGATTCCGCGTGTCGGTATGTCCGCACTTTCCTGGAGGCTCATGCTCTCCGGTGCGGCCTTCCACATTGCCAGGACCGTTAGGGCCACAAGCGTCAGGAAAGCCGGAACAAGCGGTTGCCGTGCGATGTTGAGCTTCATGCGGACATTTTTTCGGGGGTAAAATTAACGAAAAAAGATGAATTTGCGTAACTTTGTTCGATTCGTTGCGGGTTTCGCTGATCGGGGTCCGCGGGATTTTATCAGACGATCAAATCCGTTCATGCTGGAGAATCAATATCAATATGGGAAGTTGGAGGCCGGTTGTGATGAAGCCGGTCGGGGATGTCTTGCCGGGCCGGTTTTTGCGGCTGCGGTGATTCTGCCTCCGGATTTTCACGATCCGTTGCTCAACGATTCGAAGCAGATGAGCGAGCGGAATCGGGACCGGCTTCGTGTCATCATCGAACGGGAGGCCGTTGCCTGGGCCGTAGAGTCGGTTTCGGCGGCACGCATCGATGAGATCAATATCTTGAATGCCTCGTTCGAGGGAATGTCGTTGGCCGTGACGCGTCTGGATCCGTCTCCGGAGTTTCTGGCCATCGACGGCAACCGGTTTCGGACTCGCCTGACGATTCCGTGGCAATGTATTGTGAAGGGGGACGGGAAGTATGCGGATATTGCGGCTGCATCGGTTCTTGCCAAGACGCATCGGGATGAATACATGTGCCGTTTGTCGGAGGAGTATCCGCAATACGGCTGGTCGAAGAACAAGGGTTATCCGACTCGTGAGCATCGGCTTGCCATTCGGGAGTATGGGTTGACCCCTTACCATCGGTTGACGTTCAACCACGAAATCGATCAATTGGAGTTGCCTTTTTTCTGAAGCAGTCCCGGAGATCCCGCCTGTCGGATGGATTCCGGAGTCTGACCTCTCTTCGCGTCATATTTTGAAGACGTACAAGTCTTTCTTTCGAATCCTGCGGGGAACCCCTCATCCCGGCTTTCTTCATGCGCCTCCGATTTTCCCCGACAGCCGATCCTGTCAATCCGTTTCTACCGACTCTCCTTCTCTCCGGATTTTTCTCCAGATTATTTGAGGGGCTTCTCTTCGGGGGGGCCGATCCTTCCGGGGCTTCTTCGTGGCTGAAGGTATCTCCGGCTCTTCTGTATCTCTCGTCCGGGTCCCCAGCATCTTCCTCCCCGGCAGCCCTCTTGCAGCATCTCTCCACCTTTCCCCAGCTCCCCTCCTGTGTTTTGCCTCTCCTCTTCCGGCCATTCCTTTCCTTGGCATCCCGCTCTTCTCCAGCCAGCCCTCCAGTTCCACTCCCAGGCTCTTCTCGCCCCGGCAGCTCTCTTGCGACTTCTTCTATCTCTTTCCGACATCTTCTTTTCCTGGCAACTCTCTTGTGCCTCCTCTCCCTCTCTCCAGCTTCTCCGCTTTTTGGCTTCCCTCTCTTCCCTCTCTTCCCTCTCTTCCCTCTCTTCCTGCTCCTACCCAGCCCCCCCCCTTGGTACCTCTCTTCGAGTTATCTCTCCCCGTCACTCCGATCTTCTGCACGTATTCTCTCCCACTCCCTCACACCAAATACAAAACAGCCTTCCCCGCAAAGAGGAAGGCTGTTTTCAAATGAATCGTTCCGGATTCTATTGGAACTGATATCCCAGCGTTTTGGATGCTGCGTAGGAGATTTTCAGGGCGTTGGCTCGCCGAAGCTCCTGCTTGACATCGGTCACGATACCCATCTTGGTGGCCTGATCGGCTTTGAGGCAGATGGTCATCGAGGCACGATCGGCTTCGCTGAGCTTGTCGCGTTCTGCAGCGACGAAATCCAGGATATCACGGGTCGATTTGTAGGAATCATTCAACTGGATGCGCGGTGCGGTACCGAACTTGGCCTGCATCGTCATCGACGGGGGACCGATGTGGATGAAGCTGACGAGGGATTTTTTCTCGAGCTTCTGTACTTCGGTTGCCTCCGGAAGCTTGTATCTTACGAGCAGTTCCTGATCACGCATGGTCGTGGAGACCATGAAGAAGAAGAGGATCATGAAGATCACGTCGGGAAGCGAAGCGGTCGAGATAGCGGGGACTTCTTTTTTGTCTCCCGTCTTTTTCATTACTGCCATGGCTTACTTACCTTTTAATATTACGTGGTTCTGCTTCCGAAATCTTCAAGGGCACAGCTTTT